>NZ_JBWKAW010000043.1:0-45278 GCF_056437345.1 Kitasatospora sp. NPDC042419
GGGGCCGGGGGCGCGCCCGCGGCGCGGTACGTGGCGGGGGGCGTCCGGGGGCGATCCCGTGCCCGGGGGGCCCCTCGCGGCGGCCGCCGCCGGCAGCCGGACGGCGGACCCGGGGGACGGGGCTCAGGCCGCGAGCCGGCGGGCGGCGAGTTCGGCGTAGAGGGCGGCGCCGTCGGCGAGCACCGCGTCGTCGAACTCCGCGTGGGGCGAGTGGTTGGCCGGCAGGTTCTCCGGGTCGACCCCCTTCGGAGCCGCGCCGAGCCACGCGAACGAGCCCGGAACGGCGTCGAGTATCCGGGAGAAGTCCTCCGACCCGGGGATCGGGTTCGGCATCATCCGGAAGCGCTCCTCGCCGAGGACCTCCCGGACGGTGTCCGCCAGGAAGTCGGTCTCGTCCCCGTCGGTCACGGTGACCGGGTACTCGGGGACGTACTCGACCTGCACCCCCAGGCCGTGGGCGGCCGCGATGGCCCTGACCAGCTCGACCGAGGTGTCGGCGACCCGGGCCCCCGCCTCGGCGGAGAAGGTGCGCACCGTCGCCTCGAAGTGCGCGGTCTCGGGGATGATGTTGCGCTGGGTCCCGGCCCGGAGGAGTCCGACGGTGATCACCACCGGGTCGAACACGTCGAAGCGGCGGGTCACCATGGTCTGCAGCGCGGTCACCATCTCGCAGGCCGCCGTGACGGGGTCCTTGGCCCGGTGCGGCAGCGCGCCGTGGCCGCCCGCACCCTGGACGGTGACGTGCAGCGCGGCGGACGCGGCGAGGACCGGTCCGCGCCGGGAGCCGAACTCCCCGTGCGGCATGGTCGACGCCACGTGCAGGGCGTAGGCCGCGACCGGGCGGCGGCCCGCCGCGTCCAGCACGCCTTCGGCCAGCATGGCGCCGGCCCCGTCCCAACCCTCCTCGCCGGGCTGGAACATGAAGACCACGTCCCCGTGGAGCTGCTCCCGCCGTGCGGCCAGCAACTGCGCCGCACCGGCGAGCATGGCGGTGTGCAGATCGTGTCCGCAGGCGTGCATGGCACCGTTGCCTGCGGCGAACGGCACCGGGGCCTTCTCCGCGACGGGAAGACCGTCCATGTCGCCGCGCAACAGCACCGCCGGTCCCGGCCGGCCGCCGCGCAGCACCGCGGTGACCGAGCTCAGCGCCGAACCCTGGCTCACCTCCAGCGGCAGTCCGTCGAGGGCCTCCAGCACCCGCTCCTGGGTGCGCGGGAGACCGAGGCCCAACTCGGGGAACCGGTGGAGGTCGTGGCGGAGCCGGACCAGATCCGGGGCCAGCCCGAGAGCGTCGTCGTGCAGGGACACAGGTGCCTCCTGTCGAACCCGCGCGCGGCGGGAGCTCGTGCAGTGCGAACGTGTTCGATGATCCCCAATCCCCCGACCGGAGTTCAAGCGATCCCGCAGGATCGCGCGATGAGGAGCCGTCCGTTCCACGCGTCCGCCGGCGGTGCGGTGGGCGGCACCCGACCCCGGCACCCCGCCCCGGCGGCCGGCCCGGACCGGCGGACCACGGCGGTGGCGGCGGTGGCGGCGGTGGCGGCGGACGGCCGGGCCGACGAGGGCCCGGCCGTACGGCGTGCTGCCGGACGGGCGGGACCGACCGCGCCGGACCTCCGGGTGTCGGGGGCGTCGGCGGGCGTCGACGCCCGCACCTTGCGGCGCCCGGCGGCACCGGCGGGGCATCCCAAATGGGCCAGCAGCGCTCGTCATCCCGTCCGCACCGGGCCGAGCATGGGAACGGCGCCCACCGGCAGCCGGACGGACGGTCGAAAGGTTCACGAGATGCGAAGGCTCCATCCCTCTCACGGCAGCGGGAACAGGCGGGCGCGGAGTGCGGCGGCCCTCGCCGCCCTCACGGGAGCCGTCGTCCTCGTGGTCGCGGCGTGCAGCAGCTCGTCGCCCACGACGCCGACCACGGCCCCCCGGACGACGCTGACGGAGGCGCCGAACCCGTCGACCTTCTCGGGCGAGCCGCCCTCCGCCCTCGCCTCGAAGGCGGAGTCGGCCTTGGCCGAGGCCTCCGCCCGCTCCGTCTCCGCCCAGGCGGCCGCGTCCTCGTTCCAGGCGTCGGCCGACGCCCAGGCCGCCCAGAACCGCCAGAGGGCCACCGAGGTCCTCCAAGGAGTCACGGGCAGCGGCAACGCGCTCTCCGACGTCACCCTCACCGGCGTGCCGCGGAGCACCACCGGCGGCCTCCACGCGGCGGTGGTGACGATCGTCAACAGCACCCGGGAGCCCGCCTCCTACGCGGTCCAGGTCGACTTCACCGACGCGTCCGGCAACACCGTCGACACGACGGTGGTCGGTGCCGAGAACATCGCGCCGGGCGGCAAGGCCGATCCGATCGCGTTCAGCCGCCAGCCTGCCGACCTGACGTTGACTCCGATCGTGGTCAAGGCCCAGAGGTACTGAGGGCCGGCAGGAAAACGCCGTGCGGCCCGCGGCCACCACGTCCCCGATCACGTGCGCGGGCCCACTGCACGAGTCCTGACGAAAGGTACGACCCATGCGTTCCGACCTGACCGCTTCGACGCTCTCCGAGCTTCGCCGCGCCCGCCCCTACCCGGCGGTGTCGATCCTGATGCCGACCCACCGGAGGGAGCCGGACAACGCACAGGACCCGGTTCTCCTGCGGAATCTCGTCGCCGAGGCGAAGGCCAGGATCGACGCCGACCCGGCGGTCTCCCGGGCCGACCGGCTCGACGTGACCGGTCAGCTCGACCAGGCGCTGAAGGAGGTCGACCTCGTCCACGCGGAGGACGGCCTGGCCCTGTTCGTCTCGCCCGGCGAGCACCAGGTGTGGTCACTGGCCCGGAGCGTGCCGGCGCGCACGGTCGTGTCGGACACCTACCTCACCCGCAACCTGGTCGCCGCCCGCGAAGCCGACCGCCCCTACTGGGTCCTGGCGCTCGCCGCCGACCGCATCAGCCTGTGGGCGGGCACCGCCGAGCACCTGGAGGAGCGGTCCGGCGGCGGCTTCCCCTTCAGCCGGAGCCTGGAGGACCCGGACGCCGAACGCAAGGAGCGGATCGGCGACCTGCCGAGCACCTTCCGCGACGAGGCGACCCGCCAGTTCTTCCGCGAGGCGGACGCCGGCCTGCGGACGGTGCTCGCCGAGGACCCCCGGCCCCTGCACGTGGCGGGCGAGGCCCAGGCGCTGGCCCTCTTCCAGGACCTCTGGACCGCCACGCCCGGGCCCGCCTCGACGCTGCCGGTGGGAGGCCTCGCCGAGGGGCCGGCCCAGGCACTGCTGGAGGCGGTCCGGCCCGCTCTCGCGCAACAGGCCGCCCGGGCCGCGGAGGACGCCGCGGCCGAACTGGACCGCGCCCGCGGCCGCCAACTGCTGGCCGCCGGCCTCGACGAGGTCTGGCAGACCACGGGCGACGGACGGATCGGACGGCTGGTCGTCGAGGACAACTACCGCGCGACCGTCCGCGACGACGGCGCCCACCTCGTCCCGGCGGACCGGCAGGAGACCGGGGCGCGCGAGGACATCGTCGACGAGATCATCGAGCACGCCCTGGACGCGGGCGCCCAGGTCGACTTCGTCCCCGACGGGAAGCTGACCGACATGGGCCACATCGCCGCGGTCCTGAGGTACTGAGGTACTGAGGCGCTGAGGTACCCCCGCCCGTCCCCGTTCCCCGGCACGGCCCCGCCGCGCACGCCTGCGCGGCGGAGCCGTGCCGCTCCGTGCCCTGCCGCTTCGTGCCGTGCCGTCTGCGGACGGACGCTAGCGGCCGGTGGCTCCCGGCCGGACGTCGCCGTCGTGCGGGGTCGGTCGCGGGAGCGGTGCAGGAGCCGTCGAGGACGGGTCCCCTGCCGGAGCACCCGCCTCCAGGTAGGTGCGGGCGGCGGCCATGGCGGCGCCGGCGGTGCGGAGGTGGTGGGCGATCAGGGGCAGGACGGCCGGGGTGAGCGTGCGGGCGTTGAACAGCCGCGCCGCGTCCAGCGGAGCGGCGGCCCGCTCCAGGAGGTCCGCGGCGCGGAGGCGGACCGCGCGGAGGCCGTCCGGCCCGGGCTCGGACCGCATCTCCCGGACGGTGCGGCGCAGCAGGATCAGCGCGTCCTCCGCGTCCGGCGGTCCGTCGGGGAAGTAGTGCCCCCACCGGACCAGTTCGCGCTCCACCGTCCCGGCGTGGCGGTCACAGCGACCGGCCCAGAAGACGAGCGAGGCGGTCGGGGGCGGCGGAGGCGCGTTCTCGGTCGACACCCTCCGATCATGTCCCAGTTCCGGCCCGCCCGTACGCCGTTCCCGCCGGTTCGCCGGCCCCGGCTTCCGGGCGGCAATCCGGCGGGCCGGGCCGCCGTCCGCGCGTTCGACGGGTGGAGCGGCGTGCGGGCGGCGGGCGGGTGCGTGGCGAGCGGGCTGCGTACGGGTGGCAGGCCGGCGACCGGCGACGGCACGCGGGCGGGCGGTCCGGCAGGCACGAGGGCGGGCGGACGGCGGTGCGGTGCGGCGGGCGGTCCCCGGCCGGACTGACGGCGGGCCACGGGCGGCACACCGCGCCGGCCCGGGGAGTGCGGGCAGCGGGATCGTCCGTAGACGCACCCCCCGTAAAACCCTTGACCGACGGCTCGATAGTATGTACCCGCACGTGAGGCCCGGCAGACGGCTTCCCGTCACGGCGCCCGTCCGACGAAGAACGTCGCGCCGTGTCCGCTCCGCCCCTTCCCGGAGCCCGCTCCCGCCTGCCGACACTCCGTGGCGCCCGTGACCCTCGACGCCTGACGGGCCGCCGGGGTCATCAGCGTCGTCGAGGAGAAGCGTGCCGGGATCGCAGTGGGCCGCACGCCGTCATGCGTCCGAACCGGGACCGCCGACGGTCGCCGAACCGCCTCGGTACGGCTCCGCCGCCCCCGACCCCCTTGCCTCCCCTGATCCACCCGGTCCCCTTGCTCCCCCCGCTTCCCCGGTCCTCCGGGCCGCCGGGACAGCCGGGCCGCGCTGCGCGCGTGCCCTCCCACCATCCATCAGCGACACGTCAGTTCAGGTACCGCATGCACCCCCATACCGCCCCCATCGACGGTTTCCATTACGGCTGGATCAACCCGGTCCTCTCCTACCTGGTCGCCTGCACCGGAGCCGCACTCGGCCTGCGGTGCACCGTCCGCGCCCTGGACCTGCCACCGCGCAGGCGCCTCGGCTGGCTGCTGCTGGGCGCCGTCGAGATCGGCTGCGGCATCTGGACGATGCACTTCCTCGCGATGCTCGGCTTCACCGTCACCGGGTCGACGATCCTCTACAACGTGCCGCTGACGCTGTTCAGCCTGCTGCTCGCGATCGGCGTGGTCGGTCTCGGCATCCTCTACGTCGGCTACCGGCCGCGCAGTGTGAGCACGCTGCTGGTCGGCGGAGCGGTCACCGGCCTCGGCGTCGCCGCGATGCACTACCTCGGCATGGCCGCCATGCACGTCCAGGGGAAGGTCTCGTACGAGCCGCTCATCGTGACCGCCTCCATCGCGATCGCCGTGTTCGCGGCCACCGCCGCACTGTGGATGACGCTCAACATCACCGGCATGCTGGCGTCGCTCGCGTCCGCGCTGATCGCGGGCGTCGCCGTCGTGGCCATGCACTACACCGGCATGGCCTCCGTCTCCGTCGTGCTGGACGGCCGCACGCCCACCGCCGGCCTGCCCGCCTCGCAGTTCATCACCCCGCTCGCGGTGGCGGTCCTCGTCCTCCTCGCGCTCGGCGGGATCGCGCTCATGCTGTCCCCGCAGGACTCCTCGCTCTCGGGCCGCTCCCGGCCGGAACCGATCCCGGTACGGCTGTTCGAGCGGCGTGACTGACCCGACGGTCCGGCGCCACCCGCCCGGCACCACCCCCGACGGCCCGGTACGGAGACCCCTCCGTACCGGGCCGTCGCGGCATCCGCCCTGCGGCCGGCCGGTTCCGCGGTCTCCTCGGCGGCGCCGATCCCCGTCGTCGTCGGGGTTCAGGCTCCAGGGTCCGGGGTCCGCGCCGGTCCGCGCTGGTCCGGGCCGGTCCGGGCTGCCTGGACCCGACGGGAGAGCCGCCCCCCGTCAGCCCGCCGTGGCGACGTGGTCGCAGAGCAGGGCGGCCAGAGCCTCGGCGTACGCGTGGGGACGGCGGCGCCGGGCCCGGGCGATGCCGAAGTGGCGCGCCGGGCGCGGCGGTGTCACCGATACCACCCGGGTGCCGGGGAGGGCCGGGTCGAGCGCGACGTACGGCACCAGGGAGACGCCGACCCCGGCCGCCACCAGGGAGCGGGCGAAGAAGTAGTCGGTGGTGGAACCCGCGACCTGGAGCTCGAAGCCGGCGAGGGCCGCGTGGCGGCGAAGGAACGTCTCGGTCCTCAGGCAGCCCAGCACCCATCTCTCATCGGCGAGTTCGGC
Organism: Kitasatospora sp. NPDC042419; assembly: GCF_056437345.1. NCBI lineage: Bacteria > Bacillati > Actinomycetota > Actinomycetes > Kitasatosporales > Streptomycetaceae > Kitasatospora > Kitasatospora sp. NPDC042419. The sequence goes on from NZ_JBWKAW010000043.1 coordinate 6,364, forward strand.
CAGGTCGAGGCTCTCCCGGCCGGCCAGGCGGTGGTCCTCCGGCAGCACCACCGAGAGCGGGTCCTCCATCAGCGGCGTCCAGTCGAGCCCGGAGCGGTCCCCGGGCAGCACGGGCAGCGGCCCGTCGAAGTGGTAGGCGAGGGCGAGGTCCGCCGTTCCCTCGCGGACCATCGGGAGGCTGAACTCCGGCTCCCGCTCGACGATCCGCAGCTCGACTTCGGGGTGCGCCGCCGCGAACCGGGTGAGGACGGCGGGCAGCAGGTGCCGGCCGCCGCTGGTGAAGGTGGCGAGGGTGAGCCGGGGCCGGGCCGCGCCGAGCCGGCCGATCTGCTCCTGCGCGTGCCGGAGTTCGGCGGTGATCGCGGTGGCGGCCTCCACCAGCAGCCGTCCGGCCTCGGTGAGCCGCACCCCGCGGGTCGAGCGCTCCACCACCGCCGTGCCGAGTCCCCGTTCCAGTGCCGCGATCTGCTGCGAGACGGCGGACGGCGTGAGCAGCAGAGCAGCCGCGGCCTGGTTGAAGCTGCCGTGCTCGGCGACCGCCTGGAGCATCGTGAGCCTCCGGACGTCGATCATCGCGCACCCTCCCCGTCGACAGTTCCACTGATGACGTGTTCAGCAAGTCGGTAGTTCTGCTGATGACGATACGCCGACAGGGTGGTGGCCATGGAAAACGTCCCACAGAACGATTCGAGCAGCGGCCGGCCCGGCGGCGGCCTGCGCACCGCGTGCGTGATCGGCGGGAGCCGGTACTTCGGCGCGCACCTGGTCGCCCTGCTGCGCGCGGCCGGAGTCCGCGTCACCGTGGTCAACCGGGGCTCCGCCCCGCAGCCGCCCGGCGTCGACCACGTGCGCGCCGACCGCTCGGACGAGGCCGGACTGACCGCCGCGCTCGGCGACCGGACCTTCGACGCGGTGATCGACCAGGTCCTCTACACCCCCGCCCAGGCCGTCGTGGCCCGCCGCGTCTTCGCCGGCCGCACCGACCGCTACGTGATGACCTCGACCATGGAGGCGTACGACCCGGCGACCTCACCGCTGGTCCGCACCACCCCGGGTGTGCCGGTGGCGGAGGAGGCCGTCGACCCGGCCGGCTGGACGGTCGACCTCGGCCTTCCGTGGCAGGACCCGGCCGCACTCGCCCGGCACTTCGACGAGGCGACCGGCTACGCCGAGGGGAAGCGGCAGGCCGAGGCGGTGCTCGCCGCGGACCCGCCGTTCTCCTGGGCGAGCGTGCGCAGCGCGCACGTCCTGGGCGGCGGCGCGAAGGACTTCACCGGCCGGCTCGCGCACTACACCGGGCTGATCGCCGCCGGCCGGCCGGTCGCCGTGCACGAGCGGCCGCAGCCGACCTCGTTCGTCCACCACGAGGAGATCGCCGCCGCCCTGGTGCGCACCGCCTCCTCGGCGGCGGTCGGCGCGGTGAACGCCGGCTCGGACGGGCCGCTCGACGCGGTCGCGCTCTGCGAACTGATCGCGCAGCGGCTCGGGACGACCGCCCGCTACCGGCGGGCCGAGGGCGCGGACCACTCGCCGTTCTCCTTCGACCGCTGGTACCCGCTGGACAACCGGCGCGCCGCCGGGCTCGGGCTGCGGTTCTCGCCCACGGCACAGTGGCTGCCCGGCGCCGTCGCCGAGGCCCTCGAACGGCCCGAGGACCGCGCCGGCCTCGACGGCGGCGACGGCGGCGACAACGGCGCGAGCTTCGAGAACCGCCGAGGCTTCGAGAACCGCCAGGAGCACGAGGACCGCGGCGGTCGCCAGGGCCACGAAGGATCCGAACACCAGGGCGCCGGCGTGCGCGACGGAAAGGCGGCATGACCGTGCGACAGCGCACCATCGGTGACCGGGCGGTCGGCGCGATCGGGCTCGGCGCGATGCCGCTCTCGGTCGAGGGACGTCCCGACGCCGACGCCGCTCTCACCACCCTGCACGCCGCGCTCGACGCCGGCGTCACCCTGCTCGACACCGCCGACTCCTACCACTGGCACGCCGACGAGGTCGGCCACAACGAACGGCTGGTCGCCCGGGCCCTGGCCGCCCGGTCGGCCGGCGACCGGGCGGCGGTGCTGGTCGCCACCAAGGGCGGCCGCGGCCGGCCCGGGGACGGCTCCTGGACTGTCGACGGCCGGCCCGAGCACCTCCGGCGGGCCTGTGAGGACTCGCTGCGCCGCCTCGGCGTCGAGGCGATCGGCCTCTACCAGCTGCACAAGCCCGACCCCCGGGTGCCCTGGGCCGAGTCGGTGGGCGCGATGCGCGATCTGCTGGACGCCGGGAAGGTCCTGGCCGCGGGCATCTCCAACGTCGACGAGCAGCAGATCCTGACGGCCCGGGACGTCCTCGGCCCGGGGCTGGTCTCAGTGCAGAACCGGTTCTCCCCCGCCGTGCGCACCGGTGAGCCGGAGCTCCGGCTCTGCGAACGGCTGGGCCTGGCGTTCCTGCCGTGGAGCCCGCTCGGCGGCCTCGCCCACAGCGTCCTGGACGACCCCTCGGAGGGCACCGCCGCGCGCACCGCCTTCCACCGGATCGCCGCCGAACGCGGCGTCTCTCCCCAGCAGGTCGGCCTCGCCTGGCTCCTCGCCCTCTCGCCCGTCGTCGTCCCGATCCCCGGTGCCCGCCGCCCCGCCAGCATCCGGGACTCCGCGGCCGCCGCCGACCTCGTCCTCCGCCCCGACGAACTCACCGCCCTCGCCGTGCCGTTCACGGATCCGGCGCAGCCGCCCGCGACGGCGGCCCGGCCGAAGTAGCCCGAGGCTGATGCAACCCGAGGCCGCGGTAGCCGCAGACCCGGGCAGCCGCAGGCCGGGACAGCCCCGGGCCGCAGCACCAAGCGGAAACACATGGCGCCGCACGGGGTGCGGTCCGAAAAACGGTTCGCGGTACCACGGGCTTTGAGCCGAGACTGATGGGCCGATCACATCGAACCGGAAGAGTGGCCAGCGCTGACGTACAACCGTGACACCCTGCCCTTCCCCGAGAACCGTGTGCCCCGCACCACCTATGAGGGCATGCGGAACTGGGATGAGCTCGACCCTGCCCGCCACCCGTTCGCCTGGGACGAGGGCGAGGAAGCCCGTCTCCGCTCGCTGGTCCGCGAGTGGGTGCCACCGGTGCTCTCCGGTATGGCCGGCTGGTGGCAGGGCGAACACTGGTGCGAGAGTCAGATAGACGCGATCATCCGGGAGCGGTACGGCACCTGGGCCTGGGGATGGAGCTGGTGCTACCGCGACGGCGGGCCCATCGGCAACTGGGTCAGCGGGCCGAGCTCGGTGACGACCCCGGACGAGACCGCAGAACGCGTCGTATCCGCGCTGTTGGAGTGGCGGGAGTGGCTGGAGCGGACAGCCCAGCGCTTCGCCGAGCTGGCGCCGCCGCCGGACGCCTCGCCCGAGGATCGCAGCTGGCACCTGGAACGGGCCTGCGTCCGGCTCGTGACCCACACGCTGGACTCGGGCGCGGAGGGCGGCTGGCACGGCCAGGCCTCGATCGTCCTGGGCTGGTTCCTCACCAGCACCGGCATGGACCGGGCCGAAGCCGCGCGAGCGGTGGAGAGCGCGATCGGCGGCCGGTTCAAGAGCTGGGTCACCCCGGAACGGACGCTGATCGAATCCGTCGGCGAGGACCTCGCCGCCGGCCTCACCGGCCACGCCCCGTACCAGGACCACCAGGAGAGGGCGGCTCTGGAGGATCTCCATGACCGCCACTGACAGCCTTTCGGTCTGGCTGCGCGTGCGCCGTGAGGCCGACTGGCAACGCGCACCGGCCCTGCAGCGGATCCCGCCCGACCGCGATGGGTTCCGGTCCTGGTGCGAGGGGACGGTGCGCCGGCGCGACCCGATTCGCGCCGAGCGTCTGCTCGCCGCACACGCCTCGGCCCGAGAAGATGCCGCACGCCGCACCCCGCTGGACTTCGCCCTGCTGGCCGGTTGGCAGCGCGAAGTCCTCGCTGCGCCAGGGGCACCGTTCCGCGTGAGCGACGCCTATGCGAAGGCCGGCCGAGAGCGCTACGGTCTGACCCCTCGCACACAGGCCGATTTCGATTCCTGCCTGCGCGAGACGACCGACCCGAACATCCCGCTGGCGTCCCGCGCGGCCCGCGCCTACCTCGATGTGGCGTTCTTCCACCCCTTCGCCGACGGCAATGCCCGCGCCGCGCTGTTGACCTTGGTCCACGTCCTGGCCCGGGAGGACATCGTCCTTCCTGAGGTCGGCCCCCTCCAGACCACCCGCTACGCGGACGACCCGGCCGGCGCCGCCGACCTTGCGATTCTCATCGGGGTGCTCAACCGCCGCCGGCACTGAAGCGTTCGGGCGCGAGCACCGACAACTTCCGCTTCCGCCACCGGCCGTTCCGATCCTCCCCCGGAGGCCAGGCAGGACCCGCACGCCGCGGCGACCGCGCAGGTCAGGAGAGTTCGATGCTCAGCTGTGCGCCGAGTTCCCGGAAGCCCAAGGCGGCCGCGACCCGCCTGGACGCCGGTACGCGGGCCCGCCACTGCGGGAGCAGCCCGGCGTCGAGCGCGTGCGCCGTCGCCGCCGAGCCCACCGCCCGGGCCAGGCCCCGACCGCGCCGGGCGGGCGCGGTCAGCACACTGAGGTGGGCGGTCCGGGCCGGCCAGGCGCGGTAGCCGGCGGCAGCGACCACCCGGCCGGCCTCCCGGACCACGAACGCGGGAGAGGTGATCTCGTCCAGGCCCGCCTCCCCGGCTTCCTCTGCGCCCGCCGACTCCTCCAGGCGTACCAGGTCCGGGTGCCCGGCCGGCAGGTGCTCGACCGTCGGCAGGTGCCCCGCCACCGGCCGGCGCCCCGCCGTCGGCTGCTCCGGCGGCACGGGGCGGAACGCGTCCCCGGACACGTAGGCCAGCGCTGCGGGGCCGAGGACCCGGGCCACCGGCAGCACACCGCGAACCGCGTCGGCGTCGACGAGAGCCTCCGCCGGAAGCGGCGCCAGGGCCTCGCGAACCGCAGCGGCCGCTTCCTCCCCGGGCGCGGTCACGATCGCCGATCCGCCCAGGACGACCAGGCCCACCCAGCCGGACGGGCACAGCCCCGACTTCGGCGACACGGCCACGGCCACACCCCCGGGCGGTGCGAACGACACCGGCACGGCGGCCAGTTCCTCCCACAGCGCACGGGCTTCCACCAGCACACGATCCGTCGGCATGGCCCGATCCTGTCACCCCGGGCACCCCGTCGGCCTGTGGATTTCGGCACCCGGCCGTCGAACGTCCTCCCGGTCCGCTGCCGGGCAGCCAGGCCTGCGGCGGGGCGCCACAGCAGGGCGGGGGCGGGCCCGCGCCGTCATGCGGCGCGCACTAGGCTCGCCGGATGGACATGACGGGCATTCACTTCGGAACCACCGACTGGGCGTCGGTGCCCTCGACGGAACACGCGGGCGACTCCGGGACGGCGACGTGGCGGACGCGCGAGTTCGGTTCCGTACGCGTCCGGATGGTGGAGTACAGCCCGGGGTACGTGGCCGACCACTGGTGCAGCCGGGGCCACGTCCTGCTGGTCCTGGAGGGGACGCTCACCACGGAGCTGGCGAACGGCGAGGTCGTCACGATCACCGCGGGCAGCAGCTACCAGGTCGGGAACGACATGGAGCCGCACCGTTCGAGCACGCGGGAGGGTGCGCGGCTGTTCGTCGTCGACTGACAGCCGTGCGGGGCCGGATGCGCCCGCCGGCCCGTGGCAGACTTGCGGGCCATGGGTGAAGGCGATGCGGGCGGGACCGCGGAGCAGGAGCAGAAGCAGGAGCACCAGCCGGTGCCGCTACTGGTCGTGGACGCAGCCAACGTCGTGGGATCGGTGCCCGACGGCTGGTGGCGCGACCGGCGGGGCGCGGCGGAGCGGCTGCGCGACGGCCTGACCGGTGTCGCGGACGACGGCCTGGCGGCGCGGGCCGACGGTCCGGTGTGGGCGCACTCCGGACCGCTGGAGGTGGTCCTGGTGGTGGAGGGCGCAGCCCGCGGCGTCGCCTCGTCGCCGCCGGTCCGGGTCGAGACCGCGCCCGGCAGCGGTGACGACCGGATCGTCGGCCTCGTCGAAGCGGCGCTGGCCGCCGTCCCCGGGCGGAAGTGCCTGGTCGTCACCGCGGATCGCGGCCTGCGGGCCCGGGTCATCGCGCTCGGCGCCGACGTCGTCGGGCCCCGGGCGGTCCGGCCCGTGTGAACGCCGCCGTGCGGCCCGCGAGTGCGATGGGCCGTACGGCGCCCGGCTCCGGGGCGGGCCGCCGGCTCAGAACACGGACCAGCCGGTCGCGGTCGTCAGCGCGTCGAGGGCCGCGACGCCGAGCACCGAGTTCCCGGCGGCGTCCAGCCCCGGGCTCCAGACGCAGACCGTGCCCCTGCCCGGAAGGACGGCCAGCACCCCGCCGCCGACCCCGCTCTTGCCCGGCAGACCGACCCGGTAGGCGAACTCGCCCGCCGCGTCGTACGTGCCGCAGGTGAGCAGCACCGCGTTGATCCGCTTGGCCTCGCTGCGTGTCAGCAGCCGCGAGCCGTCGGCCCGCACCCCGTGCCGGGCGAGGAAGAGCCCGGCCAGCGCGAGGTCGCGGCAGCTGGCCTCGATCGCGCAGTGCGCGTAGTAGTGCGCGAGGACGCTGTCGACCGGGTTGCGCAGGTTGCCGTAGCTCGCCATGAAGTGCGCCATCGCGGCGTTGCGGTGCCCGTGCTGCGCCTCGGAGGACGCCACCGAGTCGTCCACCGCGACGGCCTGGTTGCCGGACTCGGCGCGCAGGAACTCCCGGACCGCCCCGACCGCGTCGCCGGTGAGCTTCAGCAGCCGGTCCGTCACGACCAGCGCGCCCGCGTTGATGAACGGGTTGCGCGGGATGCCCTGCTCGGACTCCAGCTGGACCAGCGAGTTGAACGGGTTTCCGGACGGCTCCCGGCCCACCCCGTTCCAGAGCCCGTCGCCGCCCTCGGCGAGGGCCAAGGCCAGGGTGAACAGCTTCGACACCGACTGGATCGAGAACGGGTGCCGCCAGTCCCCCGCCCCGAACACCTCACCGTCCACGGTGGCGATCGCCATCCCGAATCCCGCCGGGTCGGCCTTCGCGAGCGCCGGGATGTAGTCGGCGACCCTTCCGCGCAGCGGCGACCGGCGGGCCGCCTCCATCGCCTCGTGCAACAGCACCTGGTAGTCCACATCGTCCACGCCGTCATTCTGGTCGACCGCGCCGACCTGCGAGAACCCGGGGGCCGCCCCGCGTGAGCAGCCCCGGCCGGAGAGGGGTGCGAGGAGGAGGGGTGCGGGGGTGCGGGGGTGCGGGGAGGTGGGGGACGGGGAGGCGGGGATGTGGGATGTGGCAGGCTGTCCGGGATCCGACGGAGGGGGACACCACCATGCACAGGCCGAGCCGGCCCGAGGACCTGGACCACGCGGACGGCGTGTGGGCGAGGGCCGTCGCCTTCGCTCTGCTGGAAGCCGCCACGGGTGATCCCGAGGGCTACTGGCTGGACGAGCACGGGGTGTGGTGCGACGCCACCGCCGGGTCCTACTGGTGGCGCGTCACCATGCTCGACGACGGGCACGCGGTCTTCTGCGGCCAGGACTCCGACGGGAGCGAGACCCACATCGACGGCGAGCAGATCGACTTCCTCGCCGGGGGCCCGGACTGGCTGCCCTGGGAGCAGCTGCGCGAGGACGCCCGGGGCAACCTGTTCGGGTTCCTCTACTGGTGGGAGGACGGCGCCTGGCACCGCATCCCCTACCCCGCCGCCGTCCTGGACGACGGGCTGTCCGGGGCCGCCGAGTGGCTGGGTTCCGAGGAGGAGTTCCTCGGCGAGGCGATCGGCCTGGCCGCCGTGGGGCGCGCGGACGAGCCGGCGTTCACCGAGGCCCTGGTCCGGTTCCTGCGATGCGCCGAGGCCCGCACCGTCGACAGTGCCGTGGTGGCGGAGCTGCTGGCGGCGGCGGGCACCGGGAACGGCGACCGCCCACCGCTGCTGCTGCTGGAGCCGGCCCTGGACGTCGCCGTCCGCGCCGGGCTCACCCGGCGTTCCGCGCACGCCTGACCGTTCCGCCGGGGTGGCGGGGCGGGTGGTGGGGCGGCGCGGTGTTCGCCCGCTCTGCCGGGACCGGGAGCAGAATCGTCCGGGACAGCCCATCCGCCCCGGTCCCGAGGAGCAGCGCCATGGCCGGTTACGAGACCGACCCCCGCGTGGACGCCTACATCGACGCCCTGCCCGGCTGGCAGCAGGAGGTCTGCCGTCGGGTCAGGGACCTCGTCCACGAGGCCGACCCGGAGGTCACGGAAACGGTCAAACGGACCGTCCAGCCGTACTTCGTGCTCCAGGGCAACATCTGCGCGCTGCTCGCGGCCAAGGACCACGTCAACGTCTTCCTCTACGACGGCGGCATCGTGCCCGACCCCGAGGGCATCGTCACCGGCGGCCACGACAACAAGACCGCCCGCACGGTGGCCGTCCGGGAGGGCGAGGCGCTCAACGAGGCGGCGCTGTCGGCCATGTTCCGGCAGATCGTCGCCGACAACCGGGCCGGCGGCTGGCGGGTGCTCAAACGCGACCGGCAGGGGCCGTCCGGGCCGGTTCAGTAACCGCCGAAGCCGCCGAAGCCGCCGAAGCCGCCGAAACCCCCGTGCCCGCCGTAGCCGCCGGCGCCGTGTCCGCCGGAGAAGCCTCCGGAGCCGGACAGGCCGGTGCCGCCGAGGCCGGGACCGCTGCTCCGCCACTTCGGGCCGGGGACCGCGACGGCCGGTCGCGGGCCTGCGGGGTCCGCGAGCCAATGGCCTCCGACCGCCTCGCACCACCAGTCGTGGAAGGTCACGTCGACGCCCTGTGCACGGCACTCCTCCTCGGTCGCGGCGCGGGCCCTGGCGTCCCACCGGAACTCGCAGGGGCCGCCGGTACTGCCGGAGCCGCCGGAGCTGCCCGGGCCGCCCGCTGCGTACGCCAGGGCCAGCAGGGCCGTCGCCAGTTCCTTCGCCGTCACCGGCTCCCGGGGAGCCTCCGGCTCCGTCGGTACGGTCACCGGCTCCGCCGTCGGCACGTCACGGCGGTGAATGCGGACGGACTCGCCCGGGCCTCCCGGCCGGTGCAGCCACACCGCACGGGCCGCGATCCCCTCGACCACCGCCCGCCTCCGCTGCGCCTCCCGCCGACGGGCCTCCTCGGCCGCCAGCCTGGCCGCCCGCGCCTCCGACTCCCGCCGTTCGAGCTCCGCCAGCACCGGCCGGTAGGCCTCGGTCGCCCGGTACAGCTCCAGCGCGAAGACCTGCTGCGCGTGCGCCGACCGTTCGGCGGCCCGCCGCTCCCAGCCGGGCCACCTGCGCGGTCGGCCGATGCCGTGCCAGCCCCTCGACCCCTTCGCCAGGTCGACGTGGGCGCGGTGGCCGCCGTGTGCCCGGTACAGCTCCTCCAGGGCGCGTGACAGACAGTCGAGGAACGTGCGTACGGCGCCCTCCCAGCGTGCGCGGTCGCCCTCCGAACAGGGAACCGGCTCGCCCCAGCCGACCCCGATCCGGTAGACCTCCACGTGGTCCGGCAGCACCACCGAGGCGGTCGGCACGAAGCGGACGGCGCACAGCTCCGCCGCCTCCAGCCGTACCCGCTCCCGGCCGACCCTCACCTCGGTGACCGCCACTGCCGCACCCTCCCGCCCCGACGACGGATCACGCCCCGCCGGCCGCAGCCGGCCGGCACACAGCCCGACCGTCACTCACCATAACCGCACCACTACCTTCCGCGACAGTCCTTTTCCGGGCGGCGGACCGCGCGGTCACCGGAGGTCCCGCGCCCGTGGCAGCCCGATCCCCGCACGGCCGCGGCGAGATGGCGGGCGGCTCCGGGCAACCGTCCGGGCACGGCGGCACCGGTGGCAGCGGCCACCGGCCGGCGGCGGCCACCGGCCCCGGCCGGTCAGGCCCGCCGAAGCACCGATCACCACGCAGAAACCCAGGTCACAGCCCCGGGTCACAGCGCCAGGCCACAACCCCGGGCCACAGCCTCACCCGGTGTGGCAGCCGAAGGCGGGCCCCACCGTCGGGCGGGCGGTGGGGGCGCCCGCCCGACGCCCGTCAGATGGAGGTGGAGAGGGCCACGTGGCGCCATCGGTCGAGCTCGGCGCCCCGGCCACCGGCCGGTAGCGCGGCTCGGACGCGGCCTCGCTCCGGCGCCCGGGGGCCGCTACGGCCCGCAACCGTCGGTTCGGGACGGAAGTGCACGGGCCGGGGGACGGGCTCGCCCGGACACCCGGAGGGCCCGCCGGCCCCGGTAGGCGGGGGCGGCGGGCCCGGATGGCGCGGGTCGTCCGGTGACGCGGGTCGTCCGGTGGTGGGGGTCAGAAGAGGACGTCGGTGCAGGAGTAGAAGGCGTTCGCCGTGTCCGCGACGTCCCAGACCGCGACGACCACGTGGTGACCGGTGCGGCCGGTCGGGAGGGTCGCGGTGTGGGTGGTGGTGGCGGCCGGCTGCCGTCCGTTGTACGGGACGGTCAGGAACGGGGTGAGGTCCAGGGCGGCCCGGGTGATCTTCTGGGTCGCGCTGTAGCCGGGCTTGGTGAGGAAGTACCTGAAGTTGGTGGTCGAGTGCCTGGCCTCGATCTCCCAGGTGAACGTGAGCTGCTGGCCGGCCGTCACCTTCGTGGTCGGCCAGGTTCCGTTGCGCGGGTTGTCCAGCGGCGCCCAGCGCGCGTCGGCGCCCGCGCAGATGGTGCCGTCGGCGGGGCCTCTGGTCGGGAAGCCCTTCGGGCCCTCGACCGACTGCGGCTCCCACTGGATGTCGCCGCAGTTCTTGACGACGCCGGCGCCGCAGAGCGCGGAGCGGCTCGGCGGCAGGTTGATGAATCCGTGCGACTGGGCCGGTACGGCCAGCGTGAGCGGCACGGCGACCGCGGCCAGGGCCGCGCCGACGATGTGGCGTTTGCGCATGGTTCTCCTCCGTGGGGGATGGGGAGTGCGCCCGACGCAGGAGGCGCGTGGGGGTGCGCCGTCCGCGAGATCTTGGCATGCCTGCGCCAGGTAGGTGCCCCATACCGTAGGCATCGCCCGATAGGCCGTCAATGGTCTGGACCAGATCGACATGTGGTCCAGACCAAACCGCAAGGAGGGCCCGCCGGACGCACCCGGCCCGCCGTCCGACGGGGACGGCGGGGACGGCGGGGACGGCGGCGGCCGGACCCGCCGCCGCGACACCGGGCAGGCGGGTGGGCAGGCGCGCAGGCGGACAGGCGGACAGGCAGGCGAGCGTCAGTGCCGGATGGCGGGGGTGGACTCGCCGAGGGCGCGCAGCCGGTTGCGGGCGTGGAACCAGCGCAGCTGCGTCCCGCACGCGCCGAGGACCGTGCCGAGCGCGTGGAGCATCGCCGCGTGGACGGACGCGCGGGCAGCCACCGCGAGGCCGGCGCCCGCGGAGGCGCTGTCGGCCAGATCGGTGAGCCGCCGCGACGGGTTCCAGCCGATGTCCGCGCCCCCTTCGGCACCGCCCCCGCCCTCCCCGGCGGGCCACGGACCGAGGGTGACACCGGCGGCGCCCAGATGCCCCGCGACGGGCAGTCCCGCGAGCACGGCGCTGCGCCGGACGGCGTCCACGAGCTCCTCCGCGAGGCCGAGTTCGGCCGGTGTGGCCCCCGCCGGCCGGCGGACCAGGACGTCCGGCGGCACGCGCAGCCCGGCACCCGCCGACCCGCTCACCCGGAGCTCCCGGCCGGACCGGCCACGGCTCACGTCGAGGCCGAACGCCGGGAGGAACTCGGCGAGCGCGTTGACCATGCCCACCCCGACCACCTGCCGGGCGGAGCCCGCCGCGTGCCGCGGATCCTCCATGGCGGCCGCGTCGGCCAGGCGCCGGGAGGGCAGCCAGTCGACGGCGGCCAGGCCCTCGCAGCGGTCGGTGTCGTCCGCCGGTTCCGCGGGGCGGACGCGCACGCCGGGACCCTCGTCGCCGAAGGCGACCGGCAGGCCCGCGAGCAGCACGGCGTCGGTGATGCGGTCGGCCAGGACGGGGTCGACCGCGCCCCGGCGCGGACCGCCGTCGACCGGGGAGGATGTCCGGTGCCGCGGGAAGGTCATCGGACGAGGCCCTTCGGTGCGGCGGACAGCGCGGCCGGCCGACCGCAGGTCCGCGCCGTCCGGCCCGCCCACGGCCGGCCCTGCCCGGTCGTCCCGGTGGACTCGACGGCCGGTCTCCGGACGCCGGACGCCCTCCCCCGCGCGCCCGGCCGGTTCCGCGGCTCCAGGCCTCGCACCGAAGTCCCTTCCACAGAAGCCTCCTTGGGCCGGTACGGGGAGAACGCCGACCATCCGTCGAGAGGCTACCGGCGCGCACGGACGGTTCGGCGCCGAATCCACAAGTTGGCCCGCCGGGGCGCCCACCGGAACACCCGCCCGGACACCCGGCCCCGCGCCTCCCGCGCACGCTGGGGCGTGCACGAATCGGATCGACGGCGCACGAAGCTTCGTGCACCACTGGACCACCGCGTCGGAGGCGCCGCCCGCCGGCCCGCACGACGGCGCCCCGGCGCGCCGGCCGGCTGCGCACCGGCGGAGAAGGAGCAGGTCAGCGCGCCACCGACCGGGCGCCCGCCCCCGGCACCGCACGGACGGACGGCAAACCGGCGCGCGGGGGCCCGGCGGCGGAGGTCCGCACCACGGGGCGCTGCCGCACCACCCTTGGCCCCGACCCCACGAACCCCGGACGATCTCGGGTGTCCGGCCGATCACCGGCCCGGCAACGGGCCCGCACCCTGGGAGAATTCCATGTCGATCTCGCGCATCCGCACGACCGCCGCCACGGCCGCCGCCATCGCCCTGCTGCTCGCCGGGAGCGGGATCGCGGCGGGCGCGACCCGCGCGCTCAGCCGCTTCGACGACGGCAGCTTCGAGACGCCCAAGGTGGCGGCGAACACCTTCCAGGGCCTCGGGGCCGGACAGAGCATCGGGCCGTGGCAGGTCGCCGCCGGTTCGGTGGACCTGATCGGCGCCGGGTTCTGGCAGGCCGCCGAGGGCGACCAGTCGGTCGACCTCAACGGCTCGAACGCGGGCACCGTCTCGCAGACCTTCACGACGACGCCCGGCACCTCCTACACGGTGAGCTACTCCATCGCCGGGAACCCGAACGCCGGGCCCGCCCTGAAGACCGGCCAGGCGCTCGTCGACGGCCAGGAGTTCCAGGCCTTCTCCTTCGACATCACCGGGAAGACCCGCACCGCCATGGGGTACGTGACCCGCCAGTTCACCTTCGTGGCCACCAACCCCTCGACCACGCTGGCCTTCCGGAGCACCACCGCCGGCAGCAACGCCGGCCCCGTCCTGGACAACGTCCAGGTCCAGGCGTGCCAGCCCTGTCCCACCTGCGGCTGACCCGGCGCCGGAGGACGCGCCGGTGGAGCCGACGGCGCGCGCCGTCGGCTCCACCCGCCGCCGGGCGTCACGCCTTGAGGCGGTACTTCGTGACGTTGGCGGTGATGCTGTGGCTGCAGTCGCGGTTGGTGACGGTGGCCGAGTAGCTCCAGCCCCCGGGGACGGTGCACGCCCAGAGGCCGTCGACCGGGACGCGCAGCCGGTACGACGGGTTGGTCGACCCGGGACTCATGCTGCAGTCCGCGCGCTGGGTGACGAGGTCGTGGACGAAACCGGTGGCGGTGACGCAGGAGCTGACCAGGTCCCCCGGGACCCGCAGCCGGTAGGACGCCGACGACGAGCTCTTGAGCATGCTGCAGTTGGAGGTCAGCGCGGCCTGGTCGTAGACGAAACCGCGCGCGGTGACGCACGAGACGAGCCCGTCCACCGGGGTGCGCAGGCGGTACAGGGGCCTGTAGCTCCCGCAGGAGGAGTCGGCGACGACCAGGTCGTAGACGTAGCCGGACGGCACCGAACAGGACCAGGTGCCGTCCAGTCCCGTCGGCGCGGCGGACGCGGCCGGGACGGCGACGAGCACCGGAGCGAGGGCGGCGACGGCCGCCAGCGCGGTACGGCCGGCGAATCGGGCGAGCCACCCGGTCCTCCCGCGCCGCCCGGGCCGCCGGGAGGACCCGACCGACCCGACCGACCCGACCGACCCGACCGACCCGGCGGACCCGGCGGACCCGGCGGACCCGGAATCTTCCATCGACACTGCCGTCATCACGGAACCCCCTCAGCTGATGACGACGGGCGAACGCCCGCCCGTCACCCTTCTAGCAGCCGCCGGACCGCCGCCGGCCCCCTACCGGACCGACCGGTCCGGACCGTCCGCGAACGTCTACCCGCCGCCCTACGTCCGGGATGCCGACGCGCGGGGCGCGGGGACGCGGGGCGGGCCCGCGGCCACGGGTCCGCCCGCCGGGGTGCCCCGTCCGGCCGGCGACCGGCCGGCGAGCAACTCGTCGAGGCCGACCAGCCGGTAGCCGCGTTCGCGCAGCCCGGTGATCACCGCGGGAAGGGCGGCGACGGTCTGCGAACGGTCCCCGCCGCCGTCGTGCATCAGCACCATCGAGCCGGGCCGGACCTGCCGGAGCACGCGTTCGGCGATCACCTCGGGCCCCGGCCGCGCCCAGTCGTTGGTCTCCACGTCCCAGAGCACCGTGGTGAGGCCCGACTCGGCCACCCGCTCCAGCAGTTCGGGGCTCCGCCCTCCGTACGGGGGGCGGAGCCACTCCACCGGCGCGTCCAGACCGGCCGCCGCGGCGAGCGCCTCCGAGGTGAAGCCGAGCTGCTCCCGCAGCCCGACCGGGCCGAGGTCGGGCAGGTAGGCGTGCGACCAGCTGTGGTTGCCCAGGGTGTGCCCCTCGGCGGCGGTCCGGCGCACCACGTCGGGGTGGGCCAGGACGTGCAGGCCGATGCAGAAGAACGCCGCCGGGGCGTCGTGGCGGCGCAGCACGTCCAGCACCTGCGGGGTGAACTCCGGGTCCGGGCCGTCGTCGAAGGTCAGGGCCACCATCGGCGCGGAGCCCGCCGTTGTCTCGGGGCCGCCGGTGCTGTCCGCGCTGCCGGGGCCGCCCAGCAGGCAGCGGCCCTCCGCCGCGAGGCGCTGCTCGACGGGGCCGGACGCCTTCTCCGCGGCGGCGATCTCCTCCTCGCGGCCGCTCATGGTCCAGCCCCCGGCGCCGAGTGCCACCAGTTCGTCCGACCGGGACCGGCCGAGTTCGGCGAGCACCTCCGCCGTGATCCGACCGTCCGTCAGAACCGGTGGGTCGGCGCGGAGTACCGTGATCCCGGCAGCGGTGAGGGAGCCGTCGAGGATCCCGTTGGCACTGTCGACGACCACCGCGAAGCCGGCGGGCGACTGCTCCGCCAACTCGGCGAGCCTCGCCAACGGCCGCTCCAGAGGGCAGTGTTCGTACACCTCGACCGCTTCCGGCCGGCCGCCGGCCGCGTCCACGACGGCTATCCGGTATCCGTCTCGCGTCAGACCCACACCCGCGAATCGCATGGCGCCCGCCCCTCCCTCGGACCTCTCCCGGACCGGTCGGACCCGGCCCGGTGAGGCTGCTGGTGACTGCTGCATGACACTGGGGACCACCCGGTCCACAGGCGCCGCCGCGGACAACGGACAGCGCAACTCCCGTCCCCCACAAGCCCCAACGGCAGGAAGCCCGATCATACGGACGAGCGGCGCGCGCGACGAGACCTCCTGTGGGGTAGTTCCGCCCCGGCGGGCCGGGGCGGGCACGAGGAGACGGAAGCGGGAACGGCAGGAGCGGCGGGCGCAGGAACAGCAGGAACAGCAGGAACAGCAGGAACGGCGGGAACGGCGGGAACGGCAGGAGCGACAGCAACAGCAGGAGCGGCGGGAGCGGGAGCCACGGCAGGGCTCCCCGCGGGCGTGGACCCAGTGTGGTCGGCACCGCGCGTTAGCACGAACCACCCCCTCCGCGTGGCCGGTTCTCCGGGATACCGCCCGCATTGGCGAACTGGACGCGGCCTGCGGTTCGGTGGGCCGCGGGCACGGTAAACCTGGTGCCAACACCGCCCCGGACGCCGGGACCCGAGGGCGGTTCGCGGAGCACCGGCCCCGCACGTCCCTCCCCCTACTCTTCCGATCATCTATGAGGATGCTGAATGCTTGGTGCTGGATCGTCACCCGGAGGCCGGCGCTCCGCTCCCGTACTCGTCTGGCTCCTGCCCACCGTCGTGACGGCGACCGTCGCCGTCCTCGCCGTGTCGACGGCCTCCGCCGGCTCCCGCACGCCGGTCGCCTGGTGCGCCGCGGTCGGAACGCTCGCGGTGGCCCTGGTGGCCGCCGAGGCCGCCCGCCGGGGCCGGGCGACCGAGGCCCTGCGCGAACGGTGCGCCCAGCGGGAGGACGAACTGCGCCGCCGGCTGTCGCGGCAGGAGGCCGAGACGGTCCGACTGGCCAGGATCGGCCTGCCCGACGCGGTGGTCCGCCTCCAGCGGGGCGAGTCCCTGGACGACGTCATCACGGCGAACGAATCGCAGGACGTCCTCGTCGGACCGGAGTTCCGGGTCGCCCAACACGCGCTGCTCCGCGCCGTGCTGGAGGCGGTCGACACCGAGGAGGGCATGCGCGAGTCCGCCCAGCGGGCCTTCGTCAACATCGCCCGCCGGGTGCAGGCGATCGTCCACCGGCAGGCCAGTGAGCTGCGCGGCATGGAGCACCGGCACGGCAACGACCCCGACGTCTTCGACGACCTGCTCCTCCTGGACCACGGCAACGCGCTGATCGGCCGTCTCGCGGACAGCATCGCCGTGCTCGGCGGCGCGCGCCCCGGCCGCCAGTGGAACAAGGCGGTGCCGCTGTACAGCGTGCTGCGCGGCGGCATGTCCCGGATCCTCGACTACCAGCGGGTGGAGCTGCACCCCGTCTCGGACGTCGCCGTCGTCGGCCCGGCCGTCGAACCGCTCATCCACGCGGTAGCCGAACTCCTGGACAACGCCACCCGCTACTCCCCGCCGCACACCAACGTGCACCTGACCGCCGTCGAGGTGCAGACCGGCATCGCGATCGAGATCGAGGACGGCGGCCTCAGCCTGAGCGAGGAGGGCCGGGCCCGCGCCGAGCGGATGCTCCGCGAGGCACAGGCCGGCATCGACCTCAACGACCTCGGCGAGACGCCCCGGCTCGGCCTGGCCGTGGTCGGCCGGCTCTCCAGGGCGTACGGCTTCCAGGTCTCACTGCGCCCGTCCGCGTACGGCGGTGTGCGGGCCGTCCTGGTCGTGCCGCAGGAACTCATCACCACCGCCCCCGCCACGGGCCGCGCCCACGGCATCGGCGTCACGGGCTCCTCCGGCCCGCTGCCGGTGGACGACCGCCGGCCGCACACGGGGCCGGCGCGGCGGACCGCCGCGGGGACGGTCCCGGCCGGGGACGAGGCCCCGGCGGTGGTCGGCGAGCGGACCGCCAACGGCCTGCCGCGGCGCCGGCGGCACGCCGCCCCCTCCCGGACCGCCACCCCCGCCCGGGGTGTCGCCGCCGCGCCGTCCCGGAGCGAAGCCCCGGCACCGTCCCGGAACGGAGTCCCCGCGGCCTCCCGCACCGGCGGCGCTCCCCCGCCTCCACGGGCGGTGGCCGAGCCCCCGGGCGGGGCGGTACAGCCCGGCCTGTGGCTGGCCGCCTTCCACGAGGGAGTCAACGGGACCGCACCGTCCGCCGGCACGGCGGGCCACAGCAGCGACGAGTCGGCGGGGAGGGACGAGCGGTGATCCACCAGCGAACCAACATGGACTGGATGCTGAAGCAACTGGCGGAGGAGGTGCCGCACGTCCGCAACGTCGTCGTGCTCTCCGCCGACGGCCTGCGGATGGCCCAGCACGGGACCGAGACCGACACCGCCGACCGGCTCGCCGCCGCCTGCGCCGGGCTGCAGAGCCTCGCCGCCGCCGTGGGGCACGAGTTCCCGCACGGCGACGGCAGGATGCGGCTGGTCGTGATCGAGATGGGCGGCGGGTTCTTCTACCTGATGGCGGCCGGCGCCCGGGCCTACCTCGCGGTGCTGGCCGACGAGGGCGTGGACGCCGGACTCATGGGCCAGCGGATGCGGGACCTGGTCGCGCGGATCGGTGAGCATCTCAGTACGCCTCCGCGCAGGGGTGAGCCCGTCGTATGAGCACAGCCGGCCAGGACTGGGGCGACGAGGCCCCGGAACGCCTCTACGTGATCACGCGCGGCCGCGGTGGTCCGGCCGGACGTACCGCGTTCGACCTGGTCACCCTGATCGTCGCCCGCTCGGAGCCGACCCCGACCATGCCGCCGGAGCACGCGGCGATCCTGCGGATCTGCGGGTCGCCGCTGTCCGTCGCCGAGGTCTCCGCCTACCTGCGGCTGCCCGTCAGCGCGGTCACCGTGCTGCTGGCGGACCTCCTCGACGAGGAGCGGATCGAGGCCCGTGCCTCCGTCCCGCCCGCGCTTCTCCCCGACCGTGCCCTGTTGGAGGCGGTGATGCATGGACTTCAGAGGCTCTGAGACGGTGCTGGGGCCGTCGAGCGCGGATCTGCTCCCGGACTCGGCCGCCACGGCGGTCAAGGTGGTGGTCGTCGGCGGCTTCGGCGTCGGCAAGACCACCCTGGTCGGTTCGGTGAGCGAGATCCGCCCGCTGACCACCGAGGAGACGATGACCGAGGCCGGCGCGGACGTCGACGACATCGCCGGCATCGAGCGCAAGTCCTCCACCACGGTCGCCATGGACTTCGGCCGCATCAGCATCAGCGACGAACTGGTGCTGTACCTGTTCGGCACGCCCGGGCAGGAGCGGTTCTGGTTCCTGTGGAACGGCCTCTTCGAGGGGGCGCTCGGTGCCGTCGTCCTGGTCGACACCCGCCGGCTGGAGATCAGCTTCGACGTGATCGGACGCCTGGAGGACCGCGGCGTGCCCTTCGTGGTCGCGGCCAACGTCTTCCCCGAGTCGCCCACGTACGAGCAGGAGGAGCTGCGGCTCGCGCTCGACCTGCCAGCCGAGGTGCCGATCGTGGCCTGCGACGCCCGGGTCCGCGAGTCCGGCCGGGACGTCCTGCTGGCCCTCATGCACTACCTGTACGACCTCGCGGGGCCGCCGCCGGTGCGGTGACCGCGCCGGGCCGGCGGGCGCTCCCCGCCGGCCCGGACGACCGCCGTGCCCCGCCCCGCCCCGCCTTCCGCCTTCCGCCTTCCGACGACTTTCGGAGCCATCGTGACCAGCCCGTTCCCCGACGACGCCGCCCTCGTCCCGCCGAGCGGCTGCCCCGCCCACCGGCCCGGCGCCGACCTCCAGGACCTCCAGGACCTGAAGAGGCTCCAGGAGCTCCAGGGCCTCCAGGAACTCGGGATCGACGGCCTCGGGCTCCACGAGGCCGGACCGCCCGACCTCGGACAACGCGAGCTCGGACTCCGGGCGTTCGGCACCGCCGGCCTCCGGCGGCTCTACGGCCCGGAGGCCGAGGCGGACCCGGCGGGCCTGTACGAGCGGCTGCGCGCCGAGCACGGCGAGGTGGCTCCCGTCCTGCTGCACGGCGACCTCCCCGCCTGGCTGGTCCTCGGCCACTCCGCCAATCTCACCGTCATGCGCACCCCCTCCCGGTTCTCCAGGGACTCGCGCCGCTGGACGGCCTTCCAGGAGGGCCTGGTCTCCGCCGACTCCCCACTGATGCCGGTGATCGCCTGGCAGCCGCTCTGCGTGTTCGCGGACGGCGCCGAGCACCGGCGCCTGCGCGGCGCCGTCAACGACGGCCTGAACGGCTTCGACCGGCGCGGCATCCGCCGCTACGTCACCCGCTTCACCGACCAGCTGGTCCGGGAGTTCGGCCCGACCGGGCACGGCGAACTGGTCACCCGGTTCGCCGAGCACCTGCCGATGCTGGTGCTGACCCAACTGGTCGGGATGCCCGAGGAGTACGGGCCCCGGCTGGTCGACGCCGCCCGGGACCTGATGAAGGGCACCGAGACGGCGATCGCCAGCAACGACTACGTCGTGGCCTCGCTGCGCCGGACGATGGAGCGCAAGCGGATCACGCCCGGCCCCGACCTCGTCTCGCGGCTGATGGCGCACCCGGCCGGACTCACCGACGACGAGGTGCTGGAGCACCTGCGGGTCGTGCTGCTGGCGGCGAACGAGACGACCGTCAACCTGATCGCGGACACCCTGAAGCTCATCCTCACCGACGAACGGTTCCGGGCCCACCTCTCCGGCGGGCACATGACCGTGCCGGACGCCCTGGACCAGGTTCTCTGGGACTCCGCGCCGATGACGCTCGTCGCGGGCCGCTGGGCCACCGGCGACACCGAGCTCGGCGGTCAGCGGATCAAGGCCGGGGACATGCTGCTGCTGGGCCTCGCCGCCGGGAACGTCGACCCGGTCGTCCGCCCCGACCTGACCAAACCGCTCCACGGCAACCGCTCCCACCTGGCGTTCGGCAGCGGCCCGCACGAGTGCCCCGGCCAGGACATCGGCCGGGCCATCGCGGAGACCGGGATCGACATCCTGCTGACCCGCCTGCCGGACCTCCAGCTCGCCGTTCCCGAGTCCGAACTGACCTGGACCTCGGCCTGGCTCTCGCGGCATCTGGTCGCGCTGCCGGTGGAGTTCACCCCGCGGACCGACCCGGCCGGGGAGGAGGCTCCCGCTGCGGCGCGGCCCGGGGCGGCCGCCGGTGCCGCACCGTCGGCCGTCCGGCCTCCCGCGCGATCGGGCCCATCGGTGGCACCGTCGGCATCGGCGGCAGCGGCAGCGGCAGCACCGACAGCACCGGCTTCACCCGCCGGTGACCGGCCCGGGCGGGCACCGGCCGCTCCGGTGCCCGTCCCCCGGCAGCGGCGCGGCTGGTGGAGCACCCTGACCGGACTGTTCCGGCGCTGAATCGCGCGCCCCGGCAGCGGCAGCCGCCACAACTCCTCCTGTACGAAGGCTGGTTGTCGCAGCGAGCGAGGGCCTAACCTCACCCCGAGGACACGTGGATCACTGGGGGGACGATGACGGTTGCCACTGTCGGGATCCTGGGGTTCGCCCTGGGGTGCCTGGTCGCGGCGGCGGTACTGCGGAAGCAGGCCGTCGACGCCGCCCGGAGCGCCGCCGAGTCGGCCCTGGCGGCCGCCGCTTCGGCCGCTTCCGCCGCTTCCGCCGCGACGGCCGCGAAGGCCAAGGAGCCCGCGCCGGTGAAGGGACGCCGGGCCCCGTCCGACGGTTCGGCACGCGCGGGGGCCGCGCGCACGCCCGCAGCCGGGGCCGCGCCCGCCGCCGCGCCCGCCGCCAAGCGGGAGTCCGCGGCCAAGGCGGCAGCCGATGCGAAGCCCGCGTCGAGGGCCGCGTCCAAGTCCGCGTCCAGGGCCAAGCCCGCAGCCAGGCCCGCGCCTTCGGAGCCGAAGGACGGGACATCCGCGGAGGGAGTACCCGAGCCGACGGTCGCCTCCGCCGAGGACGACGGACTCCCCCGCCTCCACCGCGTCCAGGTGCCCAAGGACCGGCCCGGCCCGGTCCCCCAGCGCCGGGCGGGGGAGAAGCACCACTACTCCGGGGTCTGGAACCAGCCGACCGCCCTGGAGTTCCGCATCGAGAAACCCGAGCCCGACGCCGTGGCGATCGCCTGGGTCGAAGCGTCGACCAAGGAGGGGCACGTCACCGTCACCCCCGTCACTCGCACCCCGACCCAGGTGGAGACCCACTCGTCGCTGCTGTTCCACTACGGCAGCGAGGAACGCGGCCTGGCCCGCACCGTGGTGCCCCGGGAGGCCACTCACCTCAGCGTCGAGGGATCCGGCAAGTGCGCCTGGTCGGTACGGCTGTTCGGGCCCTCGGAGATCGACGAACTGTTCCAGGACCGCGAGGGCTGCGGCGACACCGTCCTGGCCATCCGCCCCGACTCGCCCTCCGAGGTCGTCATCCACGCCAACTCCTCCTCCTGGAACGCGACGTTCATCTGCAGCTGCTGGCAGGGCGAACGGATCGGCGACTGCAAGTGCCCGCCGCGGACGGGCTGGACGACCGAGGGCTCCCTGTACGTCAGCGCGCACGGCGAGGCCATGCGGACTCTCTCCGTCCCGCGCTCCGGCCTGATCAGGCTGCACGCCGACAAGCCGGGCGACCCGTGGCGCCTGCAGCTGCGCGCCCGCGGCCGGAAGCAGGCCGACGGCTGAGAGCCGGCCAGGACCGGGGCGGCGCGACGCCGGAGGCCCGCCGCGGCTCGGCGCGACACGGCGGCGGCGCGACACGGCGGCGGCGCGCCGGGGCGCGGCGCCGGGCGGGACGACCGGAGCAGGGCTAGAGTCGGCCCGGAGCCGGTGCGGCCGGTCCGCCCCGGAGTACCGTCCGCCGGAGGGTGTCCCCGTGTCCCTGGTACGCGTCCACAACTTCTCGGTGTCCCTCGACGGCTACGGCACGGGCGAGGGACAGAGCCTGGAGGCGCCGTTCGGCCACGCCGGCGAACGGCTCCACAGCTGGTTCTTCCGGACCAGGACCTTCCGCCGGATGCAGGGCGAGGAGGGCGGTGACACCGGCGTGGACGACGCCATGGCACGGGCCTGGGGCGACGGGATCGGCGCCGAGATCATGGGGCGCAACAAGTTCGGCCCGCAGCGCGGCCCGTGGCAGGACCAGGAGTGGACCGGCTGGTGGGGGCCGGAACCGCCGTTCCACACGCCGGTCTTCGTCCTGACCCACCACCCGCGCCCCTCCCTGGAGATGGCGGGCGGCACCACGTTCCACTTCGTCGACGGCCCGCCGGCCGAGGTGCTCGACCGGGCCCGCGCGGCCGCGGGCGGCCTCGACGTCCGGCTCGGCGGCGGCCCGGCCACGATCCGCGACTACCTCGCCGCCGACCTGGTCGACCACCTGCACGTGGTCGTCGTGCCCATCCTCCTCGGCCGCGGCGAACGGCTCTGGGACGGTCTCGAAGGCCTCGAACAGCGCTTCCGCACCGAAGCCGTCAGCAGCCCCTGCGGCGTCACCCACCTGACCTTCACCCGGGCCTGAGGCGCGCCCCGGGCCTG
Organism: Kitasatospora sp. NPDC042419; assembly: GCF_056437345.1. Lineage (NCBI taxonomy): Bacteria > Bacillati > Actinomycetota > Actinomycetes > Kitasatosporales > Streptomycetaceae > Kitasatospora > Kitasatospora sp. NPDC042419. The sequence continues at coordinate 29,216 of NZ_JBWKAW010000043.1, forward strand.
AGGCGCGCGGGACCGTCCCCGGGCCTGAGGCGGTCGGGACCGGGCGGCGGGGCCGCTACGTGCCGGTGACGCCGCCGAGGTCCACCGCCCAGTCGTTGGACCGGATCCACTGGCCCTTGGGGTACTCGAAGTCGGTCTGGCCGAGCAGTTCGAAGCCCGCCCGGCGGCAGACGGCGTTCGAGGCGGGGTGGTCGACGGCCGGGTAGGCGTGGATGCTGCGGTGGCGCCCGGCCGACCGCGCCGCGGCGACGACCTCGCGGGCCGCCGCCGCGGCGAGGCCCCGGCCCTGGAACTCCGGTAGCACCGCCCAGCCGGTCTCCCACACGGTCTCGTCGCCCGCCGCGTGCTCCCAGAACCCGATCGACCCGACGGTCTCCCCGGAGTCGGCCAGGACCACCCGGTACATCCGCCCGGCGGCGAGGTCGAGGTAGCGGCGATGGCGCGCCGTCAGCTTCTCCTCGGCCTCGGGACCTCCCAGGTGTTCCGTCATCCCGGGCGTGTTGGCCCGGCGCAGCACCCACAGGTCGCCCTCGGCCCAGGGCATCAGCGTCACGCGGTCGGCAGTGGCATCGTCCATGGCACCCACCCTAGGCCGGGCGACCGACAGCCGGCCCCGTGCGTGCCCGGCACCACCCGCACCACCCGCACCGGGCGCGCCCCCGGTCCCGCCGCACTGTCACAGGACGGTCCCCGCTCGGTGAACGGAACCCGATCGCCGTTCCCAACCACGGTTCGCAGCAGCATTCTTGGGCTGGCGTCCGGACGTCTCGACCCGTCCGGACGAAGGCGGAACGCCGGCCCCGGGCCCGGGACGGGGCCGTCCAGGCGCGAGCGTAGGGGGACAGGTGGGAGCGGTCACGGTCATCGGCGCCGCCACGGTGCCGGACGAAGCCCGACCCGCGTGGATGGGCGCGGTGATCCGGGGCGGGCAGCACGTCGCCGACGCGCTCGGCATCCCCGCCCATCTGACCACCATGGACCCGGACGCCGCCTTCGGCGTGATAGCCATGCCGGTCCTGCTGGTGCTCGTCCTCCTGGGCGTCCAGGCCGGGGCCATCGCGCGCGCCGTCACCTCCCGGGACTTCTGGGACGACACCGGCCGCCTGCTCGGCGTGGCGCAGTTGCTGCTGCTCGTCCTGGCCTACGCGTTCGGGGTGGGAGGGCAGTCCCGCTCGTTCGGCGCCGCCGTCGGGGACATCCTCTCCGGGCAGTTGCCCGACCTGCTGCCGATGGCCGTCGCGACCCAGTGGTTGCTGCTCTCCGTGCTCTGGCTGGCGGTGGGCACGTCCGCCGGAGTCGGCCGCTCGGATCTGGCCGCCCCGTTCGACGCCGTCCGCGGCATGGCCCTGATCGCGGTCTTCGTCGTGGCGTTCACCGCCGCCTGGATGGCGCCGCCCAGCGGCGCGGGACCCGCCGGCCGGCTGCCCGCGGCGGTCGCGGTCGTCGCCGTCCTCCTCGTGTTCGGCTACCTCAGCGCCGTCAGCCGCGGACACGAGGTGCGGCCGCACGTCGTGCGTCGGCGCCGCGAGGCGCTGGAGCACGGCTTCCGGAGGCGCGGCGAGGCGCCGGGGAACGGCCTGGAGAACCGGCCCGAGGACGCGCTGATCGCCGCGCTGCTCGCCCGGTCGCAGAACCGGCCCGTGCCGTCGGGGGGCAGCATCTGGCGACCCGCTCCGGCCCTGGTCCTGCGGCTGTGCCTGCTCTGGGCCGGGCTGCTCGGTGTGCCCGCCGCGGCCGTCACCTGGGTCTTCAGCACCGGACGGTTCCCCCCGCCCGACCTCCCGGGCGTCCTGCGCGTCGAGCTGGCCGTCCTGTCCGTCATGGTGCTGCTGATGGTGTTCTCGTTCCGGCGCAACCTCGACGGCCGGATCCGGGTGTCCCCGGCGGTACCCCGGCTGATCGACCTCAGCCTGCTGCTCTCGGTCGGCTGGCTGGGCCTGTCCGGTGCCCGGCACTCCCCGGTGACGCTCGGTCCGCTGCCGGCATGGGTGGTGGCGCTGGGGCCGCCCCTGGTGATCGCCTCGCTGGTGCTCGTCCTCGGCGTCCTCCCGCACCGGCGGGAGACCCCGCGGCTGGCCGTCGCCCTGACGGTGGCCGTGGCCGCGGGACCACTCGTCCTGCCCCTGCGGTCGGCCCTCGAACACCTGCTGGGCGGGATCGTGCACGCGCTCGGGTAGGCCTGCCCGGCCCCGCACGCTTCGCGCGGGCCCCGGGCGGTGACGGCCGTTCCGTCCGCGCCGCCCCGTCCCGTCCGCCCCGCCCCGTCCCGTCCGCCCCGACCGGCGGTCCGCGACCCGCGCGGACCGTGCGATTCGTGCGGCCGTCGCGGTGAACCCCGGTACCCTGCCGGGGTGACAGGCGGTCAGGACACAGTACTGGTGGTCGTCCGCGGCAACAGCGGCTCGGGGAAGTCCTCGGTCGCCGCACAGCTCCGCGCGCGGTACGGCAGGGGCCTCGCGGTCGTCTCCCAGGATGTCCTGCGCCGGACGGTCCTGCGCGAGCGCGACGTCCCGGGCGGGGCCTGCGTCGGGCTCGTCGACGTGGTCGCCCGGCACGCGCTCGACCACGGGTTCCACGTCGTCGTCGAGGGCATCATGTACGCCGCCCACTACGGGCCCGTGCTCGCCCGGCTCGTCGCCGACCACCGGGGGCTCAGCCGGCTGTACTACCTGGAGGTCGCGTTCGACGAGACCGTTCGACGGCACGGCACCCGACCGCAGTCCGCCGACTTCTCCCCCGAGGAGATGGCGGAGTGGTACCGCCCCGGGGACGTGCTGCCCGGCGGCCTCGAACGAGTGGTCCCCCAGACCAGCGGCCTGGAGCACACCGTCCGGCTGATCCTCGCCGACACCGGGCTCACCCCGCCCGGCTGGACGCCCCGGCCCTGAACCCGGCCGACGGCGGGGCCGCCCCCGCGCCGGAAGAACGCTCCGTGCGCGTCCTGTCGCGCCCTGCCGACCCCGGGAGCAGGGCTCCTAGGGTGGGAGCGCAAGGCCGTGACGGTCCGTCGCGGCCCGCGCCGACGAAGGGGAACCGCCCGTGCAACGCCGAACCGTCGCCGCCGCCCTCACCGCCGCGCTCGCCCTGGGCGCGGCCGGCCTGATCGCGCCCCAGGGCGCCGCCGCCGTCCCCGGCGGCTGCTCCTACACCTCGTCGAGCCACCGCCCCGTGCTCAGCCAGGGCTCGACCGGCGCCGCCGTCAAGCAGGCGCAGTGCCTGACCAACGTCTGGGGCGCGTCCCCAAGCTCACCGTGGACGGCGTCTTCGGCCCCTCGACCCGCACCAAGATCAGGTGGATCCAGGGCTGTCACGGGCTCCCCCGGGACGGGATCGTCGGCCCGGCCACCTGGGACGCCCTCTACAACCCCGTCCCCGACTGCTACGACCCCTACCCGGGCTGAGTCCTCCCCCGGGGCGCGTGACGTGGCCCGGTGCTCCGGTCGGTCCGGGGCGCCGGGCCGCGTCACGCGTACCGACGGGAGTGGGCACGGGGGCAGTCCTCCGGGCGGCGGGTCGGCCCCGACTCCCAAGAGGGGCCGGGGCGTTGCCGGACCGGGCCGAACGGGGCCGGACGGGGCCGGACGGGGGCCGAACCCGGCGGCCGGGCGCCCCGCACCGCAGGCATCCGGCCCGGGTTCCGGCCCCCGGTCCCGGTCCCGACCCCGGTCCCGACCCCGGCCGCTCGTCAGTCGCCGCTGCCCGGCTCGGCGAGGTGGGCATCCACGGTCGCGTTCAGGTCGGCCACCAAGGACTCGAAGCGGTCCAGGAGGTCCGGCGGGTAGTGGGCCATGGCGGCGTCCAGACGGCGGGCGAGCGGACCGAAGAACTCGTCGGCCCGGTCCTGGATGTGGGCGCCGCCGCGCAGGGTGACCACCCGCCGGTCGGAGTGCTCGCGGGTGCGGGTGATGTGCCCGGCCGCCTCCAGCCGGTTGAGCAGCGCGGTCGTGGCGCCCGTGGACAGGGAGATCCGCTCGCTCAGGCGCGCCGGCGAGAGCGGAGCACCCCGCTCCTCGGCGGCGGCGATCTCCAGCACGGCGGTCGCATCGGTGGAGTGCAGGCCCAGCCAGGCGGCGAAGCGCCTGCTCAGCTCCGCGTAGTGACCGCCGTAGGTCCGCAGCCCTTCCATCAACCGCTCGTGCTGCGCCGCCACCTCGGCGCGCGCCGGTTCCTCCATGGGGCCAGCCACCCTTCCTCTCCCGTCGCGCGGTTCGCTTCCGACGGCCCGCTTCCGACGGATCCGCTTTGACAACCTACCGCTCTCATTTTACCTTCACCATGGAATTACTTCATGATGGAGGTATCGCGATGCACGACCCGTCCCCCACCACCCGCGCGGCAACCGAGCCCTACCGGTGGCGGTGGCTGATCCTCGTGGTCATGCTCGTCGCGGAGATCATGGACCTCCTCGACGCCTCGATCGTCAACGTCGCCGGCCCCGCCCTGGAGGAGTCCCTCGGCGCGACGCCCGTCGGCCTCCAGTGGGTGATCGGCGGGTACGCCCTGACCCTGGGAGCCGGGCTGGTCCTCGGCGGCCGGCTCGGCGACCGCTACGGACGCCGCCGCATGTTCCTGCTCGGCCTGGCCGCCTTCACCGCCACCTCGCTGCTCTGCGCGCTCGCGCCGGACACCGGGTCGCTGATCGCCTGCCGCCTGCTCCAGGGCGCCGCCGGGGCACTGCTCCTCCCCCAGGGCCTGGGCCTGCTGCGGGAGAACTTCTCCGGCCCGGAACTCACCAGGGTCTTCGCCGTCTTCGGCCCGGTCCTCGGGCTGGGCGGCATCATCGGCCCGGTCCTGGGCGGCGGCCTCATCGAGAGCGACCTCCTCGGGCTGGGCTGGCGCTCGGTCTTCCTGGTCAACCTGCCGATCGGCATCACCGCCCTGGTCGTCGCGGCCAGGTTCATCCCGGCGAGGCCCGGCGACCGGACGGTACGGGTCGACCTGGTCGGCGCCGGACTGGTCGTCGCCTCCTGCGCCCTGCTGGTGCTGCCGCTCAACCAGGGGCAGGAGGACGGCTGGCCGCTGTGGACCTGGCTGTCGACGGCCGCGTCCGCACTCGGCTTCGCGCTGTTCGCCCTCCGGCAGCGCCGGACGGCCGCCGCGGGCCGTGAACCGCTGGTGACCCCGGACCTGCTGCGCAAGCCCGCCTTCACCGTCGGGCTCGGCGGCATCGCCCTGTTCTTCGCCGGGCTCGTCGGCACCCAGCTCGTGCTGACCCTCTACCTGCAGATCGGCCGGCACTTCACCGCCGGCGAGGCCGGGCTCGGCAACCTCCCGCTCGCGATCGGCACCGCGATCGGCGGCGCGGTGAGCGGCGCCGTGCTGGCGGACCGGATCGGCCGCAAGGTGCTCCAGATCGGCCCGCTCGTCCAGCTCCTCGGCGCGGTCCTGCTCTGGTTCGAACTCGGCGGCCTGGACGACACCGCGTCCTTCTCGGTCCTGGACATCGCCCCCGGCGTGGTCGTGGCAGGCATCGGCTCGGGCATGGTGATCGCGGCACTGTTCAGCTTCGTGCTCGCCGCCGTCGACGACCACGAGATCGGCTCCGCCTCCGGCGTCCTCTCGGCCGTGCAGGCCATCGGAGGGTCCGTCGGCGTCGCGGTCTTCGGCTCGGTCTTCTTCGACCGGGCCGGGACCGGCGACTTCACCGGCGGGTTCCGGCACGCCCTCGTCGTCCAGGCCTGCCTGCTGGCCGCGTTCCTCGCCGTCACCTTCCTGCTGCCCGCGAAGGGCCGCCCCGAGGACGATCAGCACGGCGGCGCCACCCCGGCCACCCCGGCCACCCCGGCCACCCCGGCCACCCCGGCCACCCCGGCCACCGCAACCGTCACCGACGTCTGAGGGCGGCGGGCGAGCCGGCGGGCCCGTCCGGAGCGGACGTTCCCCGGCGCGGCCGGTCCCGGCGACCGCCGACGCCGCCGGTGCCAGCCCGCTGCCTCGGCCGCTCAGGGCCAGACGTAGAGGAGGGCCACCCGCGGTCCGCTGTCGCAGCGGTAGGCGGTCGTCCACCCCGACGCGACCAGGGCCCGGCCCGCGGTGTGGCAGGCCGCGCCGTTCGGGTAGTAGCCGTAGGACACGCATCCGGCCGCGTCCGCCGGGGCCGTCCCGGCGCCGACGGCCAGGAGTCCGGCCAGGGCCAGGGTGGAGACCACGCTGCGCACTGCCATGACGGTGCGTCCCTCCTTCGCGACGACGGCACCGGCTTCCGCGCTCGGTGCCACCGGGGAGCCTCCTCCCCGCTCGTGTCCGAATCAGCAGGAGGCCCGCAGTCCGGCACGAAGTGGCCGGTCCCGCGCGGGACGCACCGGAAGCGGCGGCGCCGGGCCGAACCGGGCGGGCCCGGGCGGACGTACGGGCATAAGGGCGTCCGGGTGTCCGGGCCGTCAGTCGGCCCGTCGGGGCCGTCCGAGGAACACGCCGAGGCCCGCGCCGACGGCCGTGCCCACCAGGCCGTAGGTGAGGGCCAGGTACGAGGCGTGGGACCAGGCCCCCACCTGCCCGTCGGCCCAGAGGAGGTAGGGCGTCAACGCGACGGCGGCGACCGCCGAGCCGAGGGCGACCAGGGCGAGGACGGTGCGCCAGGGCGGCCGCGGACCGTTCGACAGCACGGCCAGGATCGGGAGCAGCAGCAGCGACAGCACCCCGGCCACCCCCGCCCCGGAGAGGGTCCACAGGAGTCGGCCCCCGCAGAGCCAGGTCGCGAGCCAGAGCCACAGCAGGCAGATCACCTGACGGGGCACCAGTCCGAGGGCGGGGCGGCCGCGGTGGCCCCGCGCGGTGGTGCGCAGCAGGCGGCCGGCAGCGGCCGCGAGGGCCGCCGCGAAACCGGCGATGACCGCCACCGGGATGCCCCGGGCCCAGGAGCGCGGCTCCTCGGCCCGGACGGCGGTCGTGCGGTCCGGATAGTCCTGGATCGTCCAGGTGCCGTTCCGGTCTCCGCGGACGAGTCCGAAGCCGGAGTAGTCGGCGAGCACCGCCCAGCCGCCGGGGATGTCGGCGACCACCAGTTCGGCGGGGTAGGCGCCCGTGTTCGCCGGGGGTGAGGGCGGCGGCGCGAGGGTCGGGTCGAGCGGGATCGGCGGCTGTGTCGGCACGGGCGGATCGACGGTGGGCGGGTCCGGCACCGGCACCGCCGTCACCGGGCTCTCCAGGACCGGCATGTCCGGGAGGGGCGGCAGGGGCTGGGGCGGCGTGAACGGGGTGGGCGTCGGGAGCGCCGCCGGTGTGGACGGCGCCGGCGCCGGCGGCGGGGGCGTCCGGCGCAGGGGCGAGCCGGGGTCGAAGGCGACCCGCCACTCGCGGCCGCCGTCCTCGGTGACCTCGATCGGCGAGGTGGCGTCGAGCAGACGGAAGCAGTGCCGGGGCTCGGCGGTCAGACAGGAACGGGCCCACGGCCTCCGGTCCGGCGGGACGTCCGTGACGAGCGGCCACCGCTTCACCTGGGTCCAGGTGAGGCCGCCGTCCGCCGTCGTCCACCGCACCCTCTCGACCTCCAGCATCGGCTGCTGTCCGGCCGACCAGAGCATCGGCCCCGGGCTGGGCGCCTCCGACGTGGCCACCATCGCGACCACCGCCAGCGGCACCCCCACCAGTGCCGCCCACGGCCACCGGCGCCGGCCACGGTGCCGGTCCTGCTCGTGGCCCTGCTCCTGATGCCGGCCCTGGTGCCGGTCCGTGCGGGCCCGGGTCCACAGCCACCAGCTCAGCCCGAGCAGCGGTAGCGCGGCCAGGTCGGTCGGGTCCCCCTCGATCCGGCTCGGCAGCCCGCTCGACGACCAGACGGCCGAAGCGATTTCGCCACCCAGCGGCCCGGACTTGGCGAAGCCGAAGCTCACCGCCGTGACGGCCAGGCCGACCACCGCGGGCCGGTCGCCGCGCAGGCGCAGCGGGGTGGCCGCCAGCAGGAGGGTCGCCAGCAGGGCCGTGACCGGGGGCGCGACGAGCATCCAGGCGAGGTCGCTGACCTTGCCGGTGACCAGGGTGTCCGGCCAGGCCCGTTTGCCCGCGTGGTCGTTGAGGAGCAGCGCCACGACGGCGCCCAGCGTCCCCGGATGCCCCGCCCAGCGCACCACCGTGCGCAGCGCGTCCCGCTCCCCCGCCATCCGCATGCGTCGAGTCTTCCGCGTCCGGGACACGACGATGCCACGCCGATATCGCGATCCGGACGCGGCGGCCCGGTCCCGGGGTGGGGGCGCGCGGTGGGTGGGGACGCGCGGTGGGTGGGGACGCGCGGTGGGTGGGGACGCGCGGTGGGTGGGGACGCGCGGTGGGCGGGGGCGCGCGGTGGGCGTCGGACGCGTCCCCGCCGTTCGAGGCCGGTTTTGGCGGGTCGTCGGAGCGGTCCCCGGGGCTACGGTGGCGGGATGCGGGCGCGCGCCCGGGCACGAGGTCCGGCCGGCGCCCCGCAGCCGTTGGGAGGACGGATGTCTTCGCCTCGTGGGTCGGGCCGGCCCGGCCGTACCGCCCGTCTCCTGGTCAGCACCCTGGCCGCGGCCGCCACGGCCGTGATCGCCCTGCCCGCGACCTCGGCGCACGCCGCCGGCAACCGGGTCGTCTACCTCACCTTCGACGACGGACCGGGCCCGTACACGCCGCAGGTCCTCTCCGCCCTGGCCCAGTACGGAGCGCGCGCCACCTTCTTCGAGATCGGCCAGAACGTCGCCCGTTACCCGGAGTTGACGCGCCGGGTGGCCGCGCAGGGGCACAGCGTCCAGAACCACAGCTGGTCCCACCCCGATCTCAGGTCGCTCTCCAACTCGGCCTTCCGGGACCAGGTCACCGCGACCGACGCCCGGATCCGCGCGCAGACCGGCTCGACGCCGGGGTGCCTGCGGCCGCCCTACGGCGGGGTGAACTCGACGGTCCGGTCCCGGGCGGCCGGGCTGGGCAAGACCGTGAGCCTGTGGAGCGTCGACCCGCGGGACTGGTCGCTGCCCGGCCGGGCGGCGATCGAGCGGCGGGTGCTCGACGGCGTCAAGCCGGGCGCGGTCGTCCTGCTGCACGACGGCGGCGGCAACCGTGCCCAGACCGTCGCGGCGCTGCCCGGCATCCTGCGCACCCTGAAGGCCCGGGGCTACTCCTTCGGTCTCCTGAACTGCCGTTGAGCTGGAGTCGAGCTGCCGCCGACGTGCCGGGCTGCCGGACCGCAGTCGGACCGGGCCACGGAGGTCCGCACAGGACCGGGCAGGGCGGGCCGCCGCCCGTCCTGCCCGGCCGCGGCCGCCGGTGGACCGGTCCCGGCCCACCGGCGGCCGGCTCTCAGCGCACCGGCTGCGGGGCCCGTCGGGCCCGGACGGGCGCAGCGTGCGGCGCAGCGGTCGCGCCCAGGGCGGTGCCCCGGGTCTCCTCCGCCCACAGCACGCAGACCAGCAGGCCGGCCGCGGTGACACCGGCCGCGATGAGCATGGTCGGCCCGGTGCCCAGACCGGTCAGCGACAGCGGCAGGAGGTAGGTCCCGACCGCCGCGCCGATACGGCTCACGGAGGTCGCGACGCCGACGGCGGTCGCCCTGATCTCGGTCGGGAAGAGTTCGTTGGGGTAGGTCCAGTCGAGCACGTTCGGTCCGCCGCACAGGAAGGCGTACGCGCACAGCGCGACGACCACGACGACGGCCGGGGCGGACGGCCAGAGGCCCAGGACGGCCAGCGGGACGATCATCAGGGCGAACGACCGGATGATCACCGGCCGGCGGCCCCAGGTGTCGATCAGGCGCAGCGCCGGGTAGCAGCCCAGCAGGAACACCAGGCTCACCAGGCCGGTGCCGAGCGTCTCCAGCACGGTGCCGCCCGGCATGCCGAAGGCGGCGAGGATCTGCGGGCCGAAGGTGAGCATCGCGAAGAGCGGGGCGACCTGGCAGAGGAAGAACAGGCCGCAGAACAGGGTGCGGCGCCGGTACGGCGGGGTCATCAGCAGGCGCAGTCCGGTGGCGCGGCCCGGCTCGGCCGGCTCTGGCATCAGCTCGCGGCCGTCCACCCGGACACCGAGGTGCTTCTCGACGACGCGTACCGCCTCGCCGACCCGCCCGTTGGCGGCGAGCCAGCGCGGGGACTCCGGCGAGCCGCGGCGGATCACCAGGAACACCACGCACAGCACGGCGGAGCTGGCCAGCATCCAGCGCCAGCTGCCCGGCCCGCCGATCCGCAGGAACAGGTAGCCCGTCAGGTAGGCGAGCACCGAGCCGGCGTACCAGGCCACGATCTGCTGGCCGAGCAGCCGTCCGCGGTCCTTGGCGGGCAGCCACTCGGCCAGCAGCGAGGTCGCGATCGGGTAGTCGGCGGCCACCGCCATGCCGAGCACGAAACGCAGCAGCGTGATCGCCCAGACGGCGTCCACCCAGAAGGAGAGGACCGAGCAGACGATCATCACGATCAGGTCGGCGGTGTACATCACCTCCCGCCCGATCCGGTCGGTCAGCACGCCGAAGAGCGCGCCGCCGACGAACATGCCGATCAGGGCGGCGGCGCCGATCAGGCTGACGTCGGTGGCCGAGAGTCCGAGCTCGGGGCGCATGCCGATGAGGGCGACGCCGACGATGCTCAGGATGTACCCGTCGAGCAGGGGCCCACCGGAGCAGGCGAGGGCGAGCCTGCGGTGGAAGGCGGTATACGGGGCGTTGTCGATGGTGCGTGACATGGAAGTCGGGTCCTCCGGAGCGTACGGCGGTGCTCCCGCACCCCGTACGCCGCGTAGACGACGGTAGGCGGGCCGCCTCCGAGGAGGTGGCCCGCTCGCCCGGAACCACCGGGCGACCGTCCACGGTTGCCCGCCCGTGCGGCCCGTCCGCGGGGTCGAAGGTCAGCACGGGAGGGGACGGAGGTCCCGAATCGGACGGGCCCTCGGCCCCTGCCGGAACGGCGTCCGCCCGGTCGTGACGGGCCGTCCGGGGGTCCGCGGACGGTCCGGGCCGCGCGGTGTGACGCTCGACACCCCGCCGGCCGTCCCCGGCCACCGCCCCGGACCGGCCCGACCCGGGCCGGCCGCCGACCCGACCGCCGCCCCGGACCACCGCCCCGGGCCGGCCGCCCCGCCGGGGAGCGGGCGGCGGTTTACTCCCGGCGGGACGGGTCAGACGGGGGCCATGAGCGACCTCCCCCGCCGTCCCGGCGTCTTCGACCACCACGGGAGCTGGCAGACCCGCGCGGCCTGCCGGCACGCCGACAGCCGTCTCTTCTTCCACCCCACGGGCGAGCGCGGCCAGGCCCACGACGACCGCGACCTGGCCGCCAAACGCGTCTGCGCCCGCTGCCCGGTCAGCCGGGCCTGTCTGGAGTACGCCCTGCTGGCCGACGAGGCCTACGGCGTCTGGGGCGGGCTGACCGAGGCGGAACGCGCCGACCTGCTCCGGCCGGCCCGCGGCAGGTCCGCCCGCGACCGGACCGACCGCGACCGGACCGCCCGTGAGAGGACCGACCGCGAGAGGAAGGAGTGCGAGCGGAAGGAGCGCGACAGCACCGGCACCGACCGGACCGACCACGACCGGCCCGTCCCCCGCCGTTCCCACGACGTGGCCTGACGGGACCCCGCCTCCGCCGCGGGTCCACCCGGCCCGCACGCCCTCCGCCGGTCCCGCCGCCGGCCCCGTCCCCGTCCCCGTCCCCGAGCAGCCTTGAGCAGCCTTGAGCGCCCGCGAGCGCCCCCGGGAGGCCGTCGCACCGGCCCCCGGCTTCACGAACCGCCCCGCCCTTTCACGAAACCGCCACACGGCCGGGGGGCATCACCCCGCCGGTCCCGGGTAGAGCCGTCCGAGTCATCGCGGAACCGATGAAAGGACTGACATGGCTGCGCCCAGTGATGCTCTCCTCGCCCCCGTCCAGTCGGCCGTCCCCGGCCAGGCCGGACCGAGGGAGGCCGCCCCCGCCACCGACCGGCCCGCTCCGCCGCACGGGCAGCCGCGCCACGACGAGCAGCCGGAGCAGCCGGAGCTGCCCGAGGTGCCGGACCCGTCCGGGGTCGCCCCGGCCGACGCCCGCGAGCTGACCCGGACCCTGCTCCTGCGGCTCCGTGACCTGGAGGAGGGCACCCGCGAGTACTCGTACGTCCGGGGCACGCTCATCGAGCTCAACACGTCCCTGGTCCGGTACGCGATGCGCCGCTTCTCCTCCGGCCGCGAGCCCCACGAGGACCTCCTCCAGGTCGGCACCATCGGCCTGATCAAGGCGATCGACCGCTTCGACCACAGCCACGGCGTGGAGTTCACCACCTTCGCGATGCCCACGATCCTCGGTGAGATCCGTCGGCACTTTCGCGACACCACGTGGGCGGTGCACGTCCCGCGCAGGCTCCAGGAGCTGCGGATCTCCCTGGCCAAGGCCCAGGAGCGGCTCGCGCAGCGGCTCGACCGCGCGCCCACCGTGGCGGAGCTCGCGGAGGAGCTCTCCCTCACACCGGAAGAGATCGTCGAGGGCCTCGCCGCGGCGAACGGCCACTCCGCCGGCTCGCTGGACTCCTCGGCCGACCCCGACGCCACTGACTCGCCGCTGCAGCGCCTCGGCGGTGTGGACGGTCGGCTGGAACTGGTCGAGAGCCTCGTCGCGCTGAAGCCGCTGATCGCCGAACTGCCCGAGCGCGACCGGCTGATCCTCTCGATGCGGTTCACCGAGGAACTCACCCAGTCGCAGATCGGCGCCCGGCTCGGGGTCTCCCAGATGCACGTCTCCCGTCTGCTCAGCCGCATCCTGAAGCGGCTCCGCGACGGCCTCGACCAGCCCTGAGGGCCCCTCGTCCCCACCCGCCGCCGGGGCCGGGACCGCTTACCGCACCACGCCCCTGGCTGACGGCCTCTCATCGGCGTAAGGTCACCGGGAGCACCCGGAGAGAAGGGCACGAACCATGCCAGCCCAGGACGACCAGTACCCGGTGGCCGCCCCCGCTGCCACCGTGCCCACCCCGCCGGGCGTCGAGGTCAGCCTCACCGGCTCGGAGTCGGCCGTCTGCGCGCTGAGCGGCGATCTCGACATCGACAGCCTCGCGCCGGCCGAACGGGCCCTCACCGAGCTCGTCGCCCGGCGCCCCCGGCGGATGGTCGTGGACCTGCACGAGGTCGGCTTCTGCGACTCCTCCGGACTCAACCTGCTGCTGAAGGCGCGGCTCGCCGCCGGCAGCGCGAACGTCGAGTTCCGGCTCGCCGCGCCGTCCCCGCAGGTCTCCCGCCTGCTGGAGCTCACCGGGGCCGGTGCGGTCTTCTCGATCCACGACACGGTGCCCGCCGCACTCGCCGCCTGATCCGCGCACCGGGGCTCCCCGGCGCGACTCGGCGGGCCCGGCCTCCGCGCCAGGCGCAGGAATAACTCCGGTACCCCGGGGAAACCGACCAGACGACCTCTCATCAGCCATGCGAGGAAGGGGTGAGCCATCCATGGCGACGAGCCGCGGCGCGCTCGACGGCAGCCGGTCCGGGAGCGGCCGTCCGACGAGCGGGCAGCGTCGGCGGCTGCGGCTGGCCGGGATTCCCAAGCCGGTCGCCCGCTCCCGGGCGTTCACCGGCGAGGCGCTGGCCGACTGGTCCTGGCTGCGGCCCGAGGACGGCGCGGATCCCGACGTGGTCGACGACGTCGTGCTGCTCGTGGCCGAGCTGGTGGCCAACGCGATGATGCACGGCGGAGGCCCGTTGGAGCTGGTGCTCGACGCCTCGGAGACGCGTCTGCGGATCGAGGTCAGCGACGGGTCCTCGGCCCTGCCGGAGCCCCGGCTGCCGCACCTGCCCGGACTGCCCGGCGGGCACGGCCTGTTCATCGTGCAGCGGGCGGCCGACCGGTGGGGCGCCGAACTACACGAACGCGGCAAGGCGGTCTGGGCGGAGATCGACAGCCGACGGCTGCTGCCGGCTCCGGCCTGAGCCACCCGGCGGTCCCGGCCCCGGAAGCGGAACCGGAGCCGGGACCGCCGCGGGCGGCGGAACCGTGGCGGGCCGCTGCCCGCGTCCGGACGCGGGCAGCGGCGGTGCGGGGATCAGCTCCAGGGGTTGGCGGGCTGGTCGTTGATCGCGGTCCAGAAGCGGGTGTTGTTGGGGATGTCGCCGTAGGCCCAGAAGCTCCAGCCGCCGGGCTGGGCGAGGTCCGGGCCGTAGTGGCCGTCGTGGAACTCGGCCTCGCGCCAGCCGGCACCGAAGGTGGACGAGCAGACGCTGTCGGCCGCCGCGCGGCTGTTCAGGCGGCTGCCCTTCACCGGGCGGCTGAGCGCCACGGTGCCCTGGGCCCAGCCGTTGTAGAAGCCGATGCTGATCCCGGCCGGTGCCGGGCTGCCGTCCACGTTGAGGCAGAGCACGGGCAGCGAGGCCGACGGCGGGGTGTCGCCGTGGTAGGCGTCACTCGGCGTGCCACCCGGGCCGCCGACCTGGACGGTGTCGTCCGGCCCGTAGTTGAGGACCTGCCAGGTCATCCCGTAGTGGGTGGCCGGCCCGGTCGCGGCGTTCGCCGGGGCGGCGGTCAGCGGGACCACCAGGGCCGCGGCGACGGCCGCCGCGGTGGCGAGGCGCTTGGTGAGGTTCATGGACTGTTCCTCCAGAGATTCCAGGCAAGTAGTGGGAAAGCTCCCGGACCTTCGAAGGCCCGGTGCGTGTCCGACCCTCTCAATCCGCAGCACCGATCTGGCATGATCTGGTCATCGAATCGTCACCAAAAGCGACGGTCCGACAGCGGTGTGCAGCACCCTGAGGAGGGGAACGCATGGAGTTCGGGATTCTGGGACCGCTGGAGGTACGGACCGACACGGGCAACCGGGTCCGGCTGGGGGGCGACCGGCAGGAGCGGCTGCTCGCAGCCCTGCTGCTGAACGCGGAGGGCTCCGTCCCGGTCGCCCGCCTGGTCGACGCCGTCTGGGACGACCATCCGCCGGCCACCGCCGACCGCCAGGTCCGCAACCTGGCCGGGATGGTCCGCCGCCTCTTCGGCAGAGCCGATCCGGGCGGCCCGCCCGTGCTGCTGACGGACGGCCACGGCTACCGAATCGCCCTGGACGGCCACCGGCTGGACGCGCGGACCTTCGCCGACCAGGTCGCGCAGGCCCGCGCCACGGCCGCCGCCGGCGGGAAGGACAACGGGACGAGCGACGGGAACGCAGGCGGGCACGCCGGTGGTGGGAACGCCGGTGGTGGAGCCTCCGCCGCGGCGGCGGGTCTGCGGGAGGCGCTCGCGCTGTGGCGCGGGCCGGTCCTGGACGGGCTCCCGGGGCAGTTGCTGGCGGCGGGCGCCGTCGCGCTGGACGAGTTGCGGCTGACCGCCTGGGAGGACTGCCTCGACCTGGAGGCGGCCCTGGGGCGGCACCGGGCGACGGTGCCGGAGCTGACCGCGCTGGTGGCCGAGCACCCGCTCCGGGAACGGTTCGTCGGCCAGCTGATGCGCGCCCTGCACCGCTCCGGCCGGACCGCCGACGCCCTCGCCGTCCACCGCCGCTTCGCCGGACGGCTCGCGGATGAGCTCGGACTCGACCCGAGCACCGAACTCCAGCGCCTGCACCTGGAGTTGCTGACCACCGGACCGGCACGACCGGACGGCCGACGGCCGGACGCCGACGGGAGGAGCGGGAGCAGGACGGACAGGAGCGGGACGGGCGGCAGCGGCGGCCCTGGCGGCACCGAGGAACGTCGTACGACCGTGCGCGGGCCGGACCGGCGCGCCTCCGGCCGGCGCGGCGCCGGGCAGGGGCGCACCGGAGACGGGCACACGGGCCGGGCGGACGCGGGCCGGGCGGACACCGGCCGGAGAGACACCGACTGGAGGGACACCGGGCAGGGCGGTCCCTGGCAGGGCGGATCCGGACGCGACGAGGTGGAGAGACGGGCCGGGACCATACCCAAACCGGCTCAACTACCGCCCCCACTGGCCACGTTCACCGGACGCGACGAGGAGCTGGCGGCACTCGACGGCTTCGCCGAGCAGACCGGCCCCGGGGCCGCGGCCGGGACGGCCACCGCCACCGCTGCGGCCCCGATCCGGGTGGTCTCGGGCAGTGCCGGTGTCGGCAAGAGCACCCTCGTCGTCCAGTGGGCGCACCGGGTGCGGGGTCGGTTTCCGGGTGGTCAGTTGTATGCGGATCTGCAGGGGTTCTCGGTGGGGGCGCCGTTGGCGCC
>NZ_JBWKAW010000044.1:0-45084 GCF_056437345.1 Kitasatospora sp. NPDC042419
AGCCGGAAGCGGTGGGCGAGCGCGGCCGGGAGGCGGCGGGCGGCCGCGAGGGCGGGGACCAGGAGGCGGCGGCCGCCCCGGGTGCGCCCCTTGATCCGGTACATCGCGCTGTCGGCGGCCTTGAGCGCGGCCGCCAGGGTCGGGTCCTCCAGCTCGGCGAGCCGGGCCGCGCCGATGGAGGCGCCGACACGCAGCTGCTCTCCGCCGTGGGCCACGGGCTGGCGCAGGAGCTCCGCCAGGTCGGCGAGCCGGTCCGGCAGCCGGGTGTCGTCGGAGAGGACCGCGACGAACTCGTCTCCGCCGAGCCGTCCGGCGACATCGTTCTTGCCGCACCAGGCGGCGAGCCGTTCGCCGGCGGCCGCGAGGACGGCGTCACCCGCGTCGTGACCGTGCCGGTCGTTGACGGCCTTGAAGCCGTTGAGGTCGGCGAGCAGGACGGTCGCGCCACGGTGCCGGCGGATGATGCGGTCCGCCGCGCGGCTCCAGCCGTCCCGGGTGAGAAGCCCGGTGAGCGGGTCGCGGCGGACGCGGTGCAGACGCCGGTAGAGGCGGTGCGCGTGCAGCGTCCACCCTCCCGCCAGGAGCAGGGCCAGGAGCTGTAAGGCGAGCTCCGTCTGCGTCATCATGGGGTTCTCCGTCTCGTCTTGTACGGGGTGGATGGGCCCGGGGCGGCCGGTCTGCTTGGCCGTAGGACGGCCGCCCCGGGGCGAACTCAGAAGTCGTTCGCGAACTCGTACGTCTCGTGCCAGACGACCTTTATGGCGTCGGTCTTGGCCTCGGCGCCCCGGCGGTGCCGGATGGCGTCGGCGCTGTCGACGTCCGCGCGGGCCTGGCGCTTGGCCAGGAGCTGCAGCGGATACCGCTCGGCGCTGTACGTGAACACCTGGACGCCGTCTCGCTGGTCGGCGGTGACGGTGGGGATTCGGATCTCCCAGTGCGCCATGGCGTCCACCTCCTTCGTGCTGATCTCTGCGGGGGCCGGGCTGTCCGGTCCCCCGCACCGCCCGGCCGCCGAAGGGCCGGTCGGCACGGGGGAGGGACAGATCAGCACTCGCAGCCGACGACCAGCTCGATGGCGGCGTCCGTGCAGCCGCTGAGCCTCGCCTCCTCGACCGCCCGGCGCACCTTGTCGTCGTGCCACTCCTGGACCGCGCCGCGGGCGAGGTCGGGGTAGGCGTAGCGGCGGCAGAGGTTGTCGTGGCTCAGCGCCTCGCGCCGTACGCGGGCCTTCCGTTCGACGTCTTCGAGGCGGTAGCGGCGCACGACTTCCGCCAGGGCCTCCCACAGGACGTCGTCGCGGCCCCACTCGGGGTCGATGAGCGTGAACTGCCAGGCTGTGGCGACCTTGTTGAAGGCGCGGCGGCCGATGATCTCCGGCTGCCAGACGGTGCGCAGGTCGCGCACCGGCAGGAAGCGGCCGAAGTGGGTACGGGCCCGGCCCAGGGAGCGGGTGACGGGCACGCCCTCGGCGTGGCGGCGGGGAGTCATGTCGTGCTGGACGACGGTGAGGCCGGCCACCTCGGCGGCGGCCACCAGGCGGTCGCGCAGCTCGGGGTCGTCGACCAGGCCGGAGACGGCGGCGCGCTGCTCCCACCAGTGGTGGTCGTAGCCGTACCCGGCGAATCCGGGCTGGGAGCCGTCGGTGACGAAGCCGAGGCGGTTGACGGCGACCAGCACCGGGATGAGGTGCTGGGTCTCCTCGTCGGGCCCGCAGTGCGGTTCGTAGCCGGGCTGGCTGGCGATGTCGCCGATCAGCCAGGACGCCACCAGGTGACCGAGCTCCTGGAGGTTCTCGGCGGAGCGCCAGCGCCGCTTGTCCGCGCGGCTCATCCAGGGGAGCTTCATCGTCCGGCCCCCACGATCATGTTGCCGTGCCCGTTGAGCATGTGGTCGACGCACGCCGGGCAGTCCTCGCGCGGCTGGAGGTGCTTGTGCTGCTCACGGCTGTCGTACGCGTGCAGCCAGCACTGGGTGCACTCGCCCTTCGGGGGGTTCAGGGCCTGCTTGCTCGCCATCGGATATCTCCTGTTCGGCGGGGTGACGTGCGGATTCAGGCGGGGATCTGGGAGGCCAGGCGCTCGGCGTCGCGGGCCTCGCGCTCGCGGCGGTCCATGACGCGCTCGTAGGCGCGGACCTTGCGGCGGGGCAGGGGCTCGATCTCGAACCCGTAGCGCAGGTAGGCGAGGTGTTCCTCGCGGGCGGCGCGGCCGGAGAGCTGGTGTGCGTGCACCAGCTCGTGCGTCAGCGTCTCGCTGACGTCGGTGGCGGTGCGGGCCTTGCCGAGGTTGATGCCGAGGACGATGCCGCCGTCGGACAGCTCGGTGACGCCGTACTTGCCGCGCAGGCCCCGGCGCTCCCAGCGCAGTTGCTTCGCCACCTCGCGCGGGTCCGCGCCGGGCAGCAGGGTGAGCTTGGCCTCGTGGACGAAGTCGGCCAGCGCGTCG
Organism: Kitasatospora sp. NPDC042419; assembly: GCF_056437345.1. Taxonomy (NCBI): domain Bacteria; kingdom Bacillati; phylum Actinomycetota; class Actinomycetes; order Kitasatosporales; family Streptomycetaceae; genus Kitasatospora; species Kitasatospora sp. NPDC042419. The sequence continues at coordinate 2,445 of NZ_JBWKAW010000044.1, forward strand.
CTGCGGCTGGAGATGAGGACCTCGACGTCGGGCAGGGCGCCGAAGTGGGAGCGGATGAGCCCGGCGGCCTGGTCGACGATCTGCTCGGCGTGCCGGGCGAGGCGGCGGTGGCCGAAGGAGACGTTGTGGCTGGTGACGCTGATCATCTCGATGTCCTCCCGGCTCAGGCGGTGCGCCGGTCGGCGTCGTCCTGGACGACGGAGAGCTTGGGGAGCTGGCCGGAGGCCCGGAGCATCGCCATCGGGTCGACGGCGCCGTTCTCGTCCAGGGCGCTGCGGTGGGCGCGGGCTTCCTCGAGGGCGGCCATCGCGGCGGACTGCTCGCGGGCGGCGTCGACCATCGCGGTGGCCTCGATCTTCGCGATCGACAGGTCGGCGTTGCGCTCCAGGTTCCGGGCCTGCATGTCGTTGAGGTGGGCCCGGTGGACGCGGTGGTCCTCGCGGTGGGAACGGCCGATCATCACGCAGGAGGTGATCAGGGCGACTGCCCAGATGATCAGGGCCGGGGTGATGGGGTCGGAGTAGACGCCGACCGACAGCGCGCCGAACGTCATCGCGCCGGAGGCGAACACGGCCTGCGCGGTGGGGTCGTCCAGGCGGACGGCGAAGAGACCGGACGCGCCGCCGAAGCAGAGCATCAGGGCCGCGGCCCCCACGCTGTGCTCGGCGCCCTGCTCGTTCCAGATCCTCGCCAGGGTCAGCAGGGTGCCGGCGGAGACGGCGGTGGTGGCGTACGCGGCGTGCTCGCGCAGGAAGGTGGCGGGCGTCTTCGGGGCCGGCATCTCGCCGGGAGCCGGGGGGTACTGCGGCATCGGGCCCTCCTCGGGGCGTCTCCCGGCGGGCGCCGCCCCGGCCCGGGAGGGCCTGGGGCGGGGCGGCGGCCGGGGATCAGTCGGCGGCAGGCTCCTCGGCGGACCGGTAACGCTTGGTCTGCCGGAGGATCTGGTTGCGCTTGACGTCCAGGGCGTCGGCGATGTCCTGCTGAGCGCCGTGGTACCGGCCCTGCAGGCGGTCGATCTCCTGCCAGAACTCGGTCTCGACACGCTCGCGTTCGGACTCGCGGCGCTGGCTGGCCTTGGCGACCAGGTCCCGCAGTTCGCTGCGGGCCTCGTCGTCGGGGCGCGGGGTCATGTGGAGCTCCGTTTCGGATTCGAGGGACGATGTGTCTGCCCCCTGCTCCGTCTGGAGCGGGATGGGAGGCCCGGGGCGGCCGGTGAGTTTGGCGACCTGGCGGCCGCCCCGGGGCGGAACTACCAGACCCGGCCGTTGTGGGTGGACGTCTTCAGGTCCAGGTGACCGGCGCCGCGCACGTGGATGTTGCCGTTGTGCGTGCGGGCGGCGAGCTTGCCGGAGGACGCCGGGGTGGCGCTGATGTTCACGTCGCCGTTGTGCGTCCGGGCGGAGCCGCGGCGGCCGTTGTAGGCCCCGACGGTGATGGAGCCGTTGTGCGTGGACGCCTCCAGCTCCTCCTCGACCCGGTCGACCAGGACCGAGCCGTTGTGGGTCTCGGCCTCCAGGACCTTCACGCCCCCGGCCTGCAGCGAGCCGTTGCGGGCGTCGAAGCGGATCGCCTCCAGGTCGCCGCGCACGGTCGTCTCGGCGTTCTTCGTGCTCACCGCGAGCGAGGACCCGGCCGGGAGGACCACGTCGACCGTGATCGTGCCGGTCGCGCCGCCGACCTTGGCGCCCTGCTCGGCGACGACCTGGCCGTTGGCCACGACGCGCTGGCCGCCGATCCAGATGTCGCCGTCGCTGATGGTCACGCCGGTCATGGTGCCGGTGTTCACCACGCCGCCGCCGAAGGAGAAGGTGGAGCCGCCGACCTGGACGACGTTGGTGCCGCCGATGCCGCCGGCCATGTCGTCGGGGACGGAGACGGTGAGCTTGCCGCCGTGCTCGGTGACCTTCGTGTCGTTGACCGCGTCGGCGACCGGGCCGTCCTCGGCGGCGGTGTGCACGGTGACCGTGGCGTTCACGGCCGCCGGGTTGACGTGCACGTTGATCCGGCCGTTGGAGACCGACAGGTCCAGTTCGACCGGGCCGGTGGCGGTGGCGGTGTGCATCTTCTGCGTGCTCAAGGCGTGCTCCCTGGTAGGAGAGTGCGGGGGCCGGGCGGCCCCCGCACAACCAATAATGCATCCTTGAAGGATGCGTTTCAAGCGTTCGGCATCTTTCGAGGATGCTTTTTTTGTTGGCGCAGGTCAGGCGGCGTACGCGAGCGGGACCTGCGGGACGGGCACGGTGGCGTGGGTGGCGGCGGCGAGCTCGGCGACGGCGCCGTGCAGCGACTCGACGACGTCGACCAGGCGCTCGGCGAGCTCGGTGTGGCCGTTGCTGCGGGCGGCGGTGACCAGCGCGTCGGCGTACAGCGCGAGGTCGGCGGCCTTGGCGCGGGCGTCGATCAGGCCGGGCTGGAAGGAGAGGAGCTCCTCCAGGTGCGCGGCGCGCTGCAGGTGGACCGGGAGCCGGGCGTCGTGGACGCGGGCGTACTGCTCGTCCAGGAGCTGGACGACCTCGTCGGTGGTGTCGTAGGCGGCCCGCTTGCCCTGGAGGCGGGCGAGGAAGTCGGAGACGGACACGGTGTACTCCTTCGTCGGGCGAAGGGCGGCCGGTCGGGGGTGACCGGGCGTCCCCGCCAGGTCCCGGAACGGTGAGAGGCGCTCCGGGGCCGGCGGGATCGGCCGGGCTACGGCGTCGCGCTGCGGCTGACGCTCGGCGAGGGCGTGGGACGCGGCTTTTGGTGATCCGCCGCTCCGTCCTGCCCCTGGAGATACGCGACCAGGAGGATCGCGCCGATGATGACGGCGGTCGTCTTCCAGCGCGGGCCGGGCGGATCGGGCTCGACTATGACGTACTTGACGCCCACGGAATGGGGCCCCTTCCGTTGCATTGCGCGAGGTGGGAGCGGGATTCCTCCTCTGTCAGCGATCCGCTGACAGAGGCTTTCGGTAGCGGAACAAGTTGCCTGGCGGCGATCTGATCACCCAGCCGAACCGCGACTTATTCCGCCCCGCTTTCCCGCTAGCGGAATTGAGAGCCAACTAGAAACGTATTTCGCTGAGCATGTTGGCAGCGTTCTCCAGCCCGCCGTACAGCGACGGCCCCATGGAGGTGGCCGCGAGGTAGAGGGCGGCGATGTTGCAGACGGCGGCGTGCCAGAACTTCAGGCCGCCCTTCCAGATCAGCCCGGCCTCGGCGAGCACGAAGACCACGACGGCGGAGATGGTCAGCACGGTCAGTCCTCCTTCTTCCTTCTGCTGGTGGAGCGGGTGACCTGGACTTGGTCACCGCTGGTGGTCGTGGTGACGACGCTGTTGTTCTCGCCGTGGATACGGACCTCGCCGGGGCCGGCGCCCTGTCCGGCCTGGCGGACGGCGTCGCGGACGGCGCGCTCGGCTCGGGCGGCGACCTTGCGGGGGACGCGGCCGCCGGAGGTGAGCGGCTGGCCGTCGACGGTGACCTGACCGCCGCCCCTGCCGTCGGTGCGGACGTTGACCTGGCGGTTGTTGTCGCCGACGACTAGGACGCCGGTGTTGACGATGCCGTCGTTGCGGTAGACGCGGGTGCCGGGCGCGGGGCGGGTCGCCTCGTCGACGGCCCTGCGGGTCGCCCGGGGCGACGACTTCGGGGCGGGCCGCCGGGTGCCGGTGGTGCTTCCGGCGCTGGCCTGCACCGGACCGGTGACCTTCTCGCCCCGGCCGACGACGACGCCGCGGTTCTCGCGTCGGCCGCCAGCACGCATCCGCGGGGGCGGCGTGCTGGCGGCGGCCGGGGCGGGCTCCGGCTCGGCGGCTTCGTCGTCGGCGCCGGGCGGCTGCGGGCCGCTGGTGTGGTTGGGGTCCTCGGCGAGGACCTTCGCCGTCCAGGCCGGGTCGGTCTCCTCACCCGCGAGGAACGCCAGGCGCTGCTGGAGGTCGTAGCCGAGCACCTCCAGGACCTGGAACTTCCTTCCGCAGGTGCAGGTGATGTCCGCCATCTCATCGAGCCGGGAGGAGTCCGTCTCGAAGATCAGACCCTTCTGGTTCTCGCAGAACGGACAGGTGACGTACTCGCCGAGGAAGGGTCCGAGGACGTCGGCGGTGCGCCACTTGCCCTCGACCTGCAGCCAGTACGGCTGTATCGCGCCGAAGGGGTTGTCGGGGCTCCAGTCCTCCATGTCAGCGCCCCGCGCGGCGGGCTGCGGACTTCGTGCAACGGATGGACCCGGCCCACGTGCCGTCGGCGTTGTGCTTGGGCAGTACGCCGGTGCCCTTGCAGGCCGGGCACCCCTTGTGACCGGCGGCGGTGGCCTCGGCGGCCTTCTTCGCGGCGCGGCGGTTGAGCCGGTCGTCCTCGCCCTTGGCCCACGCCTTGGTGACGCCGGACTTCAGCAGGCGGCCGCCGGCCTTCGTGCCGCGCCAGGCGACGGTGGTGACGACCAGGAGCACGGCGAGCGAGGCGGTGAACGGGTGCTTCCTCGCGTACTTCACGCGCTGGCTGAACTTCTTGGCCCGGGTGGTGCCGGCCTTCGCCGCCGAGGTGCGGACCGGCTTCTTCGCCGTCTTCTTCCTCGGCGCCGTCTTCTTCGCGGGCGTCTTCTTCACGGCCGGGGCGGCGGGTGCCTTCTTGGCGGCGGTCGTCTTCCTGGCCGCCGTCTTCCGGGGCGCCGCCTTGGCCGGGGCCGGGGCGGTGTTGGCGAGCAGCTGCTCGGCGTCGAAGCCGGGCTGCTGCTGGCGGGCGGTGATCGCTTCGGCGAGTGCGGTCGGCTCGGTCGGAGCCGGATCGGGCTTCGGGGCGGTGGTCTTCCTCGCCGCCGCCTTCCGGGGCGCCCTGGCGGCCGGGACCGCCTTCTTCGCGGCGGTCCTGGGTGCCGCCGCCTTCTTGACCGGCGTCTTCGTCGCGGCCGGGGCGGTGCGGGCTCGGGCGGTGCTCACGTCGCCCATCACGGGCCTCCTTCAAGATCACGGGGAGTCGGGGAGCATTCCGGGCCTTTCGGGCCTCTCGGACGCTCTACAACCGCTCTACAGGGACGTTCGTGCAGGTCAGCGGCCTCTACGGCGATCTCTACCGGCTCTCTCGCCTGCTCTACGTAGAGCAGGCGAGGGGGTGAGAGCAGGGTGTAGAGCGGCACGTAGAGGCCGCTGACCTGCGGTTCTACATCGGAGATCAGGAGCTCTCGCCCTCGGAGGCGGCTTCCGCCGCGTCCTGGGACTCCTTGATCAGTTCGGCGATCTCCTCGCCCTTCACGCCGGTGCGCGGTCCCTGGTCGCCGACGCGGACGGAGCCGGAGACCTTGACGCCGGCGGCCTTGAGCTCCTTGGACAGGCGGGCCTGGTCCCAGTCGCCGTAGACGTCCGGGTACTCCGCCGCCATCCAGGTGGCGAGGGTGTCCAGGTGCACCCGGCCCTGGCCCTGCTTGTTGGTCGCGCCGACGGCGTCGATGCCGTCCAGCGTGTCCATCAGCAGATCGAGCTGGGGGTCGGCCAGGGCCTGCGCCTCCTCCTCGACCTCGGGGGCCGGGGCGTCGGCGACCTTGGGGAGCTCCGGGGCCTTGACCCCGGCCGCGGCGAGCGTGCGGCGGTCCAGCTGGGGAAGGCCGATCTCGGCGCGGGCCACGCCGCGGGCGTACGCGACCTTCGGGTTCAGCGGGTAGCTGCGGTAGATCAGCGGCTCCTTCGAGCCGCCGCCCATGATGTAGCAGCAGCCGACGTCGGACTTGTTGGGGTCCTCGCCTTCCACCAGCGGGTGCAGCCGGTCCGGGCGCCAGCCCTGCGCGCCCGCGCCGGCCCCGAAGACCAGCTCGATGTCCTTGTGGCGGCTCGGCAGCATGATGCGGACCGCGACCGCCCCGGCGACGGCCTCACCGATGGCGTCGGCGGTGCCGTACAGGGAGCCGATGATGACGGTGACGCGGGATTTCCGGCCGACGCCGAAAATCTCGATGACCAGTTCCTTCGCGTACGCGGAAAGGGACTTGTATTCGTCCAGCATCACGACCAGGCCGGGCTCCTTGGCGGAGGGCCGCCAATTGTCGCCGTGGCCCCAGGCCAGAATGTTCGTCGCGCGGGCGCGGGCGATTTTCAGCGCGTCTTCCAGCAGCGCCTCGATCTGCGGCATGGAGCGGGCCTTGCGGGCGACCGCCGGACCGAGGGCGTCCAGGCCGGGGCCGACCGGGTCGACGTCCCACAGCTGCGCGTCGTAGCAGTCCGAGACCCGCGAGCCGATCGCCCGCAGCAGCATCGACTTACCCGAGCCGGGCCCGCCGACGACCAGGACGTGAGAGCCGAGCGCGGGCAGCAGGAACGGCTCGGCGTCCATGCGGCGGGCGATCAGCAGCGGCTCGGTGATGGTCAGCGAGCCGGGCTTCACCTTCTCCAGTTCGCCCATTCCGGCGAACGGGTTCTTCATCACCAGGCGCAGGGTGGAGTCCGAGCGGACCTCCTTGTGCGGCTGGACCAGGAGCCGGTCGACGCCGAGACCGAGGGGGGTCTCCATCGCACCGGCCTTGGAGACGATCTCGGCGGGCGTGCCCGACTTCTGCCGGACGGTGATCTCCCAGCCCCAGCGGTGCCGGTGCGGCTTGACGACCGCGCCGACCGCGATGCCGTTCGCGGTCAGGGTGCGGCGGATGCAGTCGACCGCCTCGGCGCGCGAGCGGGCGTCGGCGATCGGGAACGGGTCGTCGTCCGAAGCGTCCGCCTCGTACGCCTCGCCCTCGACCGGGGTGACCCGGGTGCGGATGCGCTCGGCGACCGCGCCGATGCCGACCAGGGTGGTCACCACGGCGAGCGCCGGCCCCCAGGCGAAGGGGCGCATCCAGTCGGGGCTGAAGTACCAGATCGCGCCGAACTCGATCGCGGTGACGACCGCGGCCGCCAGCGCCAGGCCGGACGCCTTGAGCGTGCGTCGGGTGCGCTCCTTGTACATGGCCTTGGTGGTCGACATGATCAGCGCGGCGTTCTTCTGCTTGGCCGCCCACGCCTGCTGGACCAGCAGCTTGTGCTCGCGGGAGTAGATCCACTGGGCGGTGTGGCCGACCCCGCGCCCGTAGAACTTCACCGCCCGCTTCACCTCACGCCCGGCGTACTTCGGCGAGTGGCTGACCGCGTGGAAGACGCCGTGCTTGGTGTCGTTGCCGAGGTCGCGCACCGCCTGGGCGAACGCGGCCTTCGAGCGGAAGGTGGCCGGGATCTGCGGCAGCTCGCGCAGCCGGTCGCGGAAGTTCGGCTCGTAGTCGGCAGCGGCCGGGGCCGACACCCGCTCGTCGTCCTCGTCGTCCTCGTCGACCAGGACCTCGTCGTCCTCGTCATCCGGGAGCTCGTCGGCCTCCTGGTCGAAGACGTCGTCCGTCTTGGCGAAGTCGACGGCCGGGGCGGTCGCGGCCGACTCCGGGTCGGCCGCCGTGCGGTACTCGGCGAGGGTGACGACCTTGCCGTCGTCGCCCGGGGCCGGGGCGGGCACCGGCACCGGGGCCGGCGGGTTGGCCTCCAGGCGCTGCAGGAGGTCGGGCAGGTCCCACGTCTTGACCAGGACCTCGCGGGCCTTGGACCCGTCGGAGGGGCCGACGACGTTGAGCTTCTCCAGCGCGTCCATCAGCGTGGTCGCCTCGGCGAACCCGACGCGCATCTTGCGCTGCAGCATCGAGGTGGAGCCGAACTGGGTGGAGACGACCAGCTCGACCGCCTCCGTCACCTTGTTGCGGGCCTGGCCGGTCGTAACCGGGCGCTCGTCAATCTCCGTCATGCTGGTCATGCCTCCTGTGCGAGGTGAGCGCGGACCCCGGTCCCCGCCTGGCAGTGAGTGCCGGGGTCCGCGCGAAAGTGGTGGTCGGGCCGTACGGGGTGCGGGCTCCCGGCCCCCGCCTGGCAGTGAGTGCCGGGAGCCCGCAGTTCGGTTGGTTCAGGCGGCGGCCGCGAGGCCGTCCGCGCAGGTCGTGCACTCCTTGAGCGCGGTGGAGATCGTGTAGTCGCGCACCACGCCGCAGGTCGGGCAGGTGCGGCGCTTGCGGCGGGCCGCCTCCAGCGAGGCGACCTGGCCGGGGGAGCGCGGCTTGGGCGGGCCCGCGAGCGCGATGTCGAACAGGTACGCGCGGCGCAGGCCCAGCTTCTTGTTGTTCCAGAGGATCTGACCGGCGGGCGGCTGATGGGGCCGCAGCCCCATCTCCACCAGCTGGTCGCGGGTCTTCAGGTGCGCCGGCGCGAGCTTCCACGGCCAGGTCGGGATCCCGAACCGTTCGCCGTCCGGATCCCAGAACCTGACGTACCCGCGAGCCATCAGCCGACCAGCTGCAGCGGCTTGTCACCGCTGTGCTCGGCCACGGCCTCCTTGATCCGCGCGCGGCACCAGGTCTCCCCGCGCACCACGCGCATGTGCTGCTCGGGGATGTCCTTCTCGAAGTACCGCTGGACGTCGCGCCAGCCGACCTCGTGGCCCGCGCGCAGCCGCTCGGCGACCCACTCGCGGGCCGTGCGCTTCTCCGCCTCGGCCTGCTCCGGGGTGGCCGCGCGGGCAGTCTCCGCAGCGAGCGTGCGCGCCGCGCGCGCCTGCTTCGCGGAACCCTCCTGGAGGCCCTTCTCCCGGCCTCGCGCGGCCGGGGGGTTGTTGGGCTTGACCTGCGGCTTCGCCGCGAGCGTGCGGGGCTCCTGCGCGGCCTGCGCGGGCTTCTGGCCCGCCGGGTCGCTAGCCGAATTGATCTCCTTCGCGGAAGCCTCCGCGCGGGCCTCACGGCTAGCGTTCGCGGGGTCCGCGAGGATCCGCGCGATGGCCTGCGGGTCGATCGCCCACCCCTGTCCGGCGGGCACCTCGCGGACCGGCTCAAGCGGCGCGGCGAACAGATCGAGCGAGGCGGTCAGCCTCGGCTCGCACGCCTTCTCGGCGTGCTCGGCGACCTTCCCGGCGAGCTTGTTGTGCCGCTTGAGGGTCCGCTTCGTCAGCCCCGGCTCGGTGCCCCGGACCTGACGCCACGCGATGGCCCACGCCTCGGACTCGTTCAGCGCGGGGATCGTCGCCGTCCGCAGCCACGACGCCCGGCGCGACACCCTCGGGTGCCGGATCCGGCGCTGCAGCGCGAGCTTGATCTCGGCGGCGTCGCGCCCGCCGGCCGCGTGGCCCTGGGAGTGCATGTAGATGTCCCAGACCGCGACGCCGAACAGCGAGCTGGCGGCGAACACCACGGCGAGCTGCGGCTCGTCCAGGTGGTGCCACGCGTTCAGCGCGGCCGCTGTCAGCGCGAACACCCACGTCATGACCGTGTAGAGCTTGGCGGGCTTGTGGTTCTCCACCGCCCACTTCCGCAGCCAGGCCATGGCCCACGTCGCGCCCTCGATGAACACCGGCACCAGCAGCGCCAGCACCCAGTACACCTTCAGGCCCGTCATCGCCGAGAACTGGCCGGGGAAGGCGAAGGCGATCGAGGTGACGACCACCGTCATCACCCACGGCAGCGGCTGGCTGATCGCGGCGGCGATCCGCTCGTTGCGGGCCTTGCGGGCGGCGGCCGCCTTCTCGCGGCGCTTCGTCCGCTCCTCGGCCTTCTTCGTCTTCGCCGCCGCCTTGCGCAGGTCCTTGCGCTCGGCGGCCTTCGCGCGGGCCTCTTCGATCTCGATCCCGGTCAGCGCGTTCGTCCGCCGGGAGTTCGCGGCGGCCTCGGCCTGGGCCGCGCGCGCCTTGACCGCGTCCATCTGCTCGCGGCCGCGGTAGGTGGTTGCCTCGCTCATCGCAGGCCCTCCAGGTTCGTCGCGGCGAACGCGGCCTGGGCCGCCCGCTCGCGGGGGGTCGTGACGGTGTGCAGGGACGGCGTACGCGAGTCATCGGGCCTGCGCCCGTGATCCTCGGGGCCGTCGGGGAAGTCGGGGAACTCGGACCACCAGCCGCCGCCACCGTGCTCGTCGCAGCAGGGGCAGACCGTGTCCTGCCAGATCCGGCCGCGCTGCCACAGCGAGTGGGCGCCGTTGCCGACCGCGTCGGTGCCGAAGGACAGCGCGCCGTAGACCACGGCGACCGTCCAGAGCCAGAACGGGGTGGGCCGACCGATGTACGTGCTGGCGGCGATCAGGGCCAGCGGCGCGAGGCCGATCCACGGGTGGTGGGCGCGGGCCAGCAGCCACTGCTTCGGCTCGCGGATCATCAGGCGGATGCCGTCGACGTCGACGGCGGCGTTCAGGAGCCAGCGGGCCAGCCGCTGCACCCGGCTCACCGGGCGGTCCTGGCGACCGGGACGGTCATCGACCGCTCGAACAGGACGACGGTCAGGACGGCGGCCGCCAGGACGACGCGGCCGGTGGCGGGGAGGGTGAAGCCCGTGAGCCAGGCGCCGCCCGCTATGGCGAGCGGCCCCCGGATGTACGTCGACAGGGAGTCGAGCCCGTGGGCGGTGCGCTCGCGCAGCTCGGAGACGACCGCGGTGTGCGCGGCGTCGGCGACGGCCAGGCCGACCACGGCGAGCACGGCCAGGAGGCGCTGCCACCATGCGGTCTGCAGTCCGAGCACCCAGGCGCCGCCGCTGATCACCAGCAGGAGGTAGATCCAGGTTCCGAAGGGGGTCCTCATGCCGCCCACCCCTTCCGGTCCTCGATGAGGCCGGCGCCGCTGCGGGTGCGGGGGAGCGGGACGACGTTGCCGTTGGCGGTGCGGGGCTTGCGGGTCCGGCGCGGGGTCGGCTTGCGCCGGCGGAAGTAGAAGTCGTTCTCGGCGTCGACCTCGTTGCGGCGTTCGGCGGGGCCGTAGCCCTCGGCGACGAACTCGGCGAAGTCGGCCAGGTCGTCCGCGTTCGGGGTGAAGCCGATCGCGGCCTCCACGAACTCGGTCTCGCTCACGATGCGCTGTCCTGCGACGATGACGTTCACGGGTCGGGTTCCTCTCACGTGGATGGACGGCCCGTGCGGCTCCCCGGTCTTGCTTGCAGGCCGGCCGGGGGGCCGCGTCGTGCTCGGGCATGGAAGTTGTGCGTGGACGGGAAGGGATTCGCACCCCACCTCCGCAGAGGCCCACTCGAGCCCCGTCCTTGGGTCGTGCTCCGCCTCGCCCCCATCACCTCCTTCGGTGGGGCTCTCGGCGGGACCTATTCGGTTTTCAAGGAACTTGCGGTACCGCCCGGGTGTCCTGCCGCGACGTGTCGCGCGGTGGTTACCAGCCCGTAGTTGCGGCCGTTTTGGACATAGCTGTGCCGCGACGCTTCGTGAGCTGCCTCACTCGGCGTTGCCTTGCGGGAATGACATTCCCAGTATTGCGGACCCCTGTCAATCACCCTTGCCGACGCAATACTGTTATTGCGTCGGGACGTGATCTAGTCCCATGACTGTGGTTCACTGGGGTCGCCCGAGACAGAGGAGAGCAGCGGAATGCCGCCCAAGTGGAGAGACCTCGCGGACTCGCTCGCCGCGCAGATCAAGAGCGGGAAGTACGCGCCGGGCGACCGCCTGCCCAAGATCGAAGAGATGGCGCAGGAGAAGGGGTGGGCGAAGACCACCGTCCACCAGGCGTACAAGGCTCTGGAGGCGGAGGGCCTGGTCACGTCGTCGCGCGGCCACGGCACGGTCGTACGTGAGCGCCTGTCCCTGGCGACCGGAGCCGAACGGGAGGAGCGCAGCAAGCTGACCGGGTCTTCGTGGCGGGCCGGTGAGCGCTCGGACTCCCACATGGCCGGGATCGTGGCCGCTCCGGGGGACGTGGCGGAAGCGTTGGGGATCAAGGCGGGGGAGAAGGTGCTCCGCCGCTCCCGCACGTACCGCGACGAGCACTCCAACGCGGTCATCGCCCACTCGACCTCGTGGATCCCGGCCGCCTTCGCCGACGCGCTGCCGGAGCTGCTGATGGGGAAGCGGCTGGCGAGCGGCACGTCGATCGACGCGATCACGCGGCACACCGGCCGCCCGGTCGTCCGCCGTGTCAGCCACATGTGGGCTCGGATCACCGACGCGGCCGACGCGGGACCGCTGGAGATCCCGCAGGACACCCGGGCCGCCGTCATCGTGTCGACGGTGCAGGTGATCGACAGCGGCGGCGGCGTCATCGAGTACGGCGTGGACCTCGGGGGGCCCGACCGCCGCTGGACCAAGGAGGAGAGCACCGAATGACGCTCTTGCTGGCGGACGACACCCTCATGCACGTCATGGAGGAGCGCCTGGGAGACCTCCTCCGGGCACAGCGCCGGGGCGGACTGCCCCCGGCTGAGCAGACGGAGATCACGCTGATCATGCGCACACTGGCGGGACGTACGGGCCCGGCCCGGCTCATCCTGATGGCCGGCCTTCCCGGTTCGGGGAAGACCACGGTCGCTCGCGAGCTGGAATCCCGGGGCTACCTGCGGCTCTGTCCCGACGAGCGAGTCTTCGAGCAGCACGGCCACTACGGGCGGGACTTCCCCCGCGGCGCCTACAAGATCCGGGAGCGACCGATCCTCTCCGAGGTCGCGGCCGAACTGCGCACCGCGCTGGCCTCCGGGCGGGACGTCGTCCTGGACCACGGACTCTGGACGCTCGACGAGCGCCAGGAGTGGCGTCAGGTCGGCGAGGACGCCGGAGCCGCCGTGACGCTGGTGTACCTGCCTGCCAGCCATGACGAGCTGTGGGAACGGATTAAGGAGCGCAACGCCAGCACCTTCGACGACCCGAACGCCATGTACTTCAGCCAAGAAGACTTGCTGCGCCACGGTGCCCGCTTCGAGCCGCCGACCGCCGACGAATCGCACGTCATCTACGCCGGGAGCCTCATCCCCGTGATCGAGGGTTCCGCATGATCGCGACTCGTGCTCCACAACGCGCCTCCCGTAGCTGCCGGTTGGCTGCACACGGTGCTCCGGAGCACGAAGTGCCGAAAGTGACGAGCGCCGGTGACATTGGAATGTCACCGCCATTTGTCACCGTCTCCGGCCGGTGCACGCGTGCCAGACTCGCGGTCAGGACCCGCTGCTGGACGCTGGGCACCTCCAGGCCGGACCGCATTCGTTGCGGGTTCCGTACAGGAGGAGAGGGGACCTCGATGTCCGACGATCGGCCGGACTGGGCTCGCCGGATGGTGGCGGAGCGGGAAGCACGCGGCTGGAGCCAGCTTCGGGCCGTACGCGCGCTGATGCCGCGGCTGGATGCCGACGCTCCTGCCGAGCACGACATGCTGCGGCAGTGGAAGCGGTGGGAGGCGGGGGAGGCTTACCCCCGTAAGTACGCCCCGGCCATCGCCGCCACCTTCGGCACGACGACCTTCGCGTTCTTTCCGGTGGAGGGCCAGCGGGACGGGCGGGCAGAGATCCAGGCCGTCAGCGGCATGGACACCGTCGACATCGTCTCCAGGCTGCGGGCCAGCGACGTAGACAACGCCACGCTCGACGCGCTGCGCATCACCACCGACCGACTGTGCACGGAGTACGCGCACGCGCCCGCCGAGCAGCTGCTCATCGAGGGCAAGGCGTGGCTGGGCCGGGTGGCGAACCTGCAGCACCAGCGGCTCTCGCTTGCTCAGCACCGCGACGTGATCGCACTCGCCGGGCAGCTCGCCCTGCTGGTCGGTTGTGTCGAGTACGACTCCGGGATCGGCGGGGCCGCCGAGGCAACGCGGCGAGCGGCGCTGGATCTCGGCAGTGAGGCCGGCGACCCGGGCATCGTCGGCTGGGCTCACGAGATGAAGGCATGGTTCGCCCTGACGGCCGGGGACTACCGAGGCGTCATCGCGGCCGCCGACGCCGGGATCGCCGCCGCGCCGCGGCAGAGCGTCGCTGTGCAGCTGTACGCGCAGAAGGCGAAGGCGTGGGCGCGGATCGGCGACCGGCAGCAGACGGAGGTGGCGCTCGACGCGGGCCGCCAGCTGCTGGAGTCGCTGCCCTACCCGGAGAACATCGCGAACCACTTCCAGGTGGACCCGGCGAAGTTCGACTTCTACCGCATGGACTGCTACCGCCGGGTCGCCGAGGACGGGCTCGCCTCGCAGATCGCGGGCGAGGTGATCCGGTCCAGCACGGACTTCGACGGGACGGAGAAGGCGCCGATGCGCATCTCCGAGGCCCGGGTGACGCTCGCCGTGGCGGCGGCCCGCGACGGCGACCTGGAGACGGCGCTGTCGTTCGGGCAGCAGGCACTCGGCAGCAGCCGGCGGTCGGTGCCCTCGCTCGCGATGGTCGCCAGCGATCTCGGCGGCGTCCTGCACGAGCGGTACGCGAAAGACGGGGAAGCGCAGGCTTTCCTCGCCCACCTGCGAGAACTGAGGGGGCGTCCCATGTGACGGGCAGCGGAAGGAAGTTCCTTCCCGCCTGACGGGAAATCGGGGCCTGAGCAACGAAATCCCGTGTCCACCCGTTGGGCTGGCGTGTAGGAAGAAGAAGATGTTCGAGCGCGTGACGTAGCTATCCACTCTCACTGGCTGCGGAACGCAAGAAGCCCCGTCGAAGGACGGGGCCCTGTACGGACGGGCCGGGCTCTCACCCCCGACCTGTCGAAGCTCTCCAATCAGCCTGGAGGCCGCTCCTTATGAGCGTACGCAAGACCGTCGTGGCTAACCAGCCCGACGCCTCATCCGTCAAGGTCACTACGGCGCGTTTTGACCGGTTCGGCCGACGTTTCTCCGTGGGATTCCCCACCCCGGCCGGGGCCGAAGTCCGCGCTCGCGGGGGTGTCCGCTTTGGCGAGTACACCCAGCTCATGACCAACATGCCCCTGCTCGCGGGGACCGCCCGCGATGCCGCCGCCTCGGTTTCGGAGGTGGCCCGATGAACGACTTCGACGACGAGCCGTACGACGACGGGTACGGCGAGGAAGAGGGCGACCAGCTGGTCGGCGAGGACTGGCCGACCGTCCACACGCCGGTTCCGGTGTGGGTGATGCTCGCGGGCCTGTCGGCGAAGGCTTACCTGATGTACGCCTTCCTCGCCGAGCACATCAACGCGCGCATCCAGAACCCGAACCGCCGGATCGCCTGCCCGAAGCAGAAGGCCATCGCGGTGGTCCTGGAGCTCGCGGACGACCGGCAGGTGGCCACCTACCGCAAGGAGCTGGAGGCGCTCGGCGCGATCAGGACGGAGAAGTACCGGTACGCGGGCGGGATGCGCCAGGGGTACAAGTACTTCGTCCGCTTCAACCCTCCGGCCGGCTACCAGGGCCAGCTGCGGCTGCGGGACTTCTACAACGCGCACCCGGAGTTCAAGGCGGCCGCGAAGTGGGAGGGCCGGACCGAGGCCGCGAAGAAGACGGCGGCCGCGACGGTCCCGGCGCAGGCGAAGCCCGCGCAGAAGCCCAAGCCCGCCCCGGCGCGCGAGGCGCGGAAGAAGGCCGCCGAGGTCCCGCTGGCGCCGGAGGTGCTGAAGGTCCTCGAGGCGTACCGGCCGGAGCTGCGGGAGGCGATGCGCGAGACGGCGCACACCGACGCGCCGAAGACGCTGGTGACGGCGGTGACCAAGGCCCTCAAGGAGCGGACCGCCGAGCAGCTGGTCTCCCGGGTGCTGCGGCGCTGGACGACGCACGGGTACGCCGAGAAGTTCGAGACCGGCCGCCTGGAGCGTCCGGTGGGCGCGGCCGTGGCGATGCTGCGGCACGGCGAGTGCCCGGACGCGGGCTGCGAGGACGGCGAGCTCCTGGCGGACGGCGAGCCGTGCGTGCTGTGCATCGAGCGCGGCAAGAACTACAAGGCCGACCACAAGGCCGCGCGCGAGGCGAAGAAGGCGGCGGCGGCCTCCGCCGCGGCCCGGCTGCTGTGCCCCGGGTGCGAGCAGGACCGGGGCACCGAGGGCGCGCTGTGCCCGCTGTGCGTGGGCGGGTTCGAGAGCGACATCGCCGGAGCGGCTGAGCGGGCCGCCGAGGACGTCGCCCGGATGGAGAACCCGCCCGCCGAGTGGGCGGACGCGAAGGCGCGGGTGCTCGCCGAGGCGGAGCAGGCGCGCGAGCGGGTCCGCCGGGAGGGCGCCGACGTCCTCGGTCAGCTCCTGGCGGCGCAGTTCGCCGCGCGGTCGGCCGCGACCGACATCCACCGGCTGCGGCTGGCGACGCTGGACGCCGACGGCGACCGTCCCCAGGAGTCGGCGGCTCCCGAGCCGGAGGCGGCCCCGGAGATGCCGTCGATGCCGCTGATGTACGGCGCGGACCCGGCGCCCTGCTCGGGTCGGCGCTGGGACGGTTCGCCGTGCGGTCGTACGACGGAAGCCGAGGACGGGCTGTGCGGCGTCTGCCGTGGTGCGCAGATGGCGCAGCACGAGGACCTGGCGGCCGCGCGCTGACGGGACGGGGAGGGCCTGCGGGCTCTCCCCTCCGCCGCTCCACCTGATCACCCGGTTCGCCCGGACCTCCGGGCCGGACCGGATTTTGGCGTGCCCGGACCCCCGGGTCACGTCCTGTCAGCGGTTCGCTGACGTAGCTGTCCGACCCCTTCGAGGCCCCGCCGGCCAATCCGGCGGGGCCTTCTTCGTGTGCTGCGCCGCCGCCAGGCGGTGCCCGACCGAGACGAGGACCACGTGATCGCGATCCACGGAGCCATGCTCGCCACCGAGAACGACTTCCACGGGCCCGCGGCCTACCTGGCGCTGTGCGCGGTCGCCGGGCTGCAGCCGACCGCCGAGGGCTACGGCTTCCTCCTGGCGCTCGACGACGACGGCGAGCCGTACACGGCGGTCCTGTGGGACGTGGAGTACGTGCGGCTGCTGCTGTCGGCGTGGGAGGCCGGGGAGGCGCGGGACGTCACGGTGCCGGCGGAGAAGGTCGTCGGGCACATCCGCGAGTGGCCGTGGATGTGGGTCGGGTTCGCCGCCTGGCCGGCCGGGGCCGTGCCGTCGGCGGACGCGTGACCGGGGTGAAAACCGGGTCCTCGAACCGGGGGCGGGGCGGACCGCGAATCGGGGCTGGAATCGGGGTCTGCGGGCCCCGATTTCGGCCCCGATTTTCACCCCGATTTCAGGCTCTGGAGCCGTAAAACCGCAGGTCACTCCGGAGGTGGTATCGGTACCACCTCCGGAGGTTGCATGAATGCCACCTCGCAGGGTGGTGGAGACGAAACCTCGCGGGGTGGTGTGAACGCCACCGCAGAACGAAACCAAGGTCATCGACACCAAGCTCATCGAAACCAAGATCGGGTTTGGCGCCTTGCGGCGCGTTGCGCCGCTGAACGCCGGAGGCCATCTGCAGGTAGTGGCGCGCGAGGGCGCGTTGGCGGCTTCGCCGCGCTCGCGGCGCACGCGCCGAAGAGGCGGCCTCGGTCGGGGAAGACAGGCAGGGCGGCGGGCCGGTGGTCCCGGAACAGCGCCGCGGCGGGTCCGGCCTGGGTGGGCACCAGCTCGCCGAGCCGGGGGAGCGCACCGGCTTGGTTCCCCTAACAGGCCCTTGCGCGGCTCTCCCAAGTGGGTCCAGTCCTCCCGGTACTGGACCCACTGCCACTTCACGGACCGACCCCCTCACGCTGAAAGCGCAGGTCAGAGCCGCAACCACCGTGCGGCCGCAGACAACCGAACAGCGGAGCGACCCGCAGGGCCGCTCTTAGAGCGCGAGGGCCTGTTAGGGGTCAGAGGAGAGGGGCGCGGGGCCCGTCACCCGTTCGGGTGAGGGCCGGTGCCAGGCTGACCGCATCGTCGTGGCCGAGGTAGTGACGGGCCCCGCGCCGTGGGGGCTGGCCTGGGTGCGTACGTGCAGGTCAGGAGATATGACGTCCCTCCGGGACGACTCAACTTCCCCAATCGGCTCCGCCGGGGCGCCACAGGCGCCCCGGCTCCACCGATGGACAGCGGACGGGCTTCGCCCGGCAACTGGAAGAGCAGGGCGGCGCGTCCGTAGATCGCCGTCTGACGGCCGTTCGTGGGTTCAGGGTGGAACGGGGCCCCCGTCGCGCGATCGGCGCTCTCCGGGCCGTACAGGGGCCTTCCTGGGGCTTTCCTGGTCGGGGGCGTGATCCGGATGTGGGCACGGTGGGGCTGATGGTGCACCCGGCGGTCGACGATGCGCGGGCCCGGGAAGCGGCCTGTGTCGCCTCCTGCCGGACGATCACCCGGCGGACGCCCACCGGGAGGGCCGGGGTGCCGCTCGGCCCTCTCGTGGCCGCTGAGGGCTTCGGGGTGCCGGAGGCGGAGCGGCGGCCGCGGGCCGGGCCGCGCACGCGCGCAGCAGCTCTTTCCTACGGTTCACCTTCGGTTCCCTACAGTTCTGGGGGTCGGAATCCGACCCCTCCCAGGGTCAGAAACTGACCCCCCGCCGGGTCGGAATCTGACACGGGGGGTCTGAAAGTGCCCCGGTCGGAACCTGACATCGACCTGCCGGAATCCGGCACCTCCGCCGGCCTCTGCTCTGTTCCCTCCGGTTCTCTTCGGTTCACTTCTGTTCTGGGTGCCGGTAGCCGGTACATCGACCTGCCGGTGACTGGCACCCCGAGGTACCGGAAACCGGCACCCCACCTGCCGGAATCCGGCACCCCGGACTCCGGTGGAGGGCCCGGAAACCGGCACATCCGGCGTGTCAGCGGACCGCTGACACCGGTTATTAGTAGCCGTTTCGCTGAGCAAGTGGGTAGTTGTTCAAGTTGCCTTATGGCTTGGCTGAACGAGTAACCGAATGGGTAGCTTGCAGCGACTTTTACGGCTCTCATTTTCGCTAGCGGAAATGCTCGCTTAGCCGTATTGGAGCGGGGTCGGGTTTCCGAATTCTCCCGCGCGTGTGCGGACTCCCGCGTGACGATGACCTCGGGTTTTCGGCGAGGAAGGGGAGGAAGCGCGTGAGCATGATGCGCAAGGGCTGCTCGGTGGCCACCACATTCACGGTGGAGGAGCTGGCCTATCTGGCATCGCGTCCGGTCGGCGCGAACGTGGTGGAGGCGTTCGCGTGGTGCGAACTGGAAGCGGGACACAAAGGGGAGTGGCACTACGCGCTGGGACAGTCGGCGAACGACGGCCACTGGTGGCTGCGCTGGAAGCCGACCGGCCGTGAGCTCCTGGTCCGCGAGAGCTGCACCGTCAAGGGCGAGCCGATGCCCGTCCCGCCGAAGCAGCGGCTTCCGTTCCCCGACGCGCCTCACCTCGATGTCGAAGAACCCGTCGTTCCCCAGGAGCGGCCTTGCCTGCTGTTCGCCGAGCACCCGGGCGCGCACAGCTTCGCCTACGGGATGCCCCACGACGATCAGGTGCACCGTCCGGCGCTGAACGTGGGCCAGGTGCGCCGTGCGTGGCACACGCTCGCCGACGACACCCCGATCCGGATCGGGGCGGCCGGCACCGGAGTGCTCACCGAGACCGCCACCGAGGTGCTGGTGCAGGCGACCGGCGAGGCGTGGCTGCAGAGATCCCCGTCCGCCGGGGTGAGTGGCGTCGCGGTCCTCCTGGCCGGTCTCGGGGCGCTCCCCGCGCAGGTCACCGTGCCGGACGACGAGCCGGAGCCGGACAACGACACGGCGGGCGCCGGCGGGAAGACGAAGGTGCCCGCCTACATCGCCGACGCGCTGCTCGACCGGCTGCGGAACACGGTCGTCGCGCTGCAGGGCACCGACCGCACGGTGACGCTCTCCTCGTTCGTCCAGGCCGCGGTCGCTGCCGCCATCAAGGAGGCGGAGGGCAAGCACAACGACGGCCGCCCCTTCCCCGCACGGCGCAAGGAGCTGAAGACCGGCCCGCCGATCGACTGAGCCAGGGGCGTGTCGCGGTCCCGGAGACCTGGTCGGCGCGGTGAGGCTGGGGCGGTGACGACGACCTGCGGGCACTGCGCCGCCTCGACCTGCCGCGAGTGCTTCCCCACCCCGCCCCCACAGGACACCCTGTGCGCGACGTGCGACCGGATGAAGTGCGCCGACTGCGGCGTGTGCGGGTGCGCCTCGCAGTGCGTCAGCTGCGGCGGGCCGCTGAGCACGGCGTTCTCCGTGCACCCGGGCGGCGGGGCCTGCTGGTGCGCGTGCGTGTGCACGGCGCTGGTGATGGAACGGGAGGCCGTGGGCGTCGACGCCTGAGCGGATACGGCGGCGCCCCCGGAGGATCGTGTCCTCCGGGGGCGCCGTTGCCGTTCCGTACGGGCTCACACGGCGGCGGCCGCCTTCGAGGGGCGGCCCCAGCCCTGGCCCCGGTCGATCGCGGCGAGCAGCACCGGCTCCCAGCCGGCGGCCGCGAGCGAGGCCGTGTCGGGCAGTCCCGCGTCGGCGAGGGTGGACAGCTGCACCGTGTGCTCGATGCCCTCCGCCCACGCGTCGCGCACCGTCTGGCGCACGGCGATGCGGGCCTGCAGCTCGGCGGTGGAGTTCTCCTCGCCCGCCCGGCGGAGCTCGGCGAGGGCGCGGCCGCGGGCGGCGACGTCGTCCAGGAGCACGGCGGCCTTCTCGGCGTCCGGCACTATCGGCGCCCGTACGGCGGTCGGCTTCACGCCCCGGCGCAGCTGCTCCATGCGCGTGGGCAGCGGCTCCCAGGAGGGCTGGCCGGTCATCTCGATGTTCGTGTCGACGACCGCGCGGGTCCAGGCGCGGGCCAGGCCGCGGGGCATCAGCGGCGTCCCGGCCGGGACCGGCTGGCCGTCCTGGTGGTTGCCGTGCAGGGAGACCCACAGCGCGGTCGCGGTGCCACCGACCCGCTGCAGGAGCCGCAGCCGCTCCGGCAGCCACCGCTTGAGGGCCGCCCTCGCCAGGCCGGACAGGGCGAGCAGCTCGGTGAACGCCTCCGCCTCGCTCCAGCCCTGCGGCCGGCGCACCACCCGCAGCTCCTCCAGCGTCGGGGAGAGGTCCTCGATCGTGCGGGCGCACATCTCGCCCGCCCGGATTCCGGTGTCGGAGACGACCGCGCCCACCGCGAGCATCCGCAGCTGGCTGGTGGTCGCGTCGGGGGAGTCGGCGAGCTCGGTGAGCTGGGAGCGCAGCAGGGAGCGGGGCCGCTTGGCGACGGGCGCCTTGCGCGGCGGGTCCGGCTGCGGCGGGAGCTCGGCGAAGTCCTCGGCTCCGCACGCGGTGACCAGGAGCTTGAGGACCTCCAGGCGGATCTGCTCGGAGTGGTCGGAGCCCTTGGCCGGGTCGGCGGCCGTACGCACGCGGAGCTTCCCGGTGCGGGCCAGGCGCAGGTAGACGTCGACGGGTTCGGCGGTGAACACCTTCCGTACGCCGGCGCTGTCGGCGAGCGGGTGCTCGGCGTGGGCCAGGGCGCGGGTGTACTCGTTCGCCACCCACTTCACCTGGCGGGCCCGGGAGGCGGATACCGACGGCCAGGACGTCACCTCGGCGGCCGCCGCGGCGAACAGCTCGGCGCCGGTCAGCCTGCTGTCGACGACGTCGACGACCGTCTCCTGGGCGCTCACGACGTCGCCTCGGCGCGTGCGGAGGTGATCCGGCTGCGGGCCATCGACTGCTCGGTGTTCAGCGCCACGAGGTCGGTCAGGGCCTGCGCGGCGTCGGCGGCCCGCTTGCCGGTCGGCTTCGGTGCCTTCGCGTCGTACGGGGCGAGGTGGAACCGCACGCTCGCCATGAGGCTGGCCAGCCTCACCGGGTTCCCGTCGGTGGCCAGCAGCTCCCCGATCCCGTGCACGGTGCCCCGGATGTCGATGTCGTTCAGGTTCTGCAGGTCCCACGCGCCGGAGGTGTCGTAGAACCGCCCGGCGACCTCCCGGAGCCGCTCGGCGTTCTCCTCGCACCACGCCTGCTCGAACCGGTCGCGGGCCTTGTCCAGGCGCTGGGAGGCGACGTCGCGGCCGCGGTAGGTCTGCGCGCCGCGCTCCAGACGCAGGGCCCGGGTCTCGGCGGACTGCCGGGTGCCCAGCCCCAGCGCGTCGGCGACCTTCTGCCAGGACGCCCCGCGGGCGCGGGCGGCCCGGATGAGCCGCAGCTCCTGGTTGTCCAGGCGGGTGCGCGCGTCGTCCACGTGCGAGAGGGCGGCGAGGACGTCCTCCGCCGGCACCTCGCGCGGCTCCTGGCCCGGCGGCAGGTAGTCGCTGAGGGCCACCAGGACGGAGGTGATCGCCTTCTCCGGGGGCAGCGAACCGCCGTACCGGGCGTCGTCCTCGTTGCCGTAGCGCTCCGTCAGGAGCTTCTCGGCGGCCCGCTTGGTCTCGTGGTGCTTCGCATAGTCCTTCGCCATGGGCGTCAGCATTCCACTGACACTCTCGAAACGTCAGCATTCCGCTGACAGTGCTAGCGGGTGTGCGATCTGAACCAGACACCGAAAAGGCGACTCAATCCGCTCGCCATACCGCTAGCGGAAATGCCAGGCACTGCGGCTGAGCGGCTCAGATATCCGTTTGTCAAGCCTGTCAGCGACAGACGGAGAGAGCCGTCATGATGACCGGTAACGCTCGCTGTCGCGCGAGCTCTCCGGTGCGAGCCGGACGCCGGGTCGGCCTTGCTGCCGCCCCGGCATCGAGCCTATGAGCTGGCCTGCACGAGTCGGGCGAGCGGATTGGAGGACTACTGATGATGGCTCGCCCTGCGGCAGATGCTCGTCGCATCGCCCGCCGCATCGCCCTGCTGAACAACAAGGGGGGCGTCGGGAAATCCGGCACCACCGCCCGACTCGCCGAGGCCCTGGCGAAGGCGGGCAAGCGGGTACTCGTCATCGACATGGACCCCCAGGGCAACAGCTCCGGGATGCTCGGCTGGCGGTACGACCCGGAGCTGAAACAGCCGACGATCAGCCAGGCCATCAAGGCCAACACGGACCCCAACGAGGCTCTGGGATGCGCTCGCCAGGTCTTCCAGCCGATCGGCTGGAAGTGCAGCTATGCCGAGCGGATCCAGATCGCGCCCGCGCGGCTGCCGCTGGAGAACCGGATGTCGGAGGCCGGGATCGGCGGCGCCTGGCTCCGGCTGCGGCAGGCCCTGGAAGGCGCCGACAGCGAGTTCGACTACGTGCTGATCGACTGCCCGCCCAGCCTGCTGCACCTCACTCAGCTCGCTCTTGCGGCCTCGGACGACGCGGTGATCGTGACCGACGCGGACGTCTACGCCATCGAGGGCGCGATCCGCGCACGCAACCTCATCGAGAAGAAGGCGGCCACCCACCTGAGCAACCCGGACCTGCAGATCCGCGGCGTGATCCTCAACAAGTTCCAGGACACCGTCCGCCAGCGCGAGCAGCGCGACTCGATCCACGACATCTTCGGCCCGCTGGTGTGGGCCCCGACGGTGAAGTACATCGAGTCCCTGGCGACCGCCAACACCAACTCCGTCTCCCTCGAGGAGTTCAAGGGCGACCGGGCCTCCGAGATCCGCGCCACCTACGAACTGCTCGGCCAGACCTTCCTGAAGGAGATCCCGCTCCCGTGACGCGCACCCGTACCGCTGAGAACCCGCAGCTGCCGGACGACGACGAGGACATCAACGTCGGCGACGACGCGAAGGCACCGAAGAGGCGTGCCGCGGCCGTCACGCCGAACAGCCGTAAGCAGCTCGGTCGCCCGGAGCGCCGGCGCGGCCGCAAACCCGGCCCGACCCGCGTGATGATGAACGTGCGCGTCCTGCTGGAGACCGACGACCTGGTCACCGAGATCGGCGAGGAGACCGGCATGGGCCCGCAGGACGTCACCGACGTCGCGATCGCCCACTACGCCGCCTACCTGCGGCGGTCCGGGAAGCTCCCCAAGGTCCCCAAGAGCAAGGCGGACCAGGAGGAGCAGACCGAAGCGTCCTGACCCTCCCTTCCCCCTCGTGAGCGGCCCCGTGGAACTGTCCACGGGGCCGCTCACCGTTTCCTGGCGCCCTGTCAGCGTGGGGCGCTACCGTTTCCGTACGGCTAGACGCGTACTGCCGTGCACCGCTGTCCCGGCGCCCACGCCGCCCGGGACGTCGTCGGTCAAGGTCTCTCGGGGCCCGCGAGTTCAAGCACTGCTCTGTCCTGGATCGGCCCCGACGTACACATGGCCGGCGGAAGCGTGGGAGACCGCTGGGTCTGGAGTACGCATGTCGCCGAAGAAGCAGAGCACCGCGGCCAAGAGGGCCCGCGCCGCCGCCCGCGAGGGCGCGAAGTACACCGAAGCCCTCCGCGCCGCCTCGCCCGACCCCGCCGCCCCGGACTGGGACGACCTGGTGGTCTCCGCGCTGTCCGCCGTCGTCGCCGAGCACGGCGTCGTGCCCGTGACGGTGATCTGGGATGAGGGCGCCCGCCACTCGATGGTCCAGCGGGACAACGGCGTGCGGTGGGGCGTCGCCGAGCCCGCCGCCGACGGCGTTGTCATCCGCGAGGTCCGCAACGACGTCGGGGTGGTGGCCAAGGGCACCCGGGTGCCCGTGCCGCACCGCCTGGACGACGGGCAGGTGGACGTCGCCGCCCTGTGGCCGGTGGTCTGGTGCTCGAACGACCAGCCGTTCTGGCGCTACGTCCACAACGGCTGGTCGGTGGAACAGCCCGGCACCTTCCCCCACGCCCTCGATCCGGTGTGCCCCAGCCCGGACCTGCCGTACGAGGTGCGGATCTACTACGTGCCGGACGGGATCGTGGGCGAGGACCACACGGGCGGTGCGCCGAGCTGGTGGACGCGGGCCTGGTGCGGCCACCTCGACCAGGCCGTCCTCCTGGCCGACGCCCTGGTCGCCCACCGGCTGAGCAACCCGTCCCGTCCGGCCGGCGGGGACTGCGGCGACCTGCGCGCCGAGGTCTGGCAGCACTCCACCACCGACCTTGGCACCCTGCCCTCCCGCGTCCACCAGGTCGACGCCGACCCTGACCGGCCCGTGGTGCCGCGCCTGCCGTTCAACGCCTGGCCCAAGGGCCGCCCGGCCTCCACCGAGCCGACCCCGGAACCGGCCTGGTTCAAGGGGGAGAAGCACCCCCCGACGTACGACCTGCGGGTCTGGTCCGAGACCGACGGCTGGACGACGCTCGCCTGGTTCGTCGGCGGCCGCAGCCCGGCCGGGATCGCCGCCGACCTGCTGCGGGTCGGCACCGGCGGCCCGTACGCGTGGGCGGAGACCTGGGGCCCGCACTTCCCGCGCGCCGATGCCCACGACTGGACGACGCAGGAGGGCCGGGTCCTGATGGACCGCCACCCTGACGAGTCGTACGCCGAGGGGACCGCCCGCTACGACGAGAAGCGCCGCCAGGACGCCGTCGACCTGGCGGCCGCGCTCGCCGCCCGCAGCCGTGGTGCGCTCACCGCAGAGCAGGCCGCGGCCCGGCTGGAGAAGGGCGGGCAGGAGTACCGGGACTTCCTGCTCGTCGGGCAGATCTGCATCATGGACGCCCTCAACGAGAAGCGACTGGCCGCCGAGGGAGACGAACGGCTGCGGCTGCGCAAGGCGCTGGACGCCTTGGAGAAGCACCACCAGGTCGACGACTGGGTCATCGACCTGACCCGGGCGCACATGGCCACCAACCGGCGCGATGCGCACTACACGGAGGGCGCGAAGCGGTGGCGGGACCGGGCGCTGCAGGAGTACCTGGAGCCCGGCGAGGATGTCACCGGAGTTGACGGCCTGACCGCCTGATCGCGGCTCGCCGGGGCCTGCACCATGGAGCCGGCCCCGGCGCCCGCTGTATCCGCCGTCCGCCCCGCACCCCCACCAGACCGCTTCCTCGACCGCACTTCCAGCCGGTGTTCCGGGTTTCTCCTGGGCACCGGCTCCCCCCTTCCCTACCCCACCCCCATTTCCCTCCATCCATCAAACTCTGACCCCCACTCTGCTTTTCTCTGAACACAACTCCAGCTCTCCGCACCCCCGTCCTGACCTCCTGCCTGACGAATCAATCCCACCCACGCTTTGAGGGACGATGAGCGTGGGTGGGATTGATTCGTCAGGCAGGTTCCCGCAGGTCAGGACGGGGGTGCGGAGAGCGGCTTGTCACACGCTGGAAACACCCTGGTTTATAGGTGGTTTTACACCCTGGAGTTTCCGCCGGAGTTTTCCGAGAGGTGCCTGCGCGGGCAGCAAGGTGGAGGTCGGGAGTGTCCGAGCAAGTTGTCCGCGAAGCTACTCTTCGCGCGTCGCCGGACCGGGGGCGGGCCAGCGGGAACACAACCCCGGTGTTTCGCAGCGCGCGCGGCGGCCCGCCCCGGCGATACCGGTTCGCGCTGCGGAATGCCGGGGCAGCGGGGGTCTGGGGGCCGGCGAAGGCCCCCAGCGGCCACCGGGCTACGCCACGTCGTTGAGTTCTCCCGCGACCTGGTCGCGGGTCACGAGCTCGTCGCTGGTGAGCGACGGCACGAGTTTCCCGATGTTGCCGTGGCGGCCGGGTTCGAGTTCGCGGATGCGGTAGGCGACCGGCGCCCCGGTCTCGCCCCACTCCGCCGCATACACGATGGCGGGACGCCCGTCGGTGAGGCGGACCCGGGCGCCGTCACCGTGGCCGCCGTGCTGCTCGACCAGGAGGTCGTCCAGCCACCCCTTCGGGGCGAGCCACAGCACGCCGGGCGCCTCCATGTAGCCGTTGTAGTTCCGGCTCTCCGTCCACGCCCGGCGCCACTGGTCGACCAGGCGGCCGACCGTGTGCCGGTCGTCGGCCTCTTGCCACGTCAGGGGTTCCCGCTCGTCGGTGTCAACGGAGTCGGCGTACTCCTGCAGCTGCGGCTTCACCTGGCCCCACCACCGCTCCGGCACCTTCGTCAGCAGCCGGGCCGCCGCGCGGTCCAGCGGTTCCATCACCGCGTCGACCGCGGCCTGGTCGTCCGCCTCGACGGCCGCCCGCAGTTCTGCCCGGCCGGGACGGAGCTCGGGGCGCTGGTCGGTGAGCATCGCGTAGACCAGGCCCAGCAGCCACGTGGCCTCGCGCGCGAAGAAGGACCCGCTCGGATAGCCCGGCGCCGGCGGCTCGAACCGGTGGCAGAGCTCCCCGGCCCGGCCGTTCGGCAGCTGCGCCGCCCGCCGCACCTCGTACCGGACGTGCTTGGAGTCCTCCGGCCGCCACGGGTGGCACAGCGCGCCCGGGTGCGGTGTGCCGTCGCAGTCGGTCGCACACACGGCGCGGGCGATCGGGTAGAGGCGTGGGGGAGTCGGCTCCTGGTCGTCCTCGGCGGCCGCCGGAGCGGTCGTCAGCGAAGCGCTGACAGCGGTCTCGGGGTCGGCGGCGAGGCGTCGGCGGGCTGCGGTGTACGAGATCCCGTCCCGTTCGGCGAGCTCCCGGGCCGCGCGCTTGAACTGCTTGTCGGTGGTCACAGTCGTCTCCAGACAGGCGGGAGATCCCACGCATCTCCCGCCGTGGAAGACCACGGACAGCGGGCCGATGCGGCACGTGAAGCGGAGCCCCTTGTCCTCGTTGCCGCTCCCTGCGTGGGCGGGCTGCGGCTCGGAGTCGGGCCGACGTGTGGCGGCCGACTCTCAAGGTAGCGGCTGGGCACCGGGCAGGACGGGAGATCTCCCCATCGCTTCCCGCCGGGACGTCAAGGAGATCGAATAAGAGAGCTGTTCACGTACTCTTGCCGCGTTCATTTCCGCTAGCGGAATTGATCGCTGATACGCGACGTATTCAACTGAGCTGCACAGATCGCCTTACAGAAGACGTGCAAGATACCCATTCGGCTCTTCAATTGAGCTACTTTTCTCGGTAGCGCACCGCACGTCAGCGTTTCGCTGACGTAGCCGCGACGCCCTGCCATCCGGGCCCGAGACCGCGTCGGCGCGGCTTCGGGAGCGGAGAGGGCCGGGCGGCGGTTGCGGGCTCGGTGACAGCCGCCTCCTGCTCCTGCCCGAAGTGGCGCAGCAGGGCCTTCGTCGCGGCGGGAATCGCCGCCAGGAGCCGGGCGGCCTCGGGGTCGATGTCGGAGAGCGCCGCGGCGATAGTGTCGATGGCCTCCGCCGCGTCCTCGGCGGCCGCGAGGTTCCACCCGGCGGGGCCGGCCGCGTCGGCCAGCGCACAGGCCGCGTCGGCGGCCGCCCCGGCGAGGGTCTCGACTCCGGGCGCGGCCCGGTCGGGGAGTTCCATGTCCGGCTCAACGGGGCCGGTCGGAAAAAGTACGGCGCGAAGTGTCACACGAGCATGATCATCCAGACCTGTATCAGGTGACAGCGGATCTCTGTCCGGAGGTCCGCGCCACGCTGATGAGGAGCGCCGACATGTCGTACGACGACACCGGCCACCGGGCGCCCGAGACCGCGCAGACGGCGATCTGGACCTGGACCAGGGACGATCCAAGGGCGCGGCGCCGCCCGATTTCCAGTGCCGTATCCGGTGCCGTGAAGGATTCGGCGGCCGCGTCCGTCGCCGCAGGCCACACCCCTGGTCCAGGGGTCGGTGGCGACGCTGACACCTCTCTCCCTTCCCTTCCTGCGTCTGGAGGGCAGAGGTCCTCAACCCCCACGGCTCCCCGGGTCAGGGGAGACGCGTTGCGGATGCTGGCCTGCGTGCGCGTCGCGACCGCCCGCCAGATGGCCCGGGTCATCACAGCCGAGGACGCGGACGGCCGCTCGTACGTACGCCGGGCGATGCGGAAGCTGGCGGAGCAGGGCCTGGCGGAGACGAACGGCAAGCAGGGCAAGGAGCTGATCTGGAATCTGACCCGGGCGGGGCTGCGGGCCGTGGCCGACGGCAACGAGCTGCCCGCGCGGCCGCGCGCCGGCACCGGAGCGAAGGCGGTCCGTGCCGGGTTCGGCCCGCACGCCCTGGCGGTGACGGAGACGATCCTCTCCTTCGGCGGCCGCCAGCATCTGACCGACTGGCAGGTGGAGGTCAATCACGCGATCAAGGAGACCGGGCTGACGTTCAACACCGACGCCGTCCTCGCCGCGCCGGGCAAGACGTTCGAGGTCCGCCTCTTCGAGATAGACAACGGCACGATGTCGCGGGCCAAGCTCGCCCGCGAAGTCTGGGACTACGAGCGGTACGCCGGACACCGCATCTGGGAGGGAGCCCGCGGCACCATCGGCGGCACGTTCCCGTTCTGGTCGCGCTACCGGTACACCCGCAGCAAGCAGTTCCCGCCGCTGCACGTGGTCCTGGCGGGCAAGGAGGAGCACCTGCTGCAGCGGCGCCTGGAGGCGCTCGCCGAGGCGGTCGACGGCATCGCGGTCTCGGTGTTCGCCACCACGCTGCCCGCCCTGCAGCGCCGTGAGAAGTGGGTGCGCCTCGGCACCGACAGCCCCGACCGCCGGCGGGAGCGGTACCCGGAGCCGGTCGGCCGGTGACCAGGCCGGGCCCGGCTCGTTGAGCCGGGCGTACACGTGCACAGAGAAGCCCCGGGTCGTCATGGTCCCGGGGCTTCGTGCTCCGGACGGCGAGGGTATGCATCGCGGCATGAATCGACTGACCCGACGCCGCTGGATCTTCTCCCCCATCACCTCGTGGCAGGCCAGGCGCCTTTCACGGACGACCGGCATCGACCACGACGCCGCATGGGTCAAGCTCCGGACCACCACTCATCCCGAGGAAGCCGTCTACGCCCCCCGCCCGTTACCCGGCGAGCAGGGCGGCCAGTAGCAGCGAAGCCCCGGACCCGCGCGGGTCCGGGGCTTCGTCGTGTCCGCCGTCAGCGCTGCCTGTCGCCGGGGGCCAGCAGGCTGGTGACCTCGGCGAGCGCGGCCGCGCCGGGCTTGAAGTACTTCCGGGCGGCGCTGACGGACTTGTGCCTCGACTTCGCCATGAACAGCAGCAGGGAGACGCCCTGCTCGCCGAGGTGGGTCAGGCCGGAGTGCCGGAACTCGTGCGGATCCCAGCCGGTGCCCTCCTCTCCGCCGACGCAGGTGTGCCGGTCCAGCAGGGCGCGCAGCTGGCCGTAGGACAGGCGGGCCAGGCCGGTGTCGGGGCAGACGTCGCGCGGGGTGAGGAGCTTGCCGGGGCCGGGCTTGCGGTGGGTGACGAGCAGCGGGCCGCGGGTGCGGTCGCCGATCAGGCGGGGGAGGAGCCGGGCGGTGCCGGCGTCCCAGTAGACCGTCTCCGTGGCGTAGTCCTCGCGGGCCTGGCCCCGGCGGCGGACGGCCTTGGCGCCCTTGGCCTTCACCGGGCACTGGCGGGCGGCGAGGTTGAGGTCCTCGATGTTGACGCCGAGCAGCTCGTCGGCGCGGGCGACGGTCTCGTAGAGCATCCGGTAGGTGACCTTCTCGCGCAGGCCGACGTCGCGCCGGGCGATCAGGCGGTCGATGGCGGTCTTGGAGCGGACCGGGGTGTCCGAGCCGGGGTCGGGCATCCGCTTGCACCAGGCCGGGATGTGCGGCGGCTCCAGGCCCGCGTCGTGGCACCAGGCGAGCCAGCCGCCGACCGCGCCGCGTCGGGCGTTCCAGGTGCTGGCGGCCGCCGTGCCCCAGAGCTGTTCGAGCGCCTGGCCGATCTCGTCGTCGGCGAGGGCGGCCAGCGGCCGGCCCTCGCCGAGCTCGGGGACGACCTTGCCGAGCGCCGTGGTGTAGCTCCGGCGGGTGTTCGCCACGGTGAGGGAGTCCAGGTAGCGGTCGGCGGCGGTGCGCACGGTCGCCGCTCCGGAGGCGGTCTTGAGGGGGACGACGGTCGGCACGTCTCTCCTTGGCACAGATAACAGGTCCGGCTCATGTCGGAGAACGGGCGCGTTCTCCCTGGTCAGTGATCACCCTAGTACAGATAACAGAACAGTTATCTGCGCCAACACGGGGCCCTTGGCGAAGATCAGGGAGGGCGAGAGGATCAAGGGGCGCGGCGGACACCCGCGCTCGAAGGGGGATCACATGACCGTGCCACCGCCGGGCTTCACCGAAGGGTCCTGGAAGCTCACGACGGCCCTGCGGCCGCGCACCACGGACTTCTGGCTGTACTACGCGCCGAACAACGACGGCGGCCCCCACCAGCTCCGGGTGTGCGACCGCACCGGCTACGACTTCGGTCGGCTCACCTGGCGGTCCTGCGCCGAGTGCCACCGCGGCCACGTCATGAAGATCCGGGTGACAGGGGAGTGGCAGCGGCAGGGCTTCGGCACCCGGATGATGCTGCGGGCGATGCGCGGCCTCGAGTCCTACGCGTGGACCACCACGCCTCAGTTCGAGGACGGGCAGCGGTTCTTCCCGGCCCTGACCGCCACGGTGGGCACCGGCTTCCCGGCGGCCTCGGCGTGTGCGCACGCCGTTCGCGGCGGCGGGTTCGCCCGGCCGCGGCTCGAAGGCCGGCCCGACGCTCCCTGACCGCCGGGGCCGATCCGGACAGCGCCCCGCCGGACGGCCGGACAGCCGTCTCCCACGGGAGAACGATGATCGCACCGGGTACCCGGGGTACCCGCTTTGCCGCCCCTTCTCCCCACACCCCTCATCCACCCCGTACGCCCCGCATGCCCCTGATCGACTTCTGTGAGAGCGATCCTGCGGGTGGATACGACGGTGGCAATGGATTGCCACCCCCTGGATACGGCGTAGTCGGCCGTTTCCGGCCCGGACGCGCGCTGCGGCCGGGCCGGACGGGCTGCGAGTTGAGGCACGGCACTCCGCCGGGGACTCCGTCAACGGCGCTGCGCGTGCCGGACGGCCTGGCGGTCGACGGCGGGGTCCCCGGCTGTGAACGGCCGGACGCTCAGGAGTCCGGTGCCTGGGTCGGGCCCTCCGGGCGGGAGCAGGCCGACGTCCTGGCCGACGCCGTCGGCCCACCGCCCGTCCGGGCCGGGGCGGCCCTGCAGCTGTCGTACGACCGGCTCGGTGCCGAGGTACACGACCCGGCGGCGGGCGTGCCCGTACGCGCGCAGGACCTGCCGGAGCGCACTCGGAGCCTTCGGGGTGAGCTCCCCTCGACCGCGCCGATGCCATCGCCGGGCAGCACCAGGACCAGGTCCGGCCAGTGCACCGCACGGACGCCGGCGCGTACGGCGAGCACGGGTTCGCCCCGGCCCCGTCGTGCACTCCGGGTACGCCGAGGTCCGCCAGGAGCTCCGCCGCCCGCCCGGGGACAGCTTCGGCGGTGCGCACCTCCCGCTCGGTGAGCACGGTGTGCCCGGCCGCCTCCTGGCGGAGCCCGACGTCGGCGAGCGCAAGGCGGTGCAGCAGCCGTTCGCCCGGCGGGTGCGGAGCACCCAGGCCCACCCCGGCGACCCGGGCGCCGCGCTCGGTGGTCCACACGACGGTGCCCGCCCACCGCACTTCAGCGGAGCGGTTGAGCAGCCCGGCCTCGGTCATCAGCCGGACGCGGGCGCGGGCGGTCTCCTCCCGGCCGTTCCAGAACGCCGTGGCCGCCTGGCGCAGGGTCAGCGTCCCGTACCGCGTCGCAGCCGCCAGGAGCCGTTCGTCCGCCTTCGTGCGCACCCAGCCGTCCCCGCGGGCCTCGCCCGTCCCCCGGCTCCGCCGCCTGCGCTCCGCCCGCACCCTGTACGCACTCGCCGCCTCCTTCGTCTCCACCCTGATCTCTCCCTGTAGTTGGCGCGCGGGACCTCCGTTTCCGGTGCCGCGAAACGCACTCTGACCTGCGAAGCGGACACCTCCGCCGACAGGAGTCGTCCACCACCTGGCGGTGGACGTGGCGGACGACGTCGCGGTGGACCTGGTCGCGGCCGCGCACAGGGGAGTGCCCCCGGACCGGGCGGGTCCGAGGGCACTCGAAGGGGTGTCAGCGGGACGCTGACGGTGGGTGGTTCAGCGTCCGAGGGAGGGACCGGAGCGGTCCTGGGTCGGCGGCTGGTACCGGTACTGCTCCTGCGCCTGCCGGGTGTTCTCGCGGGCCCGTTCGGCGGCCTGCTGCCGGGCCTGCTTGATGTACGCGGCGCGCTGCTGTGCCTCGGTGGCGTGCTGGGTGGGGGCCTCGGTCGCCATGCGCGAGCGCAGCGACTTCTCCTCCTGCAGCTTGCCCGCCGTGGCGGCGTGCTTCCGCGCGCTGCCCTGCTGCTCCGTGGCCTGGCGCTCGGCGGCGTCGGCCTTGCGGGCGACGCCCCGGTCTGTGATCCGCTCGATCTCCGGGAGCCGTTCGCGCATCGCGGCGAGCCGGTTCTGCAGCTCGCCGACGTCGCGCGGGCCTTCCCGGCGGGAGCCCTGCTCCTCGAACAGGGCGACCGTCTCCGGGCTGCGGATCGCGGCCCACGCCTGACGTACGGCGTCGTCGGCGGCCCGTCCGGCCCGGTAGAGCTCCCGGTACCCCTCGGTCTCCTTCTTGTCGTACTCGGTGGCGATCTCCAGCGTCTCCTTGCGGCTGGTGCCGGCCAGCCGCAGCGCCAGGCGGGACTTGCCCTTGGCCTCGGCAACCCGGCGCAGGACCTCCTGGGCGTGCCGTACGGACTCGCGCGCCTGGTGCTCGTTGGCGCGCTCGGTCGCGGCGAGGGCGGCGAGCTCGTCGGCACGGTCCAGCACCGTGGCGACCTCGCGGCCCCGCTCCTGGCCGGGGGTGACGGGCGCGGCCAGGGCCTCGCGCCAGGTGGCGGCCTGGCGGGTGTAGTCGGCGGCCAGGCGCTCGGCGCGGTTGCCCTCGGCGGTGTGCTGCGCGATCAGCGAGGTGAGGCGCTGACCGGACAGGTGACCGTACTTGCGGTCGTCCCACACCTCGAACTCCGGCTCCGGCCGCTCCTCCTGCTCCTGCTGCGGCTCGGCGCGGGAGGCGAACCCGGCGGCGAGCAGCTGCTCCAGGCGGGCCTTCTGCTCTCCGGTGATCTGCGGGACGTCGCCGTCCTGCAGCCGCTCCCGGGCGGCGTCCAGACGGGCCTGGCGGTCCGCTGCGCGCTCGGTGGCCGTGTCGGGCTCCGCAGGGCCGGGGACGGCCTGTGCGGCGCTCTGAGCGGGCTCCGGGTGCTCCTGGACCGCCTCGGCACGCTGCTGTTCACCGTGGCGTTCGGCGGTGTCCTCGACGGCCCGTTCGTGCTCGGGCTGCACCTGGTGCGGGATGGGCGCGACGGGCCGGGCCTCGGGTGCCGGCGCGAGCTCGTCGGAGACCATCCGGTCGTCGGTGTCGCCCTCCAGGGAGTCGGCGTATGCGGCGACCGTCCGCTCCAGGCGCTCCTGGTCGCTGCGGGCCTCGCCGAGACGGAGACGGGTCTCCTCGCTCTCGACGACGTCGGCGGGCAGCCATAGGTGGGTGGCGATCCGGTCGCGGGAGATCGCCGGGTACAGGTCGTTCGCGGACGCGCCCACCCCGTAGGCCAGGGTGTAGTCGCAGGTGAGTCCCTGCGCGGCGGCGATGGTCATCGCGTAGCCGTGCTGCAGGGTGCCGTCGGCGATCTGGTCGGCGGTGATCCAGGCTCGCTCGATGGCGTATCCGCCGTCGTCGGCGGGGCGGCGCCATTCGACGGCGACCCCGCCCTTGGCGGCGTAGGTGACCTGTC
Organism: Kitasatospora sp. NPDC042419; assembly: GCF_056437345.1. NCBI lineage: Bacteria > Bacillati > Actinomycetota > Actinomycetes > Kitasatosporales > Streptomycetaceae > Kitasatospora > Kitasatospora sp. NPDC042419. The sequence continues at coordinate 36,445 of NZ_JBWKAW010000044.1, forward strand.
CCCGGTAGCCGTTGAGGACGTCGACGTCGCCGCCGCGGCGGGTGCGGTAGTCGTTGCGCTTGATCCGGATGACGTCGCCGGCGGCGAGCTCCAGGCGCTCGCCGTTGACCAGCGCGTAGGTGTGGCCGCCGGACAGTTCGCCGTCCTTCTTGCGCAGCTCGCGTGCGCCGAGGTTGAGGACCTCGACGTCGGCGTTGCGCGCGGCGAGGACGACCAGGTCCTCGATCTGGTCGTGGACGTCGCCCTCCAGGCGGCCGACGAGGTCCTTCCACGCGCCGAGCATCTCGGCGTACGCGTCGTCGGGTGTCGCCACGGCGTGGACGCGTCCGTGCTCGGCGAGCATCGACAGCGCGGTACGCCGTCCGCCGTCCAGCCACGCCTCCAGCGCGGCCCGCTCCACCGCGTCCTTCTGCCGACGGTTCTCGCTGAGCTCCAGGCCGCCGACGATCTCGTGGGCGCGCTTGAAGCCGCCGCCGACGCCGATCGCCTTCAGCTGTGCCCAGTCGCCGATCATGACGACCTTCACACCGTTCTCGGCGGCCGCCGAGAGCAGTTCGGCGACGTCGCGGTCGTCCATCATCGCGGCCTCTTCGAGGACCAGGACGTCGGTGCTCGCCATGCGGCGGCCGCCGTCGCGGATGTCCATCAGCCAGGTGGTCACCGTGGCGCTCGCGATGCCGGACTCGGCCTGCAGCTTGGACGCGGCGACCGCCGCGGTGGCAGCTCCCGAGACGCGAAGGCCAGCGGCCTCCCAGCCCATCCGCGCCGCCGTCATGCTGGTGGTCTTGCCGGTGCCCGCCTTGCCGCGCTGCACGTCGACGCCGTGCCCGGCGGTGAGGAACCGCATGGTCATGGCGCGCTGTTCGGCGGACATGACGAACGGGCGCTTCGGGTCGGTGGTGCGCTGCGCCTCGAACGCGGCGATGGCGAGTTCGCCGGCGCGGACCGTGAGCTGGGCGGCGCCCTCGTTGAGCCGGTCGGCGGCCGTCTCGGTGATGGTCTGCTCGGCGGCCAGGATCGAGGCGTGGGTGTAGCGCTGGGGGTTGGTCAGGTGCGCCATGCCCTTGGTCGGCAGGGCGACCGCCTCGCCGTCGACGGCGAGCACCGCGTCGGTCAGGGCCTCGGCGGCCGCGATGTCGGGCACGCCGAACGGGCAGGCGTCGATCACGTGGGCCAGGACGTCGGCACGCGTGACGGACTTCCGGGACTCGGTCAGGCCGCCCTCGCGCCGCCAGATGAACGCGGCGATCTCCTCGGGGGAGGGCACGATCGGGCCGCCGCCGGGGCCCGCGACGGACGGGCCGTCGGGTCCTTCGGGGCCGGGGATCGCGCGCCGGATCATCGCGTCGACGTCGTCGACGACCGTCTCGGCGCGCTCCCTCCAGGCGGCGCGGACGTCGGCCTGGGTGATGGTGGTGTCCTTGCCCTCGGCGAGCTGGCGGGCGATCAGCTTCTGCTCGCCGGTGCTCGCCTCCTCGGCGGCCGCCGCGACGATCTGGGTGTTGCGGCGGGAGAACGCGCGGCGCAGGTCCTCGTCGATGCCGACGACCTCCCACGCGCCGGTCTCGGCGTGACGCTCCCACCGCATCCCGAACCGCTCGCCGGTCACCTGCCGCAGGCGGGCCTTCACCATCGCGTCGGTGGCGTGCGCGTGGCGCATGATGTCGCGGCCGCCGGCCCCGACGGTGCGCCACTTGCCGTCCTCGGCGTGCGCCATGTTCGCCAGGTTGCCGTGGACGTGCAGGTGCGGGTCTCCGACCTCGCCGCCGACCGGGCGGGCGGAGTAGTGCACAGTCATCCAGCCGAGGAACCCGGAGGTGTCGACGCGGTCGGCGGTCTTGCCGTTGCCGTGCTCACCCGCCATCGCGTACGCGGCCCAGCCCTCCAGCGCGCCGAACGTCTCGCGGGCCACCTCGAGGAACGCGCCGCGCAGTTCCTCGGACTTCTCCTCGCCCGCGAGCGCCACGGCGGCGCTGTAGGTCTTCGACAGATCCAGCGTCACGTCATAGCCGCGGTTGCCGACGCGGATCCGGGCGTCGGCGTACTCGCGGGCCTCCGCCACACCGCCGCGCCCGTACAGCTCGGTGAGGTCGATGCCGGTCGCCTCGGCGAGGTCCTCCGCCGCCCGGAAGGGGACGCGGTGGCGGTCGCCCTCGCGGTGCACACCGCGCTGCAGCCGGGCGAGACGCTTGACCAGTTTCTCGTCGTCGCCGAGCAGCTGCTCGACGCTCACGCCGCGCGTCGCGGCCGCCGCCTCGATCGCCTCGGCGAGCGGTCGCGCCTGCACCTTGCCGCGCGGGTCGACGGCCACCTTCGGCGTCACGAGCAGCTCGCCGGTCAGCGGGTGCCGGCCGTCCATCAGCAGCCGTGCCTGGTCCTTGTCGACGCTCTGCCCGGCGACCAGGCCGACGTCGGCGAGGCCGCCGCCGATCCACTCCAGATCACGCGCTTCGCCGAGGCGGTAGTCGACCTGCGCGTCGCTCTCCTCGACCTCCTGCTCCTGGTGCTCCAGGTCGCATCCGCACTGCCCGGTCAGCCGGTACTCCACCTGCTGCATGTCCGGGCCCAATGTGGTCACCCACGCCATCGCTACTCACCCCCTCCCGCGTTGATGATCTTGAAGTCCTTTGACGTATGGCGCAGCCATACCTTGGTACTTCTGCTGTTGATCTTTGGGTCCATGACAGTACCTCCGGATTGGCGGTTGACCAAAGAGGTCTTCCGGGAGCTGGCTATTGCACTGCTGACCTGCGCTGAAAGCGCGGTACAGCGGTGCGGGAAATGGGTCCGGTCAAGGCGAAATCGGACACCGGGAAGGCGGTCGTCAGACCGCGGTCCAGGGGGTGTGTGATAGAGGGCCGCAGCCGCCGTGCGGCGCGCGGACGGCGTGCCGCACGGCGGAGGCCGGCGGGCGCTCACCGGGGGCGCCAGATGGACAGCGCGCGGCCCTGGCCGCACAGCTGGCACACGCCGCGGGCGGCCGTCGACTGGTCCTCTTGGTGCCAGAGGTCCATCACCAGGCGGGTGAGGATCCGGACGCTTCCGGCGGGCAGCTGCACCGCGTACGGGGCGCCCTCGACGACGACGTCGGCGGCGGCGTCATCGAGCCGGTACGCCTCCGTGCCGACCGGCCGGACGACCTCGATGCGGGTGACGTCGGCGTCGACGGAGACGGTCACCGTGGGCGTCACGATGGGGAGCGGGGCGTCGGCCTGGTCGTCGTCGGCGGGCCGCAGCAGGAGCCACCAGGAGGCGTGCTCGCCGCCGTCGGCGTCGTGCTCGGGTGCCGCCGGGGTGAACGTGGCGAGCAGCTCGCGCAGCGCCCGTCCGAGGGTGGCGACGGCGAAGTCGGGGTCGGGGTGGCTGTAGGCATCTGACATCGGGGCGGTTCCTTCCGCGCGGGTCGGCGGCGCGTGATCACGCAGCCTTCCCCGGCGTACGGCATCCCGGGCGGCCGTGGGGCGGGCAACTTCGTCCGCTCCCGCCTGGCGGGCAACGATCTTGATTCCGGCTCCGTCTGGCGGGCCCGGTGCCCGGCGGCGGCCCGGATCGCCGGCCGGATCAGCGGTGCCCGGAACGCAAAAAGGCCCCCGCTCCAGCCGGATCATCCGGCGGAGCGAGGGCCTCGGGGTGTGCTGTCCGGTCCTACCTGCGGACCAGCGACGCGGGGTCGAACGCGATCGGGAACGGCTCGGCGACGTGGGCGACGGCACCCGCCAGGAGCGGCGGCTGGTCGGCGTACGCACCGTTGCGGAGGCGTCCGATCAGGAGCCGCGGCGCGGGCTCCAGCTCGATGCGCCAGTAGTGCTCGATGCCCGCCGCCGCGTACAGCGACGGCTTGAGCTTGCGGTCGGTGACCCGCGTCGACGGGGAGGCGATCTCCACCACGGCGAGGACGTCGTGTGCGGAGACGGCGACGCCCGATTCCTCGGCGGCCGCCGCGTCGATGATGGCCAGGTCCGGGATCAGCAGCCCGTCGGGGACGATGACGTTGATCCCCTCGAAGACCTCGACCTCGGCGCCGGCGGCTTCGGCGGCCTGCTCCAGCAGGTTGTGCAGCCGGTGCGATGCGCGCTGGTGGGGCAGGCCGGGCGCGGGGCTCATCATCAGCTGCCCCCCGACCAGCTCGACGCGCTGAGTCGTGTCCTCGGGCAGCGCCAGGACGGCGTCCAGCGTCCACGGTCCGGCGTGGCTGTAGGCGACACTCACGGTTCCTTTCACCTCCTTCGGGCCGGTCTCCAGTGTGACCCGGCGCGGTGGCCGCTGTCTTCCCTGGGACCGCCCGGCGTGGTCAGCGGCGGTACGGGCCGGGCACCTCGTACCCGTTGGCGTCCAGCCAGTCGAGAACGGCTTCGCGCTCCGCCTTGGCCTGGTCGTACTGCTCCCTGCTCGCCTTGCCGTCGATGGCGTCGGAGGCGATCCGGGAGGACCGGTCGGTGAACCACCCGGCCACCTCCCAGCCCTGCTTCATCCCGCCGACCGCCGGCGGGAGCTCCTGCCGTTCGGCGAAGGCCGCGGCCGCCCGCTCCGCCTCGGCGAGCGCGGCGTTGGCCTTCTCCGCCTCGGCGCGGGCCTGCGCGGTCTGCTCGGCGAAGTACGCGCCGATGGCCGCCGCGGCGTCGATGCCGTTCGTGTCGGTCACTGCGGTCACCGGTTCCGGCGGAACGGGTCGGTGATGTCGCCGCGCAGCACGCCGTGCACGAGCTGGGCGACCTCGGCGGCGCCGGCCTCGGTGACGGGGGCGTAGATGGAGTGCACCGTCGACCGGGTGGAGTTCGTCGACAGCTGCCACCCGCTGTCCGAGTAGAGCGCGACGGCCAGGCCGCCGGGGTCGTCCCAGCCGCCGGGGCCCGTTCCCCAGACGGGGCCGCCCGGAACGGGGGCGACGGCGACGCCCATGCGGACCGGGGTGGAGACGACCGTCAGGCCCTCGGCGGCCAGCGCGGTGCGCAGGTGGGCCAGCAGTTCGTTCAGCTCGGACGCGGTGCGCTCGGTCTTCGGGCGGCTGTGCTGCTTGGAGACCGCGTCGGCGGCGGCCTGGGCGAGCCAGCCCTCCTCGTCGGCGGCCTTGCGGTCCAGGCCGTGCTGCTCGGCGGTGGCGAGGTAGGCGTCCAGAAGCGCGGCGGCGTCGGTGACGAGACTGTCCGCGTACAGCCCGGCGTAACGGTCGTAGATGCGGCGGATCCGGGCGGGGGAGTCGGTGGTCGGGGTGCTCATCTGGTTCCCTTCATGGGTGAAGCCCGGGGCCGATTGGTGCGGCCCCGGGCTTCACTGTGTCGTGCTGCTGTGAGCGTACGGGGGCGAACTAGTCAGATGCCTTCGCCCGGGGGGATCGGGGTGTGCCAGGCCGCGTACTCCTGGCGGACGTAGGCGCGCGGTCCGCCGGCGCCGTCGGCCTCGATGGAGTCGGCGGCGAAGTCGCCGCGGCCGGTGTGGTGGACGACGTCGAACGTCATGAGGATGTGCGCCTCGCGGATCGCGCGGCTCTGCGCCGTGATGTCGTACGGCATCGCCAGGGCGAGCCGGTCGGTGAGCGCCGCCCGCCGCAGCAGCAGCGTGCGTTCCTCGGCGACGTCGTCGGTGCCGGTGCGGGCGGCCTGCAGGAGCGCGGTGGACAGCGCCAGGACGTCGGCGAGCTCGTCGTCCAGGGGCAGCGCCCCGGCGTACGCCTCGTCGGGGCCGGGTCCGTCGAACGGGACGGCGACCGGGGCCGGGAAGCCGAAGCGGATCGGGGCGCCGCGCTCGGCGAGCAGCACGTTGAGCGCCTCGATGTGCTTGTCGGCCTCGCGCTTCCACGACCGCTCGCGCAGCGTGTAGCCGTCGGCGCCGACCGGCTCGGTCTTCGGGGTGAGGATCGCGCGGGCGGTCACCGGTTCACCTCCGCCAGGGCGGCGGCCACGATCTCGGCGTGGTCGAACGCGAGCTGCGCCGGGAGGCCGGTGACGGGCCACCAGCGGACGGTACGGGCGTCGTCCCCGGCGACGATCGGGGTGCCGGCGGGAACGAGGGCGAGGTAGGCGTCGGTGCTGTACCTGCCGCGCGGGTCGCGGCCGGGCTGGTCCCAGGTGCCGATCGCGCGCAGCTGCTCGGGGTCCACCAGCACCCCGGTCTCCTCCTGGAGCTCCCGGGCGGCCGCCATGCGGCTGGTCTCCTTCCCGTCCCGGTGGCCGCCGGGCAGAGCCCACTCGCCCTCGTACGGCTCCCAGTCGCGCTCGATGAGCAGCAGGTATCCGTCCGGCGTCATGATCACAACGTCGGCGGTGTAGCGGGTCTCCTCGGGCATCAGCTCTCCTCGAAACGGTCGCGGGCGCACAGGCTGCAGAGGGTCATCTGCTCGTGGTCCTCGTCGGGGTCCAGGGCCTTGCTGAACGGGTCGTCCATCACCTCGACGTCGGGCTTCTGCTGACCGCACACCTGGCAGACCAGGGAGCGGCTCAGCGTCGCCACGGCGCGGTCGATGCGCTGCCCGGCGTAGTCCTGGATGTACGCCGCCGCCTCGTCCAGCTCGTCGACGGTGTCCGCCGAGGTGCTGAGCGCTGTGACGATGTCGCCGAGCGGTCCGAGGACGCCCGCCGCCTGGTCGTCGTCGCGGTGAAGGATTCGCAGAATCTCGACGCGGACGGCGGGGCCGGCGGTGGCCTTGGCCTCGGCGAGCAGCTGCTCCAGGCCGAGGCGGACGACGGCGGCCGCGGCCCGCACCTTGGCGATCTGCCGGTCCGCCGACAGCCGGTTCTCCTGGCGCGCGGCGACGATGTCCAGGGCGGCGGCCGCCGTGTCGGCGAGCGTGTCCCGTACGGGGACGCCGTGCCGCTTCGCGACGTAGACGAGGTAGCGGTTGCGCTCGGGGTTGGGGCAGTCGGCCGGTGCGCCGAGGACGGCCTTGCCGCTCTGGACGTCCAACCCGAACTCCACGTTGGTGGTGAAGCCGGGGAGCGTCTCCAGGTCGCGGGGGATCCAGAACAGGATCGCGTCGGCGGCGGCGCGGGCCTCGGTCTCCCAGCCGACCTGGTCGTCATAGTGCTCGGCGCGGACGCCGCCGCGCGACTCCGGGGTGAGGACGGTCAGCGGCTGCTCGCCGGTCCAGCGGGCGGCGAGCTCCTCGATGGCGGCGGGCCGCCAGGAGGGGACGTCGCCGCCGGCGCGCGGGGTCGGTCCGGCGATGAAGACGCTCGGGCCGGAGGCCGGGATCGGCTCGCGGGCGTAGACGACGGTGGGCGCGTGGCTGCTCATGCGTCGAACACCCCCGCCTCCTGCTGGGCACGGACGTACTCGGCGACCGAGCGGGCGGTGCCGCCCTCCAGGGCCTCGCGGACGTAGCCGGTGACCATCATGCTGCCCGCGTCCTCGACCCGGTCGGCCAGCACGCTGAGCTTGGTGAGGGCGGCGTCCCGCTCGGCGACCAGCCGGTCCCAGTCGGACTGGCCGGTCCAGGGGAGCGCGAGCCCGTCGCCCTCGACCCGGGGCACCACGTGGACGTGCAGGTGGAACTGGGTCTGCGTGGCGACCGAGCCCTTGGACGTGATGATGTTCGCGTCCTCGTGCTCCGCCATCAGCTCGGCGGCGCGGGCCATGGTCCGGGCGGTCACCTCGGGGTCGACCCCGGCGTCCGCGACGTGCGTGCGGGGGATCACCAGGACGTGGCCCTCGGTGCAGCCGCCGCGCGGCAGGATCGCCACGGTGTCGTCCCACTCGCGGACGACCGTCGCCGGGAGCTCGCCCGCCACGATCGCGCAGAACGTGCAGTCGGCGCTCATCGGCGGCCGCCCTTGCGGAGCGTGATCCAGGTGGTGACCAGCGCGGCGGCGACGCCGATCGCGCGGTGCGCCGCCTGGTCCAGCTCCATCAGCGCCGTACCGGGACCGGACACGTCCTGCACGGCCTCCGGGTACTCGGTGCCCTCGCCGCCGGCCTTGCGCACGACGGTGGCGTGCTTGATGTAGCCGCCCTTGCCGGTCTTCTCGGCGAGCCAGAGCAGCGGGTCGCGCCGGTCGATGATCCCGTGGGTGATCGCGTTGATCGCGGCGCCGGTCAGGAGCGCGGCCGCGGGGACGCGGTAGCCCAGGGTGCGGGTGACGGCGAGGGTGGAGGCGAGCTGCACGGCGGTGTAGCTGGCGACGTGGCGGGTCACCGAGCGGCGGCCGTACGCGCTGGCGGTGCAGGTCTTGCCGTCCTTGCCGTGCCGCCACGGGTCCGCCTCGACGGTGGAGCCGTCGCTGACGTAGACGCGGTGGGTGCCGTGCATCCCCTTGGTCGACGCGTCGTGGCTGTTCTGCACGAACTGGTCGCACAGCGGGTGGATCTCACCGAAGACGCTGGTGAGGGCGGCGACCAGGGCCAGGCCCTCAACTGCGCGGGAACGGTCGGACATGCAGGACTCCTTGATCGGAGAGTGCGGGGGCCGGGTGACCCCCGCACATCAATAATGCATCCTCGAAGGATGCATTTCTAGGGGGTTGGCATCTTTGAAGGATGCTTTTTCTTCGGGTGCAGATCAGACCGGGTGCGCAGCGGAGCCGACGACCCGGGCGCCCTCGCGGGGCGCCCGGGTCGGGCTTCTACGCGGCGAGCCGGAAGCGGTGGGCGAGCGCGGCCGGGAGGCGGCGGGCGGCCGCGAGGGCGGGGCCCCGGCGGCGGCGGCCG
>NZ_JBWKAW010000045.1:0-40056 GCF_056437345.1 Kitasatospora sp. NPDC042419
GCCGGCGAGCGCGTTGTCACCCTTGCGGGGGACGGACACCGACACAGCCCGGTGGATACCCTCGTCAGACTGCACCGTCGGCGCGCAGGAGTGAGGGACGACAACCCGCATGGCTACCGCTGTCTCGGTGAGCGAGAGCGAGTTGCGCACGATGCTGGCCGACCGCAGCGGCCTGGAGGAGGACCTGCTCTTCTTCCCCGTCTACAAGGTGCCGCGCCAGTTCGGTCTGTCCTGGCCACTGAGCACCGAGCAGGCCGAGGACGTGCTGTCCGGCCTTCTCGACCAGCTTCGTCGCGTCCTGCCTGCTCCCCGAGAGGAACGCACGGGCCAGGGGTACGTGTACCTATCCGAGGTCACCGACCGCTACCAGCGCGCCAACACCCGCCGCATCCTCGAGCGTGCCCTCGACCGCGGTATCACCCCGGCGCGCCCGTCTTTCGGCGGCGAGGACTACGACCCGCGCTCGGAACGAGGATGGGGCGCCCGGCCCTCAACCGCCCCCGACTACAGCGGTAAGCCGAACTGGTCCTGGTGGCTCGAGGTTCGCGATGCGGGCACGCGGCCGCTCTACCGGCTGCCCGACCCGTACCTCGGCGAAGGCGAGCCCCCCGTCGACCGCGCGCTCGACCTGCGCGAGGCCACGGGCGATGACACGGCCTACCGCGCTGCTCTGGAAGCTGCAGTCCGTGAGGACCCGCGACAGATCGACTGCTGGGCCCACCTTGGCAGCGAGGCACTCGAGCGCGCCGGCACCGACGCTTTGGCACCGTCCGCGGCCCTGGGCTACTACCAGACAGCTGTCGCCGTCGCCGAACTGTCGCTACCGCCGGCGTTCACCGCAGTCCTGGCCTGGGAGGAGCTGAACAACCGCCCCTTCCACCGAGCCTTGCACGGCCTCGGGCTGACGTGGTGGAGGCTGGGCGAGACGGCGAAAGCGGCCGCCGTCTTCGGCAACAGCCTCTGGACCAACCCCGACGACAACCAAGGCATCCGCTACCTGATCGGACAGGTCAAGGCAGGCGTCCCATGGCATCAAGCCGAGGGGGAATAGAACCGGCAGCGCGCCGCGGTCAGACCGCTCCCCCGAACCACCGGGCATCGAATCAGTCCGCGAGCGGCTGGTGCCCGGCGGCGGCAGCATCGGCTAAACGTCGCACCGCCGGGCCCGTCCAGTGTCGCCTACCCGCCCTGGCCGTTCAGCGGTGGTGGTCGAGGAAGACGCGGGCGCGTTCGTCGAGCCCGGCCGCGACCTGCACGCCGCGGGGCGGAGGTCCGCGGGCAAGGAGCGGACGGCCTGGACGGGTTCGCGCCGAGGATCCAGTGGTGGACGGCCGACTTGTTCGTCCCAAGCTGCTGGCCGCTCTCCGACGCTACGGCGCGGGCGGTGCGGAACCGCATACTCGGCCCCGGGTTACCTCGCGCGAGCGCAGGGGGCGCCGGGATGGTCAGCGGCCGGTGAGCAGGCCGTGGAGAACACCGTTTCGGTATGACGTCCGCGGCGTGAGCGGGCGCACCAGGTGCCGCATCGACGGCTCCGCCGGGTACCTGATCCGCCCGATGGGGATCTCCAGGTCGAGCGGCGCCCCCGGGGGCAGCACGCTGAAGCCGTCGGCCTCGTAGTACGGCGCGAGGTGCGGTTTGTGGGTGTGGATGCCGCCCAGCATCGCCTCGTAGCCCTTGCGGGTGTAGGCGCGGACCAGTTCGTCGACGAGGAGGTGTCCCACGCCCTGGCCGCGTGCGCTGTCGGCCACGGACACTGCCTCCAGTTCCACCAGCTTCCGCGCCAGCGTCAGGCAGAGAGGCCGTCCGGCACCGGCCTCGAGCGCCATCAGCCACTCCACCGGCGGTGTGGCGTGCGCGAGAGCGACGACCGGTCCAGCTGGCCCCTCCTGTGCGACGAGCAGCATGGCGGTGCCGAACTGCTCGGGCAGCCGGAAGCCGGTGCGCATCCGGTCGACGATCTCGCCGGGCATGCGGGGATCGAGGAAGCCCACCGGATCGAGGAGCGCGCGCACCACGTCGGGGTCGTCGTCCGGGCGGGCGGGGCGGATGAGGTACTGATGCTCAACTGGACTGCCGCGGCGCGGGGCCGGGGGGGCAGATCGGCGTTCCGCACGTCGGCGAGAGGCTCGTCCCATGCCACCATTCTGACGCAACACGTCGCTGGGTGAGGCAGGTTGACCGCGGAGGAAGCGCGCGGGCGGTGTCGGTGGCCGCGCGGCCCGGCCCTCCGGCGTGGGCAGGGCGGCCGGATCCAGCCGCGCCGCGTACGCGACGGCCTTGTCGATGTCGCCGAGCTCGCGGTGGATCCCGATCCGGTACAGCGCGCACTGCGCCGACGACAACTCCCCGCCGCCCGGGCCCGGGCGGCGGGCCAGGCGCAGCGCGGTCTGCTCGGCCAGGGCGGCGAACTCTCCGGCGGCGGACGGCAGGCGGGCCTGGGCGGCGGTGTAGGCGGCGGTCAGGGCCACGTGCCAGCCGCGCCCAGGCCGGCGGCGGACAGGCGGGGGGCCGGCCGTCAGCTGGTCATGGGCCTGACGCAGCAGAAGGAGGGCGTCCTCGGCGCGGCCGGTACGGCGCAGCGGGGTCGCGGCCGCCCGCGCCGCCGCGGCCAGCACCACCGGCTGGCCCGAGCAGCGGGCCGCGGCGCCGGCCAGCCCCGCGTACCCGCCCGCCGTCTCGATCGCGCCCTCCTTGACCGCCACCTGGGAGGCGAGCACCCACACCCCGGCGGCGCGGCCTCGCGCGCACCGGCCAGCATCACCGGGAGCACCTGGTGCAGCCGGCCGGCAGCGGTCGGCGGATCCAGGGCAGCATGGGCCCGGCGGCCGGACGGACAGCGCCCCGGGGACCGTCGGGGAAGAGCACGGCGTACGGCGCGGCCGTGCCGGGCCGCAACGCCGGGCCGAAGTCCGGCCGGGCGCCCCTGCCGGCACGGCAGCCCGAGTCACCCCCCGGCACCAAGGTCGGTGGCGGAGGGCGCGTTGCGGAGGGCGCGGTGCGTCGGCGGCCAGGTCGCGGGGCGGCGTACAGACAGCGGCGCGGCAGGAACGGCGCGCGCGTACGTGCGGACGCCGGGCGGAGCTCGTTCGGGCAGCGGGGGCCGAAGGGGCCCGACAACCCACGGTCTACCGGACAGCGTTCACCGGAGCGGACAGGGTGACACCAACGGCCTGTCCCCGCTCCCGTACGGCTTGCAGGACCTCGCGGAGCTCCTCGTGCTCGGGATGCCGGCCGAGGAGCTGATCCGCGTCGATGAGCAGGGTCATGTCGCCCTGGCGAGTATCCGCGAACTGGCCGAACCGCTGCTTGGCGGCAGCAGGCCCCAGTTCACGGCACTCGACGGAGAACAGGGCGCGCCGCAGCTGGGCGAGGAACTCGTCTACGCCCGCCTCTGGTGGCAGCGCCTGATTCCCCCGCCTCAGCGGGCTGATGAAGGCAGCTCCATCTGAACGTCCCATGGCCCGCATTCTTCCCCGGCGGACGGACCGTACGCGCGGGTGCGTCGGACGAGGACCCATAGTGCCCATCACGCCCGGCGGACCGGTCAGCAGGCTGGCGGGCGGTGACTTCCGTGGGCCGACCGAGCACGGACGGGTGATGCCCGGAGCACGGCGGCGGGCCGGACGCGGCACACCGGCTAGGACCGAGACCGTCTCGCGTCCGTTGGCGCCCGCACCTCGTCAGGGGCCCGCGGCCTCGCCCGGGACGCTCAGGGCTTCGAGCTGGCGCACCAGCGCGGTCGCCGTGGCCAGGGACTGGTCCAGGTCCGCCATCGCCGCCGGATCGCGCAGGTCGTCCCCGGCGTGAAGGGCCGCGAGCTCCTTCAGGCTGACGGCAGCCTCGCGGGCCTGGGCCACCTCCGGTCCCAGGCCCGCGTACGTACGCCCTTCGAGTCGGCAGGCGACCTCCTCGGTCTTCTCCTCCACGTCCACCAGCAGCTCGGCCCGGTAGGACAGTTGCCGCAGGCGCACCCTCGGGTCCGGATCGGTGCAGTCGGTGACGACGTCGACGCTCATGCCAGCACTGTAGCGCCGCCGCTCGGCCCCCGGCCGGCAGAGCCGAACGGCGACGGGGCGCGGAGCGCGGGCCGGACCGGCGCACGGCGGGCGTCAGCGGCCGCAGGGGGACGAAGCCGTCCGACAGCGCGGACGCGGCGCCAGGCGGTGGAGAGGACGAGGCTGTCGACGTCTCGTCGCTCGGGCCCGGCACGGGCGTGTACGCCAGGCGCCGGCGCGGCACCGGGGGCAGGGCGGGTACGGAGGCGGGGCGGGTGGACGGGCAGGGTGTAGATGCGCGTCGGCGCCGACGGGAAGCTCGGGTGAGCGGCACCGCCGGTGCCGCGGGGCGGCTCGAGGCTCCGGGGCGGCGGCGGGCGGGCTGAGGGACCGGGCCAGCGGGGAGCAGCATGGCACCGGGGTGGTGTGGGGGCGGGGTGTGTTGGCCGCCCAAGCTCGAGGCGGCACCTGTTCCTCCGCTCGCCCTGCTGGTCGCGCGGTGCTCTGGCCATAGGTTGCTGTCGATCTGTTCGGGCGAGGAAGCTGGAGCGTTGCGCCAACACGAGCAAGATGCGGGAGTCGCGATGGGCCAGGACCACAAGCACCCGGGGCCGACGGTGAAGACCGTTCCGGGTGCCCCGTTCGCGGCGGATCACGATGCCGACATGAGCTTGGCCGCTGATCTCATCGCTGCCCGGCTCGCCAACTGCGAGCCCTGCCAGAAGAGGCTGACCACAAAAGTACTGAAAGGCGACCAGTTGGTCTTGGCCGGCCTGGCCGCTTCTCTGCCTCCCCTGCCTCCGCACCACCTCCGCGAGGGGACCAGGCCCATCTACCCCGTCCTGCGATCACGCAGCGGCTCTCTGATCCGGGGCATCCTCAGCGCCATGCCACGCAACGCCCGGGCTGATCTCCTCGCCGACGCCGTCGACTACTGGATCGCCAAGATCCCGTCCGCGGAGACCGACAGCCCGCGTGACGAAGCCTCCAGCCTGGTGATCGACCTGCCTGCGCCATCAGGGGCGGAGGAGTTTGCCCACGGCATCGTGGAGATCCGCCGGATCCCCCGGTCAGCTGGGTGATCCTCCCGGGCTCGACCGGTTGAACCGACTCGCCGGCACGAGATTCACTCGACGGGAGCCTCATCGGCGTTCTGACCATCTACCCAACCGCTCGCGGATCGCCCGCCGTTCCGCTTCCTCGCGGGCAAGGGCCTGGCTGTGGACTAGGGGATCGCGGTGGGCCTCGATAGCCCCGCGCACGATCGTCGCCAGGATGTCGGGCGGCAATGCTTCGGCCTGGGTGGTGGCGGTACCTGAGAAGGAGCGTCGGTCGGTCGCCTTCGGCGGGGCGGTCGGCAGATGGTGGATGGCGATCTGCTCGGGGGTGACCGCGACCCGCTCGAACAGCACTTCGGTGTCCGACGCCTCGGCAAACGCAATCACGTCCTCGGCCAGCGAGCTGAACATGTGAACGCCGCTCTGGTCGTAGTCGCCCAGGTGCAGAATCCGTGTTCTCCGCCCTCCTTCCACCGCCCGGACGGCCGCGTCGTGCTTGCCGGCCAAGCCGTCGAACCCGCTGCCGGAGAAACAGGCGATGCCGAACTCAGACCCGATTCGTACCAGTTGAGGAATCATGCCAGCCGTCTCGCACCACAGCTCCAGCCGGACAGGCTGGCCCGCCTGGCGGTCGACACGGTAGTCGTCGACCGCCGCTTCCACAGCCGTGAAGAAGTCTTCAGGGCACGCGAAGGACTGCGGGGCATCCACGGCGATCTGGGTGTCGTCGCGGATCACGTCCCAGGGGATCCGTCCGGAGCGGCGTGCCATGCCGACGTACTCACACATCCGCTTGTAGTCACGCTCGGTCTTCTCCAGCACGCCGTCGCTCAAGAGCACATAGAACAGCTGGCGAAGCGAGACGGGCAGGTGGTCGCGATAGCGGTCGAGGACGGCATCAACCGCGGCCAGCACCCGCTGGGTCTCCCGTTTGGGCCGCCACTGCGGCTGCGGCCCCCGGGGGCGCTTGTTCGGCATCCTGGCCTCCTCCCTTCAAGAGTCCGCCATGGCGTCCTTTCTCTCAAGGAACGGCGACCTGCAGTTTCAACCGGGTGATGGCCCTCGCGTCCGCCCCCTCGAGCCGGTGTCAGGTGTCTCCCGGACTGGTCTTGTGCGGAGCCGGTGGCGGCTGGCTACGGCCCGGGCACGCTCCGGCGGCGTAGCCGGCGAGGTGCGGCGGAGCGTGCCCGGGAGGTGCGGCTCGTCACGCCGGGACGAAGCGGCAGTGGTCAGGTTCGAGAGCGAGGCCGATCGCGCGGCCCGGCGCGGAGCCGGTGAGCCGGCGCAGGGTGGCGGCCGTCGCGGGTGTGTGGGTCCAGTAGGCCCCTGGCCGGTCAAGGAACAGGACGCTGACCTCCGGCGGCCCGGGACGCATCACCCGAACACGAGGAGCGCAGCGCCGGCACCAAGGAGCAACCCGAAGACCGTCAGATGCGTTTCGCCCTTCGCCCAGCCCTCGAGCACCAGCACGCCGGCACCCACCGCAGCCACCAACGCGATGATCGTGATCATGCAAGCCCCCATTCCGTAACGGGTGTGTCAGCTTCCTGCCCACCCTGACGCCCCCTATTGTCTGCCCGCCTCCACAGGCCTCCGCTTCGGCATCTGCAGTGAGCTCGGCCGGCCGATGTCGGCGCCGGGCCAGTCCTCCGACAGCGGCACGGTCGGTGCGGCAGAACCCGCGCCGCAGGCAGGCTGTGGGCCGGACCTCGCGGGGCGCAGCTCTCAGGAACACCTGCCGAGGCTGGACAGGCCAGCCGAGGCGGCCCGTACGCTCCGTCCTCGGCGGCCAGCGCGGTGTTCTTCAGCATCCGGCGGGCTCGCGCGCGCCAGACCTGCGTCTTCTCCCGGCGGTCGGCCGCGCGGTGCGCGCCGAGGCGTCGGCGGCACAACGTCCGGTCGGTAGCCGGGGGTGCGGGCCACGCAGGCGAGCGTTCGTGCCCGGTCACGGTGCCTCGGCGGATGTGGCCTGCGACTGGGCGTCCACCCGCTGCACCCGGCGGGCGAAGACGCACAACGCGGAAGGGTGCACCGGCTCCACGTCCCAGCCGGCCTGCGTCATGCGCTCGGCGAGGATGTCGAGGCAGGGGCCGTGCCACGGGTCGTCGTGCCGGACGGCGCGGCCGTCCTCGAGCCAGTAGAGAGCGACCTGGCCTCCCCCACGGGGCTCGACGGTGTAGCCGCGCTGTTCCCTCTGCGCCTCTGCCGGGTCGGTGATGTCGTGGTGGTCGGTGAGCCGGGCGGCCTGGAGGCGGGTGAGGGCGTGGCGGGCGGCGGTGACGTCGGGGTGCGTGGAGTGCTTCGGTGCGGACCCGGCGGTGATGCCGTCGTGCTCGACGATGACTCCCTCCAGGACGGGCGGTTCCGGGCTGTCATCGGCCGCCTCCGGGGGCAGGGGTACCGGGGCGGCCTGCGCCTGCCTGTTCGCTCTCCAGTCGGCGACGAGGGCGGCGGTGGTGTCCTGGGCGGCGTCGACGCCTTCACGCCAGGACGCGGCGCCGGGCGAGCCCCACTGGTTGGCGATGTGGGCGGGGACTGGGACGCCCCGGTACGCGGTGGGCCGCTCGGCCAGGTCGTGCCTGGGCCGCTGGGTGGGGCGTTCGTCGTTGGGGGCGGTCGTGGGGATCACGGCGGCAGCCTCGGACCGGCTGGGCTCAAGCCCCTTGTTGTAGCTGCCGTCGGCGGTGATCCAGCCGTACCGGGCGCTGTGGAGATCGCCGACGGCGAAGGTGTAGCCGAGGAGGTCCCCGGCGTCGTCCGTGTGGGGCCGAAAGCTGTGCGCGGCGGTCCAGACGCCCGTCATGGCGGCCAGCGCCTGGAGGACGGTAAGCGTGGGGCGGGGCGCCTCCTCCACCGGGGCCTGGCCCCTGGGTGCTGCGGGGCGGGCGGGTTTGACCGGAGACCTGGGAAGGTCGCTGACGGCCTTCGCGATGCCGGACAGTGGCGGAGTGGGTGAGCGGTCGGCGCCGCCCTGGACGGCGTGTGTGTCCGCGCCGGCCGTCTGCTCGCCCTCCTCGGCGAGGGGGGCCTGGTCGGCTCGGTACTGCTCGCGCAGGCTCGCGGCCGCCGTCCTGTCGTTGTCGTAGTGGGCGTTCAGGTCGCACATGGGGGTGCCGTCGTTCAGGCTCATCGTGGCGTACCGGGGACGCCTGGCGGTGCCGCTGGTGAAGACCCACCCGATGAACTTCCCGCCGCGCGGGGTTTCGGTGATACGGCGGAAGTCGCGCGCGGAGGGCTGAAGGGAGCGGGCCAGCTCGATGGCCTGCAGCTCGGTCTCGGACGGGCCCTGGTACGCCTCGGAGAGTGCCTCCTCGACGGTGAGGCGGGTGGGGTCGGCGGGGCGTTCCACGGCGGCGAGGTGGCGGGCGACGTCCCAGCCGAGCGGGGTGAGGAAGTACCCCTCATCACCCCGGTCGTCGGCACCGGGGCCGACGAGCCCGCGGCGGACGAGGGCGCCATGGGTGCCGCCTCCGCTGGCGTTGCTGCGGCGGGCGGTGGAGCCCTGCGGATTGCGCTGGGCCCAGAAGACGATCGCCTCGGTCATCCGGGGTGACATGCCGGCGGTGATCCGTTCGAGGTCGCTCGCGGTGGGCGTCTGGCGGGGAGTTGCGGTGTCGGTCATGGGGCCTCCATGGGCTGCTGGGCGGGCCGTCTGCCCGGAGTCGGCGGGGTCGAGCACCCCCGCAAGCGCTTAATTATTGCATGACATTCCACGCATTTGCAAGATTTAAGCTTTCTCCCTGACGAGGCATCGCCCGGCGGGACAAGATGCACGGCAGCCAGAATCCGCCCGTCCACCGCAGCGGCCCGGGCCGGATCGGCGGGGCCGTGAGAACACGCCGGGAGTCACTGACGACCCGGCGAACGGTTCAGGGGGCCACCCCTCGGCGAAGGCCTGAGCTGCCCCCGCTGCCCTTCCTCCTCCGCGATCCGGTCGGCAAGAACCGGGCGGTCGATGTACAGAGCGACGGCGGCGAGGACCAGGCGCGGCGCTGAAGCTCGGTCGGGTCGAGCGCCTCGACCTCCCACTGGACCGGCTGGCCGGCAACAAGCCCGTACCGGCGGGCGATGTCGGCGGCGCGGTCCACGATGCTCGTCCCCCTCGCGCCGGTGCCGGGTGCCTCCCCGGGCGCGGACTCGTGCGAAGTCGGCGCTGGCGCGGGACCGGCCCGGCCAAGCCGTGGGCGGCCCACTCACGACGCCGGCTGAGGACGCGGGAAACGGAGCGGCGGCCGAGCGCGCCCCCGCCGTGCCGAGCCCGCGGCGGCAACCGAGCCGGCGGGCAGGCCACCGGTGCTGGACGACCTCGGCAAGCGGGGCGACGGGGCCCGGCCTGAGCGAGGCATGCACGAGGCGCCCCGGCGGTCCTGAGGGTCCGCCCGGCGCGCGTCCGCCTCGGCAATGACCGGCCCAGGGGGTTGCCGACCCTCGCACGGAGATCAGATCTGGGCGGCGTCGACCTCGCCGGCGTCGATCAGAGCACGGCGCAGCTGCTGTGCCTCAGCCGGGCGTTCACTCTCGGGGAGCGCCATGGCGGCTTCGAGGAGCGCCCGGGCGTGCTGGCGGACCTGGGCGTCGTGCCAGGGGATGGCGGCGGGGTTGGCGAGGAGTTGTACGACCAAGAGGTGGGCGTCGCTGCTGGCCGGGTGGCTGGCGGCGCGTTCGGCGACGAGGCCGGCGTCGGTGAGAGCCGGCGTGTGCTCGGCGCTGCGCCGGGTCAGCTCCAGCCAGACCTCGTCGTCGAGGGTGGTGAAGGCGAAGGCGCCGGCGCCGGCGAGCGCGCCGGACGGCAGGCCGGCACCGAGGGCGGTCTGCCACCAGGAGGTTGCCGCGTCCAGAGCGGTGTGGGTGGCCGGCGTGAGAGGTGCGGCACCCGGGCCGAGGCGGCGAGGGGTGAGGGCGGCGAGGGCCTCGAGGAGCCGGGAAGCCGCTGCGGCGCCGTCCGCGCCGTCGACCAGGGCCGGCCAGGCCGTCTCCGGGCCGCCGAGGACGTCCGTCCAGCCGGTCAGCACGGCGTGCGCGACGTGGCCGGCCGCTCCTGGGGTGTGCTCGCGGAGGGCCTGGAGGAGCTGATCGCGGTCGAGAGCGGTGAGCAGCCCGGGGTCGGGCGAGCCCCAGCGCAGCCACGCGGCGCTCACTGGCGGCCGGTGGCTGGTGAGCTCGTAGAGCTCGGGGTGGGCGGCGGTGAAGTCGGGGGCGTGCTTGTGGAGGGTAGGCAGGTGGACGCCGATCGTGGTGGCGACGGCGTCTTGGTCTGCGTGTTCGGCAAGGACGTCGGCGAGCAGGTCGAGGATGTCGTGGGGCATCGTGCCAGCGGTGCGGGCTTGTTGCGCGGCGTACTCGAGCAGGCACCCGAGCGCGCGGATGGCCGGGTCGGAGCCGAGCAGGACCGGGGCCGGGTCCGATCCTGCGTCCGCGCCGTCCTCCTCGGCGGCGCTGGTGGCGGTCGGGTTCCGGTCCGCAGCAGGTACGGGGTGGGTGAGGGGGTCGGCGAGGTGGTGCAGGTGGGCCAGGGCGGCCGGCAGGGCGTCCTCGAGGTCGGCGCCGGTCCGCCACGCGTGGGCGAGGAGGTCGAACAGGGCCTGGTCGGCGAAGTCGGCCGCGGTGGCCCGCCGGATGCCGGCGGGCCGGTCGGGCAGGGACCGGCGCAGGGCGAGGGCCGCGGCAACCGCGGGTGCAGGACCGTCCGGGAGGGTGCCGGGGTAGCGGACTGCGGTGGCGGTGGCAGCGAGGTAGAACGCGCCCAGCTCCGGGCCCTTCAAGGCGTCGAGGACCGCGGGCACGTCCTTGGTCCACGCGGCAGGTTCGGCGTCGACGAGGCGGTGCAGCACGATCGCGTAGCCGTCCGCGCCGGCGTCCCCGGCCGCGGCGAGCGCGGCGGCGGCCGTGAGCGGCCCGCCGGTGGCGGCCAGTTGGAGGACGTCGTCCTCGTCGAGCGCGAGGCGGGCCGTGAACGGCTCGGGGACGGCGCCGGCTCGGGGGTCGGCAGGCCCGGCGGGCTCGAGGCAGCGCAGCGTGGCAAGGAGCGGTTCGAATCCGGCCAGCAGCCGGGAGGGCAGGATCGGGGACCAGTCCCATACCCGCAGCCAGGAGGCGAGCGGCTCCGCGTTGCCGTCGACCGGGCTGGCGCCGGCGGGCAGAACCTGGTCGATCTCGTGGGCGTCGGGCGGCACGCCGAGCGCCGAGCGGATCTGCTGGTCGACGGTGTCGGTCCGGTCGGCGGGCGGGTTCTTCAACAGCAGGGCCACCAGCCGGGCTCCCTCCGGGGACGGGCGGTCGGCCAGCAGCCGGCCGGTGAGCTCGACCGCCTGGTCCCACCACTCCCCCACCTCGGCGCCCGCGGTGTCGGCTCCGGCGGCCCCGGGGTGCTCACTGTCGGCGGGCTGGCCGGCGGTCAGATGGGCAGCCAGGAGCCGGTCGTGCAGGCGTTCGTCCGCGGCCCCGATCCTCGGCCACGCGCGAAGGCGTTCGCCGAGCGGGATGCCGGCGTCGGCGTCCGCCGCGGCGAGGTCGAGCACGGCCCGGGCCAGGAGCGGGCCGAGGTAGGCGTTCGGGTCGTCGATCCGGATGCCTGCCAGGTCGGCGCCGAAGACCGTCTCCCGGGACGCGTCGGGTGTCGCTTCGAGGTCACGGCGCAGCAGGCCGGCGAGCGCGTTACGCAGCGGGCGGGCCCAGCCGAACGGCTTCCGGCCGGTGGGGTGGGCGGCGGCCACCAGCTCCTTGAGCAGCCCGGCGATGTCGTGTCCGGGCAGTCGGCCGGCCCGCTCACGGGCGACCGTGGCCTCCAGCTCCTCCTCGGCGAACGCGGCATCGATCGCGGCAGCGGCGTCTGCGGCCCCGGCCGCGTCATCCGGGTCGGCGGCGCGGTCCAGGGCGGCCTTCGCACGTTCGATGGCAGCGTGCAGGGACTGGGCGCCGGTGTGCTCGGCGTCCACCGCGTCCTTCAGGAGCTGCTCGGCCACCATCAGCCAGTCCCCGTCCCGGTCCGCGACCGGGAGCGTGCGGGCCCAGCGGGCCGCCAGCCGGCGCGTCCAGCCCGCGGGCACGCCGGTCCTCTCCGGCGCGATCACGTACGGGAGGAGGAGGCGGACCTCGGCCGGGCCGAGGGCACGGGCCAGGGCCAGGCGCAGCAGGGCGTCGAGCGCGCCGGGGCCGGAGGCGGCGATGTCCTGGACGCGGCCGGACAGCCACTGGCCGACGACGGCCGGGCCGGTGGCAGCGAGGTGTTCGAGGAACGGGGCCGCCGGCCAGGCGGTGGTGGTCTCATCGGGCAGCAGCAGGTGCGGTGCGTGCTCCTGCAGGACGCCCAGCCACGCCGGCGCCGGCTGGGAGGTGAAGAAGTACGCGGCGTTGCGCGGGTCGGCCCAGCCGGCCAGTTCCAGCGCCTGCGCCTGGCCGGGGTCCTTCAGGGCGGTGAGCTCGAGGACGCGGGCGGCGCGGCCGGGCAGCGGCACCAGCAGCTCCCGGGCGGCGGAAAGAAACTCGCGGTACAGGGCGGAGGCCCGGCCGATGCCGGAGGCGCGGCCATGGAGCGGGCCCGAGGCCCTGCCGTAGACGTCGCCCCACACATCCAGGGCCTGTTCCTGGTGGCTTCCCAGGGCGATGCCCCACAGTCGCTCGGCGATCGACTGGGCTCGCCGACGGTGGTAGCCGCCGGGGTGATTCACCTCCCCGCGCAGCACCTGCGCAGCTTCCTGGACCGCCTCCCATGCCTTGCCGGCGTCGTCGGATGCCGGCGGGACCGACGGCGCCGGCTGAGTGTCCTGGCCCTGTTCCCTTCCGGGGTCGGCCGTCGCCGCACCGTCACGCCGGGCACGGACGGCGGTCCGCTTCAACTGCTTGCCGTAGCGGTTGAGTTGGGTGAGCAGCATCTCGGCCGCGCCCTTGAGGCCCTCGAACTCGGGCTTCTTCCCGGTGTCGGGGTCCCGCTGTTCGGCGAGCTTGAGCAGGGCGTCTGCCGCGCCGCGCACGCACGTCTCCGCTACCTCGCCGGCCTGCTGCAGGCCGGCGGCGCCGCTCAGGATCCGATGCGCGTCCCGCAGCAGCCCCAGCGCGCGTTCCCCCGGCTCGCCCTGAGCGGCCATGGCCGCGGCCAGGACGTCGTCGACCACGGGCAGTTCGTCATCGCCGGCAGGCGGCATCTCGGAGGTCACCCGCACACCGTAGATCCCGGCGGGCCACGCGCGGAACGAAACCTGCAGCGCCGTCCCCGGCAGCCGGGGGCGGCCGAATCTTCCGCTTGGTGCACTCGGCAGGGGTCCCGGCCGGGCCGCCCGTCTCCCGCACGACGTCGTCGAGCGGGAGAAGCGCGCAGGCGAGGTGGGCCGGCGGCGTGTGAGAAGGAGGTGGGTCGGCCTTCGCATCGGGTCGATGCCGGTTGGCCCGGGGATGCGATTCCCCTGGGCCGCCCCGGCCCTCTCACCGGGCCTTGAGGGTCTTGGCCCAGTGGGCGAGGGCCATGAAGTCGTCCGGCTCAAGGCCGGTGTCCGGGAGGGTGTCGTACGGCAGGGCGGGGCCGGTGTGGTTCCGGGCGATGTAGTCGCGGTCTGCCTCACCGATCTGGTCGTCGACCCACGCGAACGGCCGGCCGGCGGCGTAGCGGACGATGTCGGCGGTCTTGAAGTAGGTGCCGTCCAGGGGGAAGGAGTCGAGGGCGCTCCAGGTGATGACCGGAAGGCGGGGGAGGCCGATCACCGGGCCGATGAAGCGGTTGGCGTCATCCTCCCAGGTGGTGGCCCACACCAGGTCGAAGGGCAGGTCGAGGAGGTCGGCGCCGTGGTCGGCGTTCAGCCACACCGGAAGGTCCGGGACGTCGCTGTCGAGCAGGTGGGGGTGCTGGTTGATCCACGCCTGGGGGCGCATGTCGTGCCGGTGGTAGCCGGGCGGCATGCGGCCGGGAGGGGCCTGGAAGGGGTTGAGAACGCCGTCGACGTCGAGGAGGAGGAGCGGCTTGGCCATGGGTACGAGTACTCCTGATCAGGTGGGATACAGGTAGCGGTTCGGCGATCACGCCCTGGAGGGCGATCACGGCGGGCGCCGTGGGCGCAGCGGTGGTGGTGGAAGATGGTGGCGCCCCTCCAGGGGAGGGAGGGGCGCCGTCTGTACTCCTGCGGGGACTCGAACCCCGTTCTCCGGCTTGAAAGACCGGCGTCTTACCCATGGACGACAAGAGCCCGGCTCTCCGCCGCGGACTCGAACCGCGATCACCGGCTCGGGGGCGACCCGGCCAGCGTGCTGCCTGCTGCACCAGCGGAGAATGGAGCGCTCCTGCGGGGACTCGAACCCCGTTACCCGGACTGACAACCCGGTGCCCTACCTATGGACGACAAGAGCCTGCGATGTGGTCGTGCGTACCCTTGGCGGGATTCGAACCCGCGGTCTCCCCACTGAGAACGGGGCGAGCTAACCGGACTACTCCACAAGGGCCTTCCGGCGCCGGACCGGGGACCAGATCAGGTAGGACCCCCGCGCAGAGGGCTTGCCCATCACCTTCCCCGGCCGACGGCCGGGCCGTTCGCGGTCCCTCCCCAGGGGCCGCGAACGGCGCGTGCTCAGGCCAGGCTCCGCTGGGGACGCGTCGCCATCCTGCAGGCACATCAGAGCCACCGGGCGGGACGACATCAGCCTCACGACCCGCCATCCCGAACCCCCGATGACTCTTAAATATTACAACCATGGCTCCGTGCCTGCAACATTAAAGCGCTTCGTGAGGGGTGCCCCGCCGGGGGCCGCGAACTTCCCGTCCAGGTCGCCACGTACGGACCCGGCGGCGCCGGGAACACCCGCCTCGCCGTCCGCCAGCAGGTCGGCACGGTGCGCCGAGGCGTCGAGCTCGGACGTGGCGGGGCTGGGCGCGCACCCGTGTGCTGGTCTGCGACGTGGTCCGCCCAGGGGCCGCGGCCGGTGCGGACCGTGGCGAAGGGCGCGCCCGCGGCCCACGCGCCGAGGCCGGCCACGTCCGGGTCGGTGAGCTCCACGAGTGCGCGTAAGTGCCCGCGGGGACTAGGGCAGCGTCTTCGGCTGCCTGTTACACCTCGGCGGTCCGGGCCCGCGGGACGTCACACCGGTCCAGGACGGTGGTCTGCATGCCGTTCACCCGCGGATCGCTTCGGTGCCGGCGGCGCGGTCGAGGAACGCGGCGAGCTCGCCCGCGGCCGCCGGGTCGGCGGCGGTGAGGCGGACCGTGAACGCCAGCTCGTCCACGGCGGCGCCCGGGGCCAGGCGGCCGAGCGCGGCGAGCAGCGCCGCGTGGGCGAGAACGGGCTGCGGCAGGAGGGCGGCAGCGGCCTCGCGCGCGGCCGGATCCGCGTAGTGGCCGACATGCACGGCCAAGGCGCGGGCGAGCCAGGCATCGACGTCGGCCTGAATGTAGGAACCGGCGCGGCGGGTGAGCTCGTCGCGGACCGCCTCGTCGCCCTCGCGCGGATCGGTCTGCTCAAGGGTGCCGAGCTCGCGCAGCGCCTGGAGCTCGTCGGCGCGGGCCGCAACCCGGGCGGCTTCGCGCAGTTCGGCTTCCCGCGCGGCGGCGGCCGCGGCCTCGGCGGCGAGCTCGGCGCGGACGACGTCGTCGGTGTCCGGGTCGTAGACGGTCCCCGCGGGCAAGGCGGTGAGCAGCCGGCTGATGCGCTCCCACTCCGCGAGCTCGGCGGGTCCCCGCTCGTCGCCGGCCAGAGCCTCGTGCCTCGAGTCCAGCCGGACCTCGAGGAGAGCGTCCTCAAGGGCAGCCGCGACGGCGAGGGCGTCCATGCCCTTCGCACGGCGGCGCACGGCGCGGCGGCCGACGCGGGCCTGGTCGACCGGCTCACGGGGCAGGGCAACGCGCGGGGCCAACGGGAGGCGCGCCGTACGCCGGGGCGGCAGGTGAGAAGTCATCATCGGCCTCACAATCGCGTGCTGCGGAGTCACAGGCGAACCACCAACCGCGGCGCGGTCCGCCCGCGAGGAATCTACCGGCCGCACAGAGGAAACCCGCCCGCCGGCCCACGCGTTGACACCAGCGCCGTCCCCACCCCCTCCCGACACGACCGGACGGTGGTCACACCACGAACGGGGTCCCATGCGACGGACAGCGGGACGCCTTCGCCCCCCCCGGCGACGCCGGCGGGTGTCGAGGAGCGCGGATGCGACGTGGGTGACGGCAGCAGCGCGGGAACGACGGTCCTGGGCGATGCCGATCCCCGGGGCCTGCTGCGCCCAGGCCCCAGAGGAGCAGCAGCCTCCCGCTCGGACAGCCGGACTCGGGCCGGTGCCGGCCGGGAGACACCGTCACGCTACCGACCGGCATGCAGATCCCCCCGCAGCACACCACCAGAGCGCACGGCCACCGCCCGGACGGCTCCCCTCTAACGCCGCCCCCGCGAACAGAGCCGGCAGCCGAACGGCACCGCTCCTCCGGGGGCCTGTAGTGGCGGCGCCTTCTCGCTCGGCCGCGCCGGAAGGAACCGCCGCAGGGGCGAGGGGCAAGTCCTGCCGCCGAGCCCGCCCCGACCGCCGTACACACCTGGCCGGACCTCAGCAGCCGCCGCCCCAATACCCGGAAGGCAGCCGGTCCCAACCGCACCCGCGGACCGCGGTCACGGCAGCCGGAACCACTCAGGCCCGGGCACCTGCAGGCCGGTCCCTGGACGGCCGGGGACGGCAGGCGCCGAGCGCGCAGGCGGGGCCCGGACCTTCCTGCCGTTGCGGTCTTCAGCCCCGACGCGGCGCCTCCGTCTCAGGCTCGGGGAGCAGCGCGGCGAGTGGTGAGCGCCGCCCCTTCTCCACGTCGCGCAGCCGCTCCCAGTCGACTTCGGGGTGGGCGGGGACGACCGCGTCGACGGACGCCGTGGTGTAGAGGGCGACGTCGACGGCACCGGCCCGGCTCGTGCCGAACTGGACCTCGATCGACTGCGGGGAGATGACCCAGCCGAGCCGCACCATCCAGTCCCAGTCGGCACGGCGTACCCGGAGCCTGGCAGCGGCCTGCTCGGGTCCCAGCGGGGTGTCAGCGGCGACCAGAGCCGCCAGGTCCTCACGGCGGCAGACCTCCTCGACCTGGCCGGGGTGGTGCAGCGTCCCGTCCGGGTTCGCGCTCAGGTTGGCCAGCAGGCCGCGGTCGACGAACCGCCGCACCACGAACGCCGTCACGTGCGCCCGCTCGCCGTACGAGGTCGGGTTCGGGGTCCCGAGCGCGTCGGCGATCCGGTCCGCCGCCGCACCGCCGGAGACCGGCGTCTCAGGCATCGACGCCCTCACGGTGCCGGCGTCCAGCGCCTCGAGGGCCGACCGCGACCACTGCCCGGCGGAGGCGTCCGGGGCCGGGACGATCCCGGCGTGCCGTGCCCACCGGAACACCGTCACCGGCACCTTCAGCCGCTGGGCGGCCTGGCTCTCGTCGTACTCGGTCCGCCGCGCCATGGGATCACCTCTCGTTCGTTCACCGTTGGTGACAGACAGAACATGGCAGTACCCCAACGGAGTGTCAAAGTCGCCTAAATGTCGACAAGTTGGAAGAAACCTGAGACGGCGCGGGCGTCGCTCGCGGCTGACGGGCCGACCGCAATTGCGGCGTGCGCGAGCGCCTGATCGACACCGGGCGCTCCTGCGGCCGGCGCAGCGGGGCGGCGAGCACCACCGGGTTGTCCCCGCGACGGGCCACGGCGCTGAGGACGCCATCACCGAGCTCCGCCGATGGCACGACGGCCGGCGATCCGTGCCTGGGGGCATCCAGGTCGTCGCCGGCGCTCCGCGGGTTCCGGGAGCGGACCCGGCCGTCAGAACGCCGAAAACGGGGCCGGCTGGCGGGGCGGTGTGGCGGCGGCGGGGGCGTTGCGGGTGGAGTCGCACGACGCGGCCCGGCTCCGGCACGGCATGACCCGGTCAGCCCCCGCCCCTGCTCGACCCTGCGACGTTCGCGTCTTCCCCGGCGGCCGGGCTGGTCCCGCCGCCACCACCCGGAAGCGTACGGGCGGCCTGCTCAGGAGCGCCGGCCAAGGGTAGGCAGCCCGGCCGAAGTGGCCCGCACGCTCCGGCCGCGGCGAGCGGCACGGCCGTCCTTGAGGATCCCGCGGGCCCGCGCGCCACACCCACTCATCATCAACGCGGCCGGCCTCACGGTGCACCGCGGCCACGCGCAGCACAGCGGCACGGGCCCGGGCCGGGAAGGGCGCGCCCGGCGTCGCAGGCACGGGCGGGATGTCTTCCCGCTCGGCAGCGTCTCCGGAAGAGCGCCCTCCCAAAGGGGCTGCTGATCTGCCACGGCACACCTGCATGCGCGGGGCGTCTGACGTGCTGATTCGACTCAACAGCTGCGGCTGGCGAGCGATTTCGTTACGCTGCCGCTGCGCGCGCAGCATGCTCGCGCAGCCTGACAAGGGGCGGCCTCGGTCGCCCCTTTCGTGTTTCCGGGCCCTGTCGCTAGCGTCGGCGCCCGCCCTGAAGGCCCCGTTCACCTCTGGTGAGCGGGGCCTTCGTCATGTCCGCAACACCCCACGAAGGAGCCCACCGTGCCCCGCTTCGACGACCCCGCTCTGCAGGCCGTCTACGACTACCTCACCGACGGCTGGCCCGCCGGCCGTCGCTCCGGCCGCCCCGACGCTGCTTGGATCGCTGCCCGCGAGGGCCTGGACCTCGGTCTCGGACAGCGCCGGGCCGCCGGGCGCGGCACGGCCGGCCAGGTGCGGCGGCCCCGGCCCGCCACCAGGCAGACGGTCCTGGTCTTCCTGAAGGGCTACGCGCCCACCATGCGCACGGAGTTCCTGCGGACCCAGGCCGCTCGGTGGGCCGGTCTGTTGCTGCCCCAGCGGGAGACCGAGAGCTGGATCCGTGCGCTCGGGGTCAGCGCGGCGTCGCAGGCCGCTGACTGCCGGCGCTACGGCATCGGGATTGCAGCAATGGACACGGTTCTCGACGGTCACCCCGCGCGCCGCTGGCTCCGCGGCGGTGAGAGCGCCGCAGCCGTACACGCCCGGGCGGCCGCGGCAGGCATCACCCTGCCCTCGTGAGGCGGTCGGCCGTTGCGGCCGAACGGGAACGGTTACCTCGTCAGCCGTCGGGGCCCTGTGCGACGGCCGACGGTGTCCGCCGCTGCGTGCAGCAGGGTTCGGTATGCGGCGGCGGGAGCGCCAGGGCAGCCGGCGCCTTCGCCCCTGTCGCGCGAAGTCCCCGCGGCGACGCCCGGTCGGCCAGGAGCCGGAGCAGCGAAGGGGGACACCGCTACCGTGCCCAGTTCGGGCGGGCTTCGGTTCCCCTGTGGTGCGCGGTCGCGGGGTGAGGGTGCTGGGAGAATCGCTGCCCCGGTTGTTCGTCAGCGAGGCAGGCCCCATGTTCACCGACTATCACCGCCGCAAGGGCGGCGCTCCCGAGCTCGGCGCCTCGTCGCCGGGACAGCGCGGTCCGTTCGGGGTGTTTCCGCAGCCCGGCGAGGCCGGCCCGGTCACCGAGGAGCGGCCGGCGCTGGAGCGGTGGCTGGTGGGCGCGGGTGAGGGGCATCCGGTGGCCGGATGGCCGGGTGAAGCGGAGCCGGCGGTCGCCGCCGCCGCGCTCGCTCTCGAGGACGTGCTCGAGAGTGTCGACCACGTCGCGGACGAGGATCCGCGTTGGCGCGGTAAACGGGTCGAGTTCGCGGGCCTGCGCAGCCATGGCCAGCTGCTGGAGATGCGCGGCGAGTTCGTCGTCGCCCGCGCGCTGGCCGGGGCGGGCATCCCGTTCACGCTCGGCAGGCCCGGCATCCCGAACCCCGACTTCCTCCTTGCCCGCGCAGGCGCAGGGGACAGCCCTGTGGCGGGGCTGGAGGTGACGGCCGTCAGCCCGCAGGGCATCAGCGCGCTCGCCGAACGCATCGAGGCCGAGCAGGGGGCCGGGGATGTGCGGGTGGAGCTGGAGTTCAGCGCCTATCCGTCCCGGCTGCGGGATGAGGTGGCCGAGCAGGTCCTGGACGCGGCCCGCCGTCAGTCGGCCGTGCTGGATTGCGGCGGCCAGGCGGCCGCCGTGGTGGTGGTCGCAGTCGAGGACCCGAAGAACGTCGTCCCGCTGGAAATCACAGTCCGAGCCCGCCCCAGGAACGGGCCGCTGACATGGCAGGTGAGCGGCGGGGAGCTGCAGGGGCCGCTGGCGTCGGCCGAGTACGCCGTGTTCCAGGCCGGGCGCGGGGCGGCGAAGGGGGAGCAAGGGCGGTCGCTGGACGGGGCGCCGGTTGTCCTGGCCGTCGACATCTCCCGCTACGGCGCCGCCTGGATGCGGTCGGCCCCAGTGTGGGCCGGCCGGCTCGCCGCCAGCGAGCACTTCGGCGCCGACTACCCGTTCGCGGCAGTGGCCGTCTTCCGCCAGAGCCTGGAGACACCGGACGTCCTCGAAGCGGCCGTCGGAATCCCCGCCCACCTCTCCCCCGGCACACGCCAGACGGTCGTGGAGCTGTGCGAGCACCTCGGCTGGACCTACACCTCCGCCACCTAACCCACGTCCACGTCCATCCCGGGACGGCGCCGTTCCCGGCGGGCAGGCGGCACGCCGCCCGGCGGCCCCAGAACACGCTGCCGAGGCGGCGCCGGGGTCAGGGGGCTGGGCGTGGGGCCGGGGTGGTGCGGCGGGCGCAGGCGGTGATGGCGGGCAGGTCCGGCCGGCGGGCGGCAGCGGCCGCCGGCGAGCGGTCAGGTCCCGCAGATGCGGGAGCTGGGCCGGGAGGCGCGGCGGATCGATGCGCCGATGGGCGCGGCCGAGCACTGCGGGAGCATGTACGGCCGCTGACCCGCCGCCGGAGGCTCAGAGGTCCAGGAACTCGTAGTGGGAGAGGCGGACTTCGGCGGCCTGTTTGGTCATTCCGAGGGCCTCGGCGATCTGCGGCAGGTCCGCCCTGTCGCGTCGGCTGACGATCCGAGCCGCGACGGGCCCGGCTTCCGCGACGATCGTCTCCAGGAGGCCCACGGCACGCAGTACGGCGAGCGGCTCGTCGTCGACGAGTTCATCGAGGAGCTGGGGCAGGCGGCGCAGCAGCGCGGTCAGTTCGTCGGGCAGCGGCACCGTTCGGGCGGCCACCTGGTCCATGTGGGACTTCCAGTCCCGCTCGGGCCCAGTGGTGTCGTGCGCGTCAGCACCATCGCGGCTGACGAGGTCCCAGTCGATCGGAACGGTCTTCTCGCCGCGCCAGCCGCACGAGCAACGGCCCCGCATGCTCGTCGCGGTCAGGCTGCGGAGCTCGCCGTCGTACGCGTCCCAGTCCGTCGTCTCGTGGACGTGGCCACCGCTGCCCAGGTCGAAGTAGACCGGGCCCGGCTCGCTGCCGTCGGCCAGCAGCACTCCTACCGTGCCCTCGTGCGACTCGAACCCGCCACGCTGCCAGCTCATCCGGAGGCCCTTCCGTATCGGCGTCCGGCCCGTCACCACCCGCCCACCGGCCACGATGCACAACCGGACCAACGTCCCGCAGCCGAACGCCGCTCCCACACCGCGCCCGCGTACCTCTCCACCCCGTTCATCAGCCCCATCCTCTCCTCGTCGCCGATCTGCGTCGCCACCGCGACCGGGCGCGTTCCGGGAGCGGTGAACAGCTGCAGCCGGAACGTCCCCGGCAGCCCGGGAGCGCAGAACATGGCGTCCTCCACGACGAGTCGGCGCGGCGCGGTCAGCGTGTGCGGTTCGTCCGGGCCGCCGGGGCCCGGCGCCGGATCGGGCGTCGGGCTGGAGGGGTGCTCATCGGTCATCCCCCGACCATTCCCGACCGAGGGGCGCCTCCGGCCGGCATCGTCTGGGCGAGGTCCACCTCGCCGGCTTCGACCAGGGCCAGGCGCAGCTGTTCCGTCTGGGCGGGGCGCTCGGCCGCGGGCAGGGCGACGGCGGCCTGGAGCAGGGCCCGGGCATGCCGGCGGACGTCGGCGTCGTACTCGGGGGCGGGGGCGGGGCGGGTGAGCAGGTGTGTGGCCAGGAGCAGGGCGTCGGGGTTGCGCGGGTGGCCGGCGGCGCGGGCGGCGACGTCGCCGGCTTCGGTCTGGGCCGGGGTGTGCTCGGCGCTGCGCCGGGCCAGGGGCAGCCACACGGCGTCCGGAAGGGCGAGGTCGGCGAAGTAGCCGGCGTCGGCGAGAGAGCCGGGCGGCAGGCCGGCGTCGAGCGCGGCTGTCCACCACACGTGCGCGGCGTCCACGGCGGCGCGGGCGACCGGGTCCGGTGCGGCATCGCCGGGGCCTGGGCGCCCGCGCGATCCCAGGGCGAGCGGCATGAGCAGGCGGGAGGCCGCCGCGGCGCCGCCCGGGTCGGCGGCCAACTCGCGCCAGGCGGTCGCGGGATCGCCGAGCAGGTCGCGGTGGCCGTCCAGCAGCGCGAACGCCACACGCGTGGCCGCAGCGGGCATTCCCTCGCGCACTGCGGCCAGAAGCTGGCTGCGGTCCAGGGCGGCGAGCAGCAGCGGGTCGAGGCGACCAGGTCGGCTCAGCCACGCGGCGGCCGGCGAGGGCCGGTGGGGGTCGAGCGCGTACAGCTCGGGGTGAGCGGCGGTGAAGGCGGGGGCGCGGCGGTGAAGGACCGGCAGCCGCGCGGCGATCGCCTCGGCGACCGCTTCGTCGCCCGGGCGGGCGGCAAGGATGCCGGCGAGCAGGTGCAGGACGTCGCTGGGCATCTCGCCGTCCGCGGGGGCCCGGCTGACGGCGTACTCGAGCAGGCAGTCCAGTGCGCGCACCGCCGGGTGTGAGTCCGGCAGGTCACCGGGCAGCTCCTCCCCGCACGCGCGATCGTCGGCGGGGCTCGCGTGCGCGAAGTCGGTGGCGGGGGTGTCCGGGCTGTCCGCGGGCGGTGGCGGTGCGGCAGGGCGGGTGAGGGGCTCGGTGAGCGCACGCAGGTGGTCCAGGACGGCCGGCAGGTCGCCGGCGAGGTCGGCACCGGTGCGCCACACGACGTTCAGCAGATCGAACAGGGCCCGGTCGGCGTACACCACTGCGGCGGAGGGTTGTTGGCTGGTCGCGGGGACGGGCAGGGCTCGGCGCAGGGTGAGGGCGGCGAGGGCGGCCGGAACCGGGCCGGCGGGGAGGACGCCGGCCCGGTTCCCGGTGGCGGCGTCGGCCGCCGCGGCGAGATAGAACGCGCCGAGCTCCGGCCGGGCCAGGGCCGCGAGGACAGCGGGCACGTCGGCGGTCCATGCGCCGGGGTCGGCTCCCACGAGGCGCTGCAGGACGCGGGCGTAGCCGTCGGCGCCCGCATCAGGAGCGGCGGCGAGGGCGTCGGCGGCCGCGAGCGGGCCCGCCGCGGCGGTCAGCTCGCGCAGGTCCTCCTGCCCCAGCGCGACGGTGTCCTTGAACCGCGCGGGGCGCTCCACGGCGCGCGGGTCGGCAGGTCCGGCCGGCTGAAGGCGGCGCAGCGCGGTGAGCAACGGGGCGAAGCCGGTGAGCAGCGGCGCGGGCAGGACCGGCGACCAGTCCCGCACCCGTAGCCAGGACGCGGGCGGCTCCGCGGTGCCGTCGGCCTGGCCGGTGCCGGCGGGCAGGGCCTTGTCGACCTCGGCGGCGGACGGGGCCGGGCCGAGCTCCGCTCGCGCCCGCTGTTCCAGGCCGTCGGCCCGCTCGGGCGGGCAGTCCTCGAGCACCCGGGCGGCCAGCCGGGCGCCTTCCGGCGTCGGGCGGACGGCCAGCAGCCGCGCGGTGACCTCGACCGCCCGGTCCCACCACTCCGCCGCGCCCGCGGTGCCGGTGCCGGCGGGTGGGTGCGCGGCCAGGTGGGAGGCGAGCAGCCGGTCGTGCAGGTGCGCGTCCGCAGCGGCGATCCGCGGCCATGCCCGCGTCCGCTCGGGCAGGGGGACACCGGCCGCGGCGTCCGCCGCGGCGAGGTCCAGGACCGCCCGGGCCAGGAACGGGCCGAGAAACGGGCCCAGGACCATGCTCTGGAAGGGGACTTCCTCGCCCCGGAGACGGACCTCGTCCAGGTCGACGGTGGCGAAGGCCGTGTGACCGGCCGCCTCGATGTTGCGGCGCAGCAGGCCCGCCAGCGCGCCCCGGACCGCGCGGGCCCAGCCAAACGGCCCCAGACCCGGGCGGTGGACGGTCGCCACCAGCTCCCGCAGCAGGGCGATGACGTCCTGCTCGGGCAGGAGCACAGCCCATGTCTGCTTGATCGCGTTCTCCGCCTCCAGCTCGGCGCGCGCCTCCTGGCGGCCGGCGCCATCCGGGGCCGGTTCTTGGGCGAGATGACCGCGCTTCAGCATGGCCTGAAAGGCCAGGAAGCCTGAGTCCACGACGTCCTTCAAGAGCCCCTCGACGACGAACACCCAGTCCCCGTCACGCACAGCCATCGGGAGAGTGCCCGCCCAGCGGGCCGTCAGCCCGCGCGGCCAGCCCGCCTGTTCGGTCGGTTCCCCGGCCGGGGCCGGAACCAGGACGTACGGGAGCAGGGACCGGACGCCGGCGGGGGTGAGGGCGCCGGCCAAGTCCGGGCTCAGCAGCGCGATCAGCGCGTTCGGGCCGGCGGCGGCGAGCTGGACGGCGTGCCCGGCCAGCCACGGCCGGGCGGCCTGCGGCGCGGCGGCGGCCAGGTGCTCGAGGAACGGGGCGGCCGGCCACGTACCGGTCGTCTCGTCGGCGAGCAGCAGGTGCGGCACGTGCTCGTCCAGGACGTCCAGCCAGGCCGGGGCCGGGCCCGAGCGGAAGAAGTACGCCTCGGCGCGCGGGTCCACCCAGCCGGCCAGCTCCCGCGCCTCCTTCTCACCCGGGCCGGTGAGAGCGGCAAGTTCCAGGACCCGCTTGGCGCGGCCGGGCAGCGGCACCAGCAGGTCCCGGGCGGCGGCGAGAACCTGTTCGTAGAGGGCGGCCGTGCGGGCCGGATCGGCTCCGGCGCCGTGCAGGGTTCCCGAGGTCAACCCGTACACCTCGCCCCACACGTCCAGGGCCCGTTCCTGCGTGCTGCCCAGCGCGACGCCCATCAGACGCTCGGCGATCCCCGCCGCCCGCGCCCGGTGGAAGCCGCCCGGCCGCACCAGCTGCCCGCGCAGCACTTCCGCCGCCTGACGCACCCGCGTCATTCGCCTCGCGTGTACGGCGCCCGCAGCCGCGTCGGCGGACCTATCCGCAGGCGGGCCGGAGGGTACCGGCGGCGCGGCGGCGGGTTGCGTGCGTTCGCCGGCCAGCGCGCAGCCGGCAACGTCCTTCTCCCCGCCCGCCACCGGGTCGCCTGCGGCGGTGACGGGCTCGTCGGCAGGCGCACCGGCGAGCTCGGCGGCGGGCAGGCCCGCAACGGGGAGGGCGTCGACCGCGTCCAGCAGGCCCACGGCCGCGGACTTCAGGCCCATCGCATCCGGTGCGCCCGGCAGACTCAGCAGGGCGTCCGCGGCGCCCCGCAGGCAGGACTCCGCGACCTCGGCGGGCCGCTGCAGGAAGTCACCGGCCAGGATCCTGCGCGCGTCGAGAAGCAGGCCCAAGGCCCGTACACCCGGCTCGCCCTGCGCAGTCAGGGCCCCGGCCAGCACCTCGTCGATCTCCGGCAGTGCGTCCCCGCCGACCGGCGGCATCTCGATGCTCACCGCAGCACCGTAGGGCCCGCGGGCTGGCGCCCGGACCGGAACCGGACAACCCCAGCCGCCAGGCGGCGAACACCACTGCGGAGGCGGCGGCACAACAGCGCGGGCAGGTCAGTCCTCGTCGCGGGTCTTGAAGGCCTCGTACGCCTCGTTCAGCAGCTCCGCCGCCGCCCGCGAACATCGCATCTGCGCCTTCGCGTCACGGCCGGCATATCCCATGGCCCGGCGCATCATCAGCTCCGCTGCCATGAGGAGCTGCCCGGCCTCCAGGCCCAACGGCCTGCGATCGCTCTCCATCTCGATCTCGAAGACAACCCCGTTGACCTCGCTCAGCGCCGCCTCCAGGCTCGCGCTGTCACACCGGGCCGGGTCCGTCACCACCTCCGTGGCCTCCTGCACCCAGCTCGTCAGGTGCGTCAGGAGCACCCGCCGGTACCGCTCCCCCTCTGCCTCCACCGGATCCGCGAGCTCTTCCGCCTGCGCTACGCCCATACGAACCTCTCTCCTCCACCCACGGCCGGCACCTTCATGACGCCAAGGCCCATACCGTCCAACGGCCCGGGCGCCACCGGGAAACGCGAACACGTGCGCAGGAAAGGGCACGGGCCGTGCGGAGTTCAGGGTGACGCCGAACGGCCACCGACCGAGAGCGCCGCCGGAGCCGCCCAGAGAGGCGACCGACCGCAGCCGGAGGACACCGCGAACGACCGGCACGACCCGCAAACACGCAGGCCAGCAGGGGACACCACAGGCAGACAGGGCTGGGACGGCGAGTGCCGAACGAAGCGCCGCCGCCCGGGGCAGGCCCGGGCGGCGGCGTTCGGTGATCGCGCTCCCTGAGAATCCGTCGCCTCTGCGCAGAGGGACAGCGCGCACGGAGGTGGAGGGGTCAGTGCTTCTTCCAGCCCGAGAGCGTCCAGCGCAGTCCCGCGTCCAGGTTCCGCCCGCACAGCGGGTGGTGGCAGAACTCGGTACTGCCGTCGGACAGGGTCTGGGACCCCTTGCAGCTCATCAGCCAGCGGTCGACGGCGGCGCGGACTTTCTCCTCCCGCGGGCAGAAGCCGGCCTCCCGTACGAGCGCGGCCTTCAAGGTGGCGGCGGTGCCGGTTCCGTCGCACGTGCGCGCTCCGTAGCCGGTGCCGTGCCGCGCGATCAGCTGCTGGTCTGTCACCTCCACCACGTCGCCGCAGACGCGACAGGCGGTCCAGTACATCCGGCCGGTGTTCCGCGGGTCCCAGTGACGCGTCCACGCCACCTCGCCCGGCTTCGGGCGCGTCGCGGAGTCGGCGCGGTCGTATGGGCCGGTCACCTGAGGCGTGTCCCGCCAGTGGTGGACCAGGTCGCCACCCTCATGGTTGAGACGGAAGACCTTGACGGAGTACGCGGTGGCGTCGAACCAGTAGCGGACCCCGTCGATGAGACGCTCCCACGACGTGCCGCCGCTCGCGCTGAGTGTCCTGCGTGCGGAGATCGTGGTCATGCCGGCTCCTGGTCGATGACGGAAGGGTGGTTCTGGCAGACATCCATGAGGCCCGACACGGGCTCCGCGGTACCACCGGGCCAGCCGACCTTCCGCCCCTCGGGCGTGACGCTGCGGCCGTAGCAGTGCAGCACCTCCGGACAGTTGTCCGACATGCTCCAGTCGTGCGGACTGTGGGCGTCGGCGAGGGTGCAGTAGGCGGGCACCCTGGTACAGGGCAGAGCGGGAACGAAAACCTGCATCACGGGGCGCTCCAGGGCACGTGCTGGGGAAAGGGGCTGGTGGCGAGGTGTGGGAGCACCGCCGCCGCCCGGGGCTGGGGCCCGGACGGCGGCGGTGGGTTCGGCGATCGCGCTCCTGGTGGGGGGTGGGAGCCATCACCTCTGCGCGCCGTGGGGAGCGCGCAGGGACGGAAAGCTGAGAGCGGCACCCCCGACGGGGGGGATGACAGGGGCGCCGCCAGTGACCTCGACGGGATTCGAACCCGCGGCCTCCCCGCAACAACGGGGCGAGCTAACCAGACTGCTCCACAAGGACTTTCCGGACGCCGGAAGGGACCGGATCAGGTAGGGCCCCCGTGAAGGGGGGCTTGCCCATCACCTTCCCGACCGGCGGCCGGGCCACTCGCGGTCCCTCCCCAGGAACCGCGAGCGGCGCGTGTCGGCCAGGCCAGATCCGCTGGGGGCGCTTCACCTCCCCACCGACACGTCGTGCGGGTACTGCTCCCCGCTCCTCCCCCTCACCGGGGGCGTGCTGCTGACACCACGAGCTCCAGAGGGCGCGCTTTCCCTCCTTCAACCCGCACCGGGGATCAACCGGGCAGGTCCGATCGCCACCGGGCAGGACGACATCAGCCTCACGACCCGCCATCCCGAACCCCCGGTGACACTTAAAGACTACATCACCATCACCACGTTACGCAAGAATTAAGAGGAATGGATTACCCACCCCCGCACACCCCACCCCCAGCCGCCCGGCAGACCACCACCCCGGCAAGCCCGCCACACACCACCAACACCCCCGAAGCCCCCACCCACCCCACCCCGAACCGAACCATCCACCGAGGCACGGACGCCACACAGGCAGCGCCCCAGGCGCACTGCACCTCAGAACGCCGCCTGACGCCGGGAGTTCAAGCCGCCGCGCACGCACGCCGGCGCCGACCCCAGCCAGCACACGGCGAAACGAACCCCCACCAACATCCACAACCCAACACAAGAGACCCGACAGAGACCCCCCGCCACACGGGCTGAGCACGGATGCCACCAGAGCCCGCCACCACCCATGGCCCCTTACACAGCACGCATCGCAAGGACGATCTCCGCGAAGTCCTCTGCATGAAGGCCGCAGCAGTCGGCCATCCCACACCTGTTGTCGTCGGTGTCGTCGAGGACGTTCGCAGCCTCGTCGAGAACCGCGTTGCGGTAGCCGTTCACCAGTGCCGTGCGCTCATGTTCGCCGAGGTGGTCCAGCGCTGCCGCGAGCTTCTCGTGTGCGTCCAAGTTCCCTCTCCTTATGGCGTCTGGGTCAGGCCGTGACTGTCGGACGGCGAAGGCCCGCGTAGGGTCGCTCAACCCGGGCGGCAGGGATGCCCACGACAGATGAGCCTGCGCGTAGCCATCAGCGGATTCCAGGCCGGTGACGGTGACTTCGTGACTCGTGATGACGCGAAGAGGTCCTTCCGCGCCGCGCCCGGACTGCCGGACGGCCACCGCCCAGCCCACGGCCCGCGAGACGCTCGAAACTCGCCTGAGGCCCGCCAGGCGGACCTGCGCGCCAAGTGGGCGCGGCATCCGCTGAGGTTCAGCGGGTCCGCAGGTATGCGCAATCGATCCGGTCGAGGCGCTCAACGAGGGCCTCGACCTTGGCCCTGACTCCAGCAACCGCGTCACGGAGCACGAACATCAGGGCCTCGCGAAGCGTGAATGGGTCTCCGAAGTCACTCGCGCACTCCACGCGCACGAGCTCCACGTCACACTCGGTGACCGCGCCGGCCACGACAACCTCCTGCACACCCGGCAAGCGCTCGGCCCGACGCCGCGCCCCGACAGCTGTCGCGCTCGCCCTCCGGAAGGAGGCAAATGCCCCAGGCAGCAGGAGAGAAGCACTCCATCACAGCGCAGCCGCGGGGACCCTGCCGCTCCCCGGGCGACCCCATGGCGCCGGTGCGGCTCTGCGGCCACGGCATCGGCCGAAGCGCGGGGTACACCTTGAACTCTTAATAATTGCAGATAGCGCTACCTTGTTATACACTCTTAAGAGTTCTCCGGGAGGGAAGGAACCCCTCATGGCCAAGGCCACCTACTCCACCGTCCGCAACTACCTCGGCAAGGAATTCAGCCTGAGCCGGACCTCCACCGGGCGCCGCTCCGGGCAGCGCTGGTCCGAAGGCGTCCAGGTCCGAACCTCGCACACGCTCGGCGTGGTCGTGGACTACGTGGAGAGCCACGCGACGTGGCGCTCTGACGGTTCGCTCCGAAAGAGGAAACTGAACGCCGTCCGGGAACGCTTGGAGCAGCGCTTCACCGTGGAGGATCACTTCGCCGGTGACGGCCGCATGGTCGTCTCCGACAAGCTGCCGAGCTGAGCTCGCCTCGCGCCACGCATTCGCGGCCGCTGTCCCCTCTGCGCCTTCCGGCCCTCGCTAGCGGTTCCTCGGCGACTCCTGACCGACTCATCTGCCGGGGCGCGCCCCACAGTGCGTCCTGGCTCCGCCTTCCGCTCTCACAGAAGGACCAGCACTCATGAACACCGCCACGACCCCGATTCTGCCCTGGGACACCCGCGTTCAGCGCACCTCCGACGGCCGGTTCGGCACCATCACTGCGTACGGCGGCCGCGGGAACGTCATCACCTGGGACCAGGCCCTCCGCCCCGAGGGCCGCCAGTACACCCGGGACGATCTGGTCGAGCCCGACTACCGGGTCTTCCTGCCCGTCCAACACTGCACCGACTGCGGCCACCTGGTCGACTACGACGCGGTCGACGACGGATACACCGACTGCTGCAACGAGGGCGCGTGCACGTGCGCCGCCGTGAACGGCACCTACCAGTGCGGCACGGAACAGCCGGCCGGAGCGCAGGCCGAGCAGCGCGCCCATGAGCTGAACCGGGCGGCGTACCTCGAGGACGAGGACGGGGCCAGGACCAAGGCGCTCCGGGTGGGAGGGCTCGCGGTGCACGCGTACATCGACGCCGAGCGCGGCCAGTTCATCGTCTCCGTCCACCCGGACACCGGCGACATCCCGGCCGACCTGCTCAGCCCGCGAGGCACCGTCCCCCTGCACATCACGGTCAACGACGACGTGGTCTACGACGCCCGCTGAGTCGACCACCGCCGGGGCGCGGCACCCCCCTCCCCCTGCCGCGCCACGGCCCCTTCTCGGCAAGGTCGCTGCGGCCCGCCAGGGGCCCGATTGCCCGCCGGGTCAAGGGCGGATGTCTTTTTGGCCGCGGAAATCTACGCCGCCGTGTTCGCGGTGGTGGAGGCCGAGGAGGGCCCCGCAAGGACGCGGAACGGCTCACGCCCGCCCAGGCCGAGGAGGTCATGGGGACCGTGCGCAGCGCCGCCCGGAGCGTCTGCGAGGAGGTCACCAATCCGCGGACCAGGTACGCCGTCACCGCTCGACACGCCCGGGGCGCCTCACCGCTGCGCTCCTGGGTCCCTGCCCACCACAGCTTCACTGAGGAGAACCCACCATGTCGACCACGACCACCACCCCGCCTGCCGCGTACATCGCGCCGCCGACTCTGCCGGGGCACACCTGGCGCAGCTTCAACCCCAACAGGTCCAGCTCGTACGGGTACCTGGCCGACCACATCGGGGCCGGAGAGACCCGTAGCGGGTTCGTCTACCACCTGATGACCACGGCCACTCGCATGGGCGGCGAGATCCTGCGCATCCCCGCCGACGTCGACGACGACGCGCAGTGGACCCGAGTCCGCATCCGGGGCCAGGCGGAGCTGCGGACCGCCATGGCCCAGATCCGGGCGGCCGAGGCGAAGGACGACCCCACGCCGGACGCCACCACATGACAGCTCCCCGGGGCGCCGCCGGGCGCCCCTGGGCCCGTCTTCCCTCGGACGTTCGCCGTGCAGACCGCCGCTCTGTTCGGCCTCCCGGCCATCCAGACCCCGCCACCCACGGCTGCCGCGGCGCGCACTGACCTCTTACAATGATGGGCGCACGAAGGGCAACCGCGCCGCGCCCGGTCCACATCCACCTCGACGCCCACACCGTCGAAGGGGACCGCAGACGTCTGAGACTCGCGCGAGCGAACCCGTCATGCCCTCCTCCTGGACGGCCGGCGCGTGTGGGGCAGCAGGCCGGACAAAAGGGACGTGAGACGTCATGACCAACCCCCGTAAGCGGGAGCAGGACCGCGCGGTACGCGCATACAAGCGAGAGCACCCCGGCATCACCCTGGACCAGGCCCGCGCCGCTGTCGCCGCCCGCGCCGGTCGGCAGTCCGGCCTCCCGGCCCGGATCGCTGGCGCTCCTTCGCCCCAGGCCGGCGAGCAGCTCGACGGCTACGTCAAGCGCGTCGCCGCGGCTGTCGGCGTCCAGCAGCACCGGGCCATGGAGCTCCTGGGCCTTGAGCCCGGTGCCTCGGCGACCAAGCGCGTGGCCGAGCTCGGCCACGGCCTGCCCGACGCCACCGTGAGGGCCCTCGCCGCGTCCACCGGCATGACCCCGGAACAGGCCCGCGCCCTGACCACCCCGCGCGCCGCCGACCAGGGCTCGGGCATCGAGGCCCTGGCGCGCCAGCTCATGGGCGAGAAGCACCTCCGGCGCGGCGGCAAGGGGAAGACACGTACGGAAGGGCCGGAGCTCGCCCGCCTGCTCGCCGAAATGGGCAGGCCGCCCATCCTGTTCGACCTGCTCGCCAACGAGTCACACAACATTCCCTACCGCCATGCCATCGTCGATATCGACTGGCCGTTCGACTCCCCCAGGCCCGTCGACCCCGAGGTGTTCAAGACGGTCGCCCAGGCCCTCGGCATCGAGCAGGAGGACAGCGCGGACACGCCGCCGCACGAGTAGCGCGGCAGCGGGGCCGGGCCGCTGACGGCCGGGCAGCGGCCCGGATGATCGACTGGGCTTGGGCGATGCGCGGTCCGGCGTGGATCGACGCTGCCCTGTGGGGGATGCGACTGGTCCTGGACGGCAGGCAGACCCTCGAACAGACTGCCGCCTGGGCGCTGACCATCCCCGCGTTCGCGACAGCCCCCGGGAGGCTGTCGTGGTCCTCACCGAGGCCGAGGCGCTCTCGTGGGAGGACTGGCAGGCATACGGGGCGACCGGGCTGGGGCGTGTATTAGAAGTTGCTGGTGTGCTGTGTGGGCCGTCCGGGGAAGTCGCGGGCGGCCATCCAGATCGTGAGGTCGCGGGCGATCTGATCGATGCTCGTCTCGGTGGCGACGTCGTGTTCGAGGCGTGTGGTGTCGCGGCGGACGACCTCGTAGCCGCCTTCGTCCAAGACCGCGACCGAGGTGAACCAGGCTGGATCGTCCTCGTCGGGCTGGATGACGACGAAGGTGTTGTCCAAGTCGTTGAGGTCGTCGATCAGCATGAGCAGCGCATCCTCGGACGGATCCTCGATGTGGTCACCGCTCTCGCACTCGGCCCGGTAGTACGCAGCTCCCATCGGCCCTGTCTCCCTCAACCCGCTGATCTGATCGCGGCCAGAATGACACGCGGGGCTGACACTTCGGGCAGGTCACAGCCATTCGTTGATCGCGGCGATGAGGACGGTTGCCTCGAAGCGAACCGCGAGCTTGTCGAACCGGGTCGCCACCGCCAGCGGATCCCGTAGATCAACCGCCGCCGACACACCGACGGCCGGCCCCGACCGGCAACAACGGCCCCAGTGATGGGGCTCGACGAATCTCCCCACCCGGCGCTTGGGGGTGGGACAGACCTGCTCGCCGAAACTCCCCACCCCCTGGGCGCTGACCTGCGGTCGGGCGCCACAGCGGAGGGGCCGGCCGATAGCCAGACAGGTCCAGGGGCGGGGCGAGCTGTCCAGGGTGGGCAGAGCCCAGCGCGAAGCGCCGCCGAAGGCGCCCTTGACCGCTCGGCGCGGCCCGCACACTCCACGAGCGGGCGGCCCCGACTCCAGTTGCCGACAGCAACCGACTGGGGAACGAAGAGCCGCCCTGGGGGAAATTCGAGATCCGCATCAGAAGAACAGGACACCTGTGCCCCAGAGCACCCTCGAGAAGCTCATCGCTCACTCCGACGCTGCGAGTGCCGATGCCATCCGCGAGGCCGCCGTCACGGCCGGCCTGATGTGGAAGTGCAGCCACCATGCTCAGCCCGCCTATCAGCCCAAGTCTGAGGAGTTGTGCCCCCAGTGCGGGCGGAACCGCGACGGAAGCCCCCTGGCGGATGTGAAGCCCGGCCGTTACGCCGTGCCCGACTCCTTGTGGGAGGAGCTCCGCGACGAGGTCGCCAAGTACTTCCGTGCACAGGGTTTCGAGCCCCTGCCGGACGCGGTGACCTTCCCGTGGGAGTCCGAGGACGACGAGGACAACGGGCCCTGGTCACTGACCGTGCTGGTCACCCACCACGGCGGTCGCCGGCGTGACCACCTCACGGCCCTCACCCACACGGTAATCGCGAGCCTTCTGAATGAGATCGCCATCGCCGTAGAGCCGGCCCGGGAGAACCTGCGTGTCAGGCTCTCCCTCTGACCCCTCGCACCGGAAGGCCCATGCCCTCGTCGCCCACCATCCTCAACCTCCAAGTCCGTCTCCCCCGAACACCGATCGTTGCCGTCGAGACGAGCGTCCTGGAACACGGCCGCACCCGGTACACCGTCACCGGCCGACGGCTCAGAGGCTCCTTCACCGTGGTTCCGGTCACCACCCACAAAGGCCCGCTCACCGACCGCAACGTGATCGTGCAGCTCGGCAACGGACCCGGCCGGGTGCGAACCTACACGCCGCGCGTCGACGAACCCGTCGTCAACGGCGTGAGAGTCCACGGCTCCACCGACGCCCTCGATC
The DNA here is from genome assembly GCF_056437345.1 of Kitasatospora sp. NPDC042419. Lineage (NCBI taxonomy): Bacteria > Bacillati > Actinomycetota > Actinomycetes > Kitasatosporales > Streptomycetaceae > Kitasatospora > Kitasatospora sp. NPDC042419. The sequence goes on from NZ_JBWKAW010000045.1 coordinate 34,015, forward strand.
CGGTGACACTGCGCCGCCACACTCACCTGGCGTCGACCGGCCTGCGGGTTCTTGTCGGTGACTCCTCCACCCGGCGGGTCCCCGACGGCGCACGGGCGGTGATCGAAGCCGTGGTCACCGCACTCGTGGAGCACTGGTGGCGGCGGCCGGACCGGGAGGTTCTCGTCGCGGCCGCCATCCGGCAGATCGCGGCCGACCACGTCGCTCACGAGCGACGCAAGATCGCCGTCCTGGAAGCCGACCTGACAGCGGTCCGCGCGCAGCGTGCAGCCGTACGCAAAAGCAGCTCCCAGCTCGTCGGCGCCGTACGCCGGTTCCAGCCCGCCCTCCGACCACTGCAGGACCTGCCGGTCCGCCTGCACCCCGTTACCCTCAGCGGACAACACCTCGGCGAGTTCCTCGCGCGGGAGTACGAGGTCAACGGACAGCCCGGGCGCGTCGTGTACGAGATCACCGGGCCACGGATCCGCATGGGCCTGGTCACCTTCGGACCAAACATCTACGACTTCTCACCGGTTCCTGGCGGCCTGTACGCCTGCTGGGGAGTGCCTCTCGATCAAAGCCGGCCCACTGAGGAACGCGCCGGAGCGCCGGCCGTCAACCAAGTGCAGATGATCGGCGGCTGGGTGAAATCCAGCGTCGCGGACATCCACACGGCAGACGTTCCCGTGCATGCGCCCACGATCACCGCCGAGCGTGCGGCCGCCATCATGCGCGCCCTCGCCGCGCTCTTCTTGTCCCGGCCCGACCTGGAGGCCCTGCGCATCGCAGCGGCCAAGGCCAACGCACCGCAAACCCGGACCATACTCAACCGGGATCGGGACCGCCTGCGCACCGCAGAGGCCGCCATCCACCGGAAGATCCGGTCCCGTCGAGCACGCGAGGCCCACTTCACCACGTTCCTGAACCCCCGCGACGGAGCTGCGCATGCCGGATGACCCTGTGTACCTCTCCCAAGGCGCAGCCGTCCCCGCTCTCCCCTGCGTTCCTGGCCCCCCACGAAAGGGACACTCCTCATGGCCCCTCACACCCACGTCAAGGTCAAGCGCATCTACGAGTTCGGCCCTGGCCGTTTCGTTGCCGAACTGATCTTTCCGGCCTCCCGCCGCGCACGCGCCCGGCAGCATCACGCCATCGCCAGCGAGCTCGCACGTATCCATGATGTTGAGGCACGCACCCCCTCGGCGGGGAGCCCCTGGAGGCTTGACGCCGCGCCGGCGAAGAGCGGCAGTGAGCCTCGCGGTCCCGGCGGGTTCCGCCTGAAAGTCCACGGCAAGGATCGGTCCCTCGCCCGGTACCTCGCCGCCCTCGTCCGCGTCATGACAGAGCTCGAGCGCCTGGCCACGCGAGCTGCCCGGGCCCTCGGCTCCTGGCGCCGGTCGCTGCTCGTCCAGCTGTCCGGCCAGCTCGACCAGGAGACACCGGCAACGATGCGTGCACGCGCTCGCGCCTTCCGCGGCGACGTCCTGATGACCCTCATCAGTTTCCTCGCCCAGGGCGCGCCTCGGGCCGGCCACCGAAGCTTCTCCGCACCGTTGTGGGATCAGGCGTCCGCCGTGGCTGCTGAGCTCTGGCGGGCCACCGGAGGCGTCAGCGCGTGGGACGTACCTGAGGACGAGGTCCGCAAGGAGCTCAAGGGGATGCTCCGGGTCGAGCTGTCTGTCATCGAGGACGAACCGATCCTGATGGCACACCGTGTCCCGGACACCGTCGAACAGCTTCCCGAGCTGACCGAGATGGCGACGCAGGCGGCGGCCAAACTCGCGTCCGCCCCTGTTGCGGCTCCGCACCGGCACCGGCCGGTGATCGCCCGCCTGGGTGGGAGGCACGACCGCCGCGCGACTTGCCCCACCTCCAGGCAGTCCTGGTGCTCAACGCTCGCCTCCGGCCTGCGTCCGACCAGACCGGAAAGCCAGACGGTTCCGGACACCCGCCGGGCCGCTCGGCCATCCCAGCTCGACATGCCGTACTCCCGAAGGACCCCCTGTGCCTGAACTGCCCGAGATACTCGCCTCTTTCGCCGAGGGCGACCACGTCACCGTCGACGGCGTCAACACCTTCGGCCGCAACGTGATCCGAACCGGTCACCTGCTCGGCCCCATCAAAACGGTGACCGCCCAGCGTGAAGGCACACCCATGCCGGCCTGGCGGGTGTTCGTCGGACTTCGCGGTGTCAGCCCCGAGGAGCGTTCGACCTGGGTCACCCTGTTCGCTGACAAGGGCACGATCGTCCACAGCACCGAGCCGGACGCCGATCAGTGGTCGCACACCGAGCTGCGCGAGGTACCTGGTGTCCGTGCCTCGAACCACGGGCTTCGGATCGTGTTCGGCGGCAAGGGCGGTGCCCGCTCGGCCGTTCCTGCTCAGGGCACGACCGTGAACGTGGTCTACACCGACGGCGGCATCTACGAGCTGTGGGAGGAAGGGACCGATACCGTTCACCTCGCCTGTCGCCTTGCCACCCGGATCTGGTGGAAGCCCTGCCCGCGTGAGACGTCAAGGCCGGCGGACAGCATGTCGTGAGTTTCCGGGGCAGGGCCCGGGTTGATGCCGGAGCCGAGCGAGCGATCTCCTGGCGACATGGCCCTCTGGCGGCGGTCAAGCCCAGCTACTCCGGCCGGCCCGGTCCTCCCCGCGTGTCACGAACCTGCTGACCCGCCCGGGCAAAGGTCAGACAGTAGGGGCTGGCCATGACCTTCGTATGCGGGGGGCGACAGAAGTTCGAGAACTCCTGTCGCCCTTTCGCGTCATCGCCCTGAGGAACGGCTGTCGATCTGCCGGATCGAACGTGCATCGACGGCAAGCTGCTGCGCCGTGCCCTTCAGTTGAACCTGGCCAGCAGGCCCTCCCGCTGTCGGAGACCGAGGCCCTGGACGCGGCGGTTCTCGGCGATAGCGAGTTCGTGCATGACCGCCTGGGCCCGCACCTTCCCGACGCCAGGAAGGGCCTGCAGGAGCCGCTTGGCTTTGATCTTGGCAACGATGTCCGAGGTGTCCTCCAGCACCTCTGCGAGGCTGCGCTTCCCGTGCTTGAGTTCGTCGAGTATCAAGGCCCGTTCCTTGCGGGACTGGAGGGCTGTCTGAAGTGCGGCGGCTCGCTGTTCGGGGGACAGCGTGGGGAGGGGCATGGTGTTTCCTTTCCGGTTGGGCTTCAGTGGGAGCGGCTTCGGGCACCGCGGGTTCCGGTTCTGGGGGTAGCCGCCTCCTCCTCCCATTCCTCCTGAAGTTCGGCGATCAGGTCCGGGTCCGTGTACCGGGGTTCCAAGAAGATCGCGCGGAAGTCGGGTTTGGGAGAGGTCGGAGGCTGGCGACGCGTGGCGGGAACGGTCTCGGTCCGGCGTGCGCGGGGCATCAAGGACATCGGTTCTCCTGGAGTGGCGTCGGGGCCGGCGAGGCCTGCTGAGGGATCTCATCACGTGGGTCCGACAGGACCGGGTACAGGGCGCGGTTGGATCGAGGGCGTCCCGGTCCGACAAGGGCAGCCGCGAAGTCGCCGACCAGTGAGCCACTGGTACGCAGGCCTTCGGATAGGCCAACTCCGGTCATGGTTCGAAGGAGAGGTGTTCCGATGACGACGCCGTCAACCAAGTGTCGGATGCTCGCGGCCTTCTGAGGTGTCGAGATTCCGATCCCCGTGACGACCGGTGTTGTAGTAGCGGCCCGGACACGGCTGATGAGCGTTGCCAGGGCCTGCGCGTCGATCGGTCCCGTGTGCCCGGTGGGGGCTACGGATGCGGGGACGTAGATCCATCCGGTCGCCCTCTTGGCGACGTCCAGGAGGTGGCTGCGGTCTGCCGGGCGGGAGAGCAGGTGCGGGGCGTGCAGTCCGGCAGCCCTGGCAGCACCGGACCACAGGTCGGCCTCGTGGGCCGGCAGGTCAACCACCATTGCGCCTGCAGCGCCTGCCGCTGCCAGGTCACGGACGAAGCGCTCTGGTCCGTAGGAACGCACCGGTTCCCAGTAGGTCATGACGACCACCGATGCCTGGGTGGTGGTCGCGGCACGTTCGACACTGCCCAGTGTGGAGCAGATGTCGACGCCGTCACGCAGCGCTTGCCGGTAGGCAGCCGCAATCAGTGCGCCGTCGAGGTGGGGTTCGTGGTGAGGTACGCCGATCTCGAGGACCTCAGCACCCGAGGCGGCCGCGGTCCTCAGGACGATGGTGTCGGTGCCAGGTGAGGGGAAGCCGGCGGGCAGGAAGACGCCGAGCTGTGGGTGGGGGCGGCCCAAGCGGTCGGTGAGATCGACGGTGCCCGGGACCGCGGGGCTGGATGGTGGCTGGCTGATCACGTTGCCCCCGTTCGCGCGGGCCCGACCTTGACGACCGCGCGGGCAAGGACGTCGTCCAGGTGCCGGTGTGCCTCCTGGGAGGTCTCGGCGCTCACCAGGGCGAAGCCTGCTTCGGTGATGATCGGCTGCGCCACGGTCGGGCTGACGGTGACTGCGTCCCCGGGCTCACACTGCCAGGTCAGCCTTGCCAGGCGGGAGTTGTCGCCTGACCGGAGGCCGCGTCCGTTGACAGTGCCGGTCGACCGTGGATAGATCACCCCGAGTGCGGCGGTGCGGGCGCGGGTCTCCCTCAGTCGCGGGGTGCGGCCCGTGGCCAGGGCGATTGCTGCCCGCCCGAGATCGACACCCGTCGCATGCCGTACGAGCTCGCCAAGTTGGTCCGCACCGTATACCGCCTGCACCTCAGTGACCCGGAGACCGGAAAGCGTCTGGGTCATCTCCACGCGGCCGATGCCGTGGGTGATCCCGATGGCCACGAGGGCGCTGGCCGCCGTCGGGGTGACGACGTCAAGGAGCGGGTCGTTCGCAGTGACACTCCATCGGACTTCCCGGGCATGGGGTCCCAAGATGCGCGTACGCCGGCTCACCGCGACGACGGTGGTAGCACCTCGTTCGCTGACCGTGACAACCGTGTACTCGTCGCCCTTGACGTGTTCCTCGACGAGGACGCCGCGTCCGTCGAAATCGCGCGCCGCTCCGGCGCAGGCGATGTCCCATGCGCGAGGCAGGTCCGTGATGCCGTCGGCACGCACAACGCCTGCTCCGTCGGCGAAGCCCGTTGGCCTGAGGACAACGGGAAAGCCGAGGCGCTCGGCTGCGGAGGCCGCTGACTCCAGACTGTGGACCCAGTTGAACGCGATGGAGGGCACCTCTGCTGCGGCCAGGCACTGACGGGTGGCCGCCTTGTCGCTGGCGGTTGCAACCACGACGGGCGAGTTGCCGGGGAGGCTGAGGCGCTCCGCGACCCAGGACGCAGCTGCGGCCCTGGACTCGTCGAACGCGACCACGCCGGTGATGGGCCAGAACTGCCTCAGCTGCTCGACGGCCCTGCAAACGTCTACGGGGTCCCGGAGGTCAGCTGGAGCCCATCCGTCGAGGTAAGGGAGCTGCCAGGTGGGGTTCCTGTGATCAATGAGCAGCAGCGAGAAGTCTGTGGCGGCGGATTCGAGTACGCGCCGGTGCACGGCTTCAGGCCCGGCCCCGAGGACGAGGATCGCGGGAAGGGACATGGGGGCTCCTGGGAGATGGTGCTCTGGCGGTGTGCCGAGGAAGTGCGCCACAGGCGAGCGGCCCGGCCGATGCGTCGGCCGGGCCGTTTCGCGTCAGGCAGCGGTGCCATCCGCCTGCTGGGACCGACGGCGGGAGTAGACGCCCGCTCCGACCGCAGCCGCGCCGGCCGTGACCATGAGGCCAGCCGCATATGCCAGTCCGGTGTCGAGCTGGCCTCCCGTGTGTGCCAGGGAGCTGTCCGCCGCCGGGGTAACGGTGACCGGCTGGAGTGCCGCGATGTGCCGCGCGCTCGAGGCGTCTCGGTCAGCGGCGCCAGCCGGCCCCTGGTCATGGTCGGCCGCTCCGTCCCCGGACGGCTCCGGCTCGGGAGTCGGGCCGGAGTCCCCCGGGGCGGTGCCCGGACCGCCGGGCTCACCCCCCGGCTCGGGGTCGGTGCCGGGGCCCGTCCCCGGGTCCGTGCCGGGGCCCGTCCCCGGGTCCGTGCCGGGGTCGGTGCCCGGATCGGTGCCCGGGTCCGTGGCGG
>NZ_JBWKAW010000046.1:0-39490 GCF_056437345.1 Kitasatospora sp. NPDC042419
AGGCCCTGTCTTCATGCTCGGCAATCGGCAAGATCACCCGACCGTGCTGTCCAGTCGAACCCACGTCCACCAAGATCGATACGACAACGGCTTCTTAGATGTATCGGTCAAACGCACGCCCTCGGCACGCTGTTTGAGCTGTAGAAGGTCAGTCACGGAGCCCACGTGCTGCTCGATGTCGTCGGCTGCTTCAACCGCGATGCTTCAGTCAGGGCCAGCGCTCATCCACTGCTCGAAGCACATGTGCAGAGCCTTGGCGAACTGGAACAAATAGCCCAAAGCTGACGCTGATGCCTCGTACTGCTCTCCGCCGTCTGCCATCACACCCCCAGAGCCAGACCGGTCCCGCGATCATTCCATGAGGTCGATGATCCGCGTAAGGGTGGATGCAAACCGCGAAGCGTTCCGTACTGGACAGACACGCCGCCGCGGGTGTGCCGACAGAACGTACTGGGTGAGGACTGGTCAGACAGGCCGAAGAGCTGCACCACCTCGGGTGCCCGCCGAGTCGGCGTCTCACCCAGTCCAGATCACCCCGAACATCGGGGTGAAGTGCTCCGCCTGAGCCGGGCTCCGCTCGGGCCAGGCGGTGGGCGGGTCCAGCTGGACCTCATCGCACGCCTCCCGCTGCGCGGGCGGCTGGCACGCAGGTGCTGCAGGTGAGCTGGGACGCCCTCGAACTGCCGGACCGCGACGTCCGGAACCTCCGTTGTGAGAGCGATAGGAGGCGCCGGAGCGTTCGCCGGGGCTCGGTCCGCCCTTGCAGGTTGAGACGGTGCTACCGAGCGCGCGCCAAGAGTCTGGCCCGACTGCGACAAGATTGCTTGCGAGAGCCGGGCCCATCGCTCCCGTCCCACGAATGGTCTTCTACGCACCGCTCGAGGAGTGAGAAGCTCAAAAGCTGGTAGCGGAAACGTCGATGAAGCCGTAGGCGCGGAACATCTCCACTATGGCGTCTCTGGCCAGGGAGTGCCGTTCCGAGTCCGTCAGATCGAGCGGTACCTCAACCGAGATGAACATCTCCGTCAGGTGCTCGATCCGGCTGCCGCTATGGCCAAGGGATTCGAGATCCAGGACGTCCCGCAGGCGCCAGTGGGAAGCCACGGGTTCGCTCGGCTGCGTCGCGGTCACGACCAGCCCGATCTGCGGGGCGCCGCGCAGAGGAAGATCCGCTGACACGGGGGCCGCAGCAGGTAGGAGCAGCTCAATAACCGTGGCCCATCCCGCGGCAAAGAATTCCAGTAGTTCCTCTGGAGACATGTGAGCCTGGTCTGCTGCAGGGGAGGGCGATCCGAGGCCCTTACCCCACCCCTGTGGATCACCGACTTGCAGTTCCGCGCACGCGATCACGTCCATGGTTCCGGGGTACGGAAGAGTGATCATCATTCGTGAGCTCAGGCCGCTCGGGCCACCATCGCCGACAGGCGAGCACATGTAGGCCGCGGACCTAGAGGTGTTCCAATCCGGGCAACGTTGCCATACGTCAGCGCAAAGCTCGCGGCCTCGCCGTGAGGACAATTCCGTGACCGCCCCGGCCAGACGGCTGTATGGCAGGACCTGCTCCAGTTGTTCACGCGCATCGGAGGAGATGTCGAAATGCTGAGCGCCGATCCATGGAACGCTGGCCACAACCCGAAGTTGTAGACGAGGTGTACTCGGGAAGTCGGCCCAGTACGAGGAGGCTCGTGGCTTCTCGAAGCTAATCCTCGGCTCGGGTTCCCACCTCCAGCTCGTCGTCTCCGGCGAGAGACGCACAATTCGGCCGACTGAGCGCCCACCCGCCAGTTTGACCTCGGTGGCCGCCTCGTCGATCACCGCCGCACCGGCGGACGTGACTGGAAACCCGATCGCGCCGAATGGGTCATCGGCACAGTTGAGGGAGCCGATCCGGTGTAGCGCCGCCCACACAGCCTCCGGTACGCCCACCACTGGCTTGTCGGCACCCGCACACAAGATCCACCCGGGACCAGGGCTGCTGCCAACCAACCGCTGGAGGACTCCAGGGCCCTGCATCTCAATGTCGGCGCTTGCGTGCCACACGGCGCTCCCACCGGGCAACTGCGCGGCAGTGGCCTCGAATTCCAGCCGGCGTTCTGAACCTCGGCCGATCTCGGGGCGCGGATTGGTGCCTGCGGCCAGAGAAGAAGCGATGCGCTCAGCGAGTCCGCTCTGGAAGTCCTCAGACTTGAGCAACGCTGACAGGTCGCCCACGGGTGCCTGTTGGCTTACAGTCTGCCCCTGGGCCGCATAGCCAGCGAAGTTGTTGAGGATGTACTGGACAGCGACGTCGGCGACCTGCCGCGGCTGAGACAACAGACCGTTCGCGTTCAGGACGTTGGCCAGCCGACGGTGGGCCTCCAGAAAGGTGGTCCGCCTCGCTCCCAACTGGCGGGCAGCCAGGTAGTAGCGGTCCGGATCTCGGTCCTTCCACTCGGGAGGAATCACGAGGTAGGAGGACGTGGCCCGGTCCTGAAAGAGATGGTTCGTCATCTCTTCGCACAGAGCCGACAGTGCGTCCACAGCTTCCTGATGCGTGGCTGCGACCTTCTCGTCGAGGAAGTCGAAGAGGTCGTCCCGGAGCATCCGCAGGGTGGTATCCGCGCCTTCCGCAACGGTCAGTGGTACACGGTAGAGGGGAGCCTCATTGCGAAAGAACTTGATCCAGGAAGTCTCACTGTCCAGGGCCCTCATGACCCGAAGGGCCTTGCTGGCATCCGCACTGAGCCTCGCGCTGTCGCCAACCATGTCCTTGCTCCCTACCCTCGCACCGGACCACGCGGAGCAGACTCTAGTGCTGTCGTGTCCCACCTGACGGCGATTGCATCCTCAACGCGGCCCTGGCGGTGAGGACCTGAGAACATCATGGCGACGGCACTGCCAAGCCGAGAAGATCAACGACTAGAAAGGAGAGTGAACCATGACTGAGTCGATTCCAGGACCGGTCTTCACCTTGAACAACTACGGCTCTGGGGCTGTCGCTCAAGGGGTGAACGTCACCCAGAATGTAGGATCCGCGCCCGCCGATCTGGTCGGCCTTGTGGTCCAGCTCCGCGGCCTCGCGGTCCACATGGGACCACGGCACGACCAGTTCACTGCGGACGTCGACCTCCTGGAGAACTCCCAGACTCCAGCCCCCGATCGTGCGAGCGCCTGGCAGAGAATCAAGGACGCTCTCACTCAGGCGATCGGGCAAGTTGGCGCCTCCGGCATCCTCCTAGCAGGCGAGCAGGTCGTCGCGGCCATTAACTGATCCTTCCGCTGCTCCGGTCTGAGTGACCTCGCGTGGCCCACCGGATGGATCTCGGGGCGGGGAGACTCTTTGCCGTAGCCCGGCGCGGAGGGGCGCCTGGCCGTGGTGCCGCGCGGTACGGCAAGGTGGGGTCCATGGCAAGTGTGGTGAATCCTGCGGCTTGGCGCTCTGTCCGCGAGGCGGCCCTCTCGCAGGTGTCCTCGGAGAGCGAAGGGATCATGCTCTCGGTCCTGGGTACCCGTGCCCTTCTGCTGTACCGGATTGATGAAGGTGAGCATCGTAGGAGGGAAGCGGTCGGTGCTGAGCCGCTGGAGAGTATCCCCGTGTTGGAGTGCCTGCTCGGCCTTCCGGTCGATCTTCCTGTTCGGGTGGGCTCGCTCCCGCAGGGAGTTGAGGTTCGTCGTATCCCTCACGGAGCTGTCGAGTCGGACACGGCGCTGGTGACACGTCGAGCGGTTCGGCCGCTCGCCGTTGACCTCGCAGTGGTGCCGGCCACCGACTGGCGGCGGGGTCTTGAGCGTGCAGGCCGATTCGCACCGTTCTGCCGCCGAGCCGTCCTGCTCCGCCGGAATCCGTGCGCGGGGCTGGACGAGATCTTGACGGAGGCCGCTTTCTACGGCATCGGCGTCTTCGTTCATGGGCAGGACGGAATCCGCATGGCCCTGCGGCCCGAGGCGTACAGGCCGCTGCGGCACACCGCAGCAGCCTGGCACTTCGTCGAGGAGCTGTACGGACGACTTGGTTGAACCGCCCGCCTCTCAGTCCGCTCCTGCGCCTGTCGATGTCGAAGGTGCCGTCGCATCGAGGAGGGACCACCGCAGCAGTTGCGGCTGGACCCTGAATCCGTTCGGCTGCTGGATGGCGGCGTTGAGGAGCGGGTAGCGGTTCACGGCGGCACGGCAGCGTTCCTGCCACCACCGTTGGCGGTCTGGCCCGGGTACCAGGGTCTGCAACGTCTGCTGCCAGGACAACAACACGGAGGTGTTGTGCTGGGCTGCTGCTCTGGCGTCACGGTTGCTCGGGAAGCTGTCCAGCGGCCGTTGCCCGCAGGCCGTGCACTCACAAACGGGTGCGTGCGTCGCGGCGAAGCGGCGCGCGAGGGTCTTTCCGAGGAACAGGGCCATCAACTCGGGGAACAGAACGGACGGGGAATCGGCGAACGCCGAGCTCTTCGTTGGCTCGCCGGGCGGTACGACGTGCCGGAGGCGCCCCGAAAGCCCGTAGCCGGCGAATGCCGCGCCCCCGGCGAGCGCGCCGAACGCCGCGAGATCGGCCCGCAGCAAGGCGGTGCCCGGTACCTGAGCCAGGACTCGGGTCAGGCCGGTGATAGCTTCGGGGAAGCGCGCCAGTGGGTCCAACTGGCCGCCGAGCATGATGGCCTTGGACCCCGGTGCTGTGCTCAGTTCATCAATGAGACTGTCGACCAGGGCGATCTGCAACCAGCCGACGTCGATCGGTAGCGCGAGCACGATTCGAGGATCCTCACGCATGGCCACCTCGCGCACAGCAGCCCGCACAGCGGCAGTGTCCCCGGCTCGGAGGTACCCGGTTGGCGTGAGCGCCGCCGTCGCGCCGACGGCGAGCTGCTCCTGGACTGCCTGAGCGAGCGGGTCGGTGGCGGGGAACTCACCGGTCCGCTGCAGGTAGGGCGCGTCTGCTGTCGCTATGTCGACCTCGTAGAACGCCGGGTCAGCGAGGAGCACGTCCTCATAGCCCTCCTCCCGTAGCTCCAGCGCTTTCCTAAGGGCCTTCGGCCCACCGATCACGAGCCCGCTCCGGCCTGTGTTGAGCTGCTCCCGCACCCACCCCACACGCGTGGCGTCCACATGGATGAGCAGTCGTTCGGCGAGTAACTCCGGTTGGATGAATCGATCTTGGTCGATGAAACGGGACCTCCGGCGTCGGGAGGATCCACGGGAACGGGAGCGCGGGACGGAGGAGTCGGACATGGCCTCGCCTTCGAATCGGCGGAAACACTCGACGACGTACTCGTGGTTCTAATCTACGGAGCGGAGCGAAACTCCGCGGTTCGCAGCAATGCCAGTTATTGTCGACCACGCGAGAGTTGGCCGAAGGTCAGGTGATTGCGGCCAGGACGGCGGCGTTGTGTTGAGGGGCAGGGGCCGTCGTGCGGTTGGTACCGCGACTCGGTCGTCACCCACCGGGGCATGATCTGCCAGACAGTGGTCACTGCAGGCTCGAATCGAGATCGTTGAGAACGGCTAGGACGGGGCCCCAGCACATCATGACGGTGTCGTGGTCGGGATCGATCCCGCGTTCCCGCTGCTGACGAAGGTGGACGAAGTTGCGGTACTCGCGGACGATCTTCATGAAGTCGTGTGCGTCGACCTGAATCCAACCTCGGGACCGGGCGGTGTCCAGTAGCAGCGCCAGGCCAGCCTTAGCCAGCGGCACCGGCCTTCCACCGTTCGGATTCGGGAACCCCTGGGCCAGGCTCGGGTCGCGTTTGGTCAGCACATCGAGTAGTAGACCTTCGGTGAAGCTTCCGATACCGATGAGGGTGAAGACGTACGCACCGTTGTCCGCGCAGATACGAGTCTCGTTCACCCGCTGCATGAGCTGACGCGTGATCTCCTCGCTGCTGACCAGTCGTCGAACGCGTGCCTCCAAGTCCTCGGGCGGGCTGAAGGTGGTCGACCGGCCGTCCTGCCCGAGCGCACCCACCATCGGGCGGCCGCCAAGGTAGGTGATCGACAACTGCTCTGCGGTGAGGATCTGGTTGAGACCTTGCCGGAGGAGGTCGGCGGACGCCATGCCGTCCTCGTACTCCAGCGGGTCGCAGATACGACACAGGAAGCGACTGATGGCGACTTCGTCACTGGCCGACTCCGTGATCGTCTCCGTCAGCCAGGACACCCGCGCCGTGCCGTCGTACTCGGCGGCTACCGGCCATGCCGCTCGTTTCAGCAGTTCGGCGAGCTGGTAGCCGGGGCGTTCGAAGGGGCCGTCCACGTCCACCACGAGTCGCGCGATGCGCTGGATGGTCATGGGATCGAGCTGGGCCATCAGATATGCTCCTCGTCCGCGAACTGCTGAGAGTGATCGAAGGCCTGGTTGAGGCGTTCGACGATGACCCGTCCTCGCTTCCGGAAGCCGAGTTCGGTCATGGCCTGACTGATCCGGGTGTCACGGTCGAGTTGGTAGCCGTCGCTGAGAATCCAGCCGGCGAGCGAGCGGAGATCTGTGTCGGAGTAGGTGCCGATGCTGCCACCGGGCGTCAACGACGGTCTGTGTCCTCGCCGCGTCGACGGCTCTTCTGCCCGGCGCGGAGCGGGGACCGAGGTCTGAGGCGCCGTGCCGCTCGGCGGCTCATCGGCCGCGCGGACGACGTCCTGCCAGACACCGACAAGTCGGTCCGTCTCGGCCTGGGGGTCGGCGAACCAGTCTGCGGCCCAGATCCGGTGGAACTGCCATCCCAGCCGTTCCAGGTGAGCCTGGCGGAGCCGGTCACGGTCTCGTGCGCTCACTGTCCGGTGGTAGCGGTCGCCATCCGTCTCCACGGCGAGCAGCATCTGGCCCGGGCGTTCAGGATGAGCCAGGGCGAAGTCGATGCGGTAGCCGGAGACGCCCCATTGTGGGACGGCGGGGACGCCTGAGGACCGCAGGGCCTCCAGGACCTGCCGCTCGAACGGGTTCAGCTCGTACCTCTCCTGGCGTCCGCCCGACCGGGTGAGGTCACCCTGGACAGCGCAGTACTCGAGGAACAGGCGCAGCAGCTCGGGGCCGCGGTTCTTCGTTTCGGCACGCGGGCCGAAGTCGTGGTGGGAGAACGAGCTGACGACTGTCATGCGGTTGCGTGCGCGCGTGATGGCGACGTTGAGCCGGCGCTCTCCGCCTTCGTTGTTGAGCGGCCCGAAACGTTGGGCAAGCCGCCCGTTGGCGGCCTTGGCGTACCCGATGCTGAGGATGATGGCGTCGCGTTCGTCACCCTGCACGCGCTCGAGGTTTTTGATGAAGAAGCGCCGGCCGGGGCCCGCGTCGGGGCTGAAGTAGTGCTGCAGATCCGGCTGTTCCTCGAGGGCTCTCCGTAGGGCTAGATCGATGCGGTCGGCGTGCTTTTGGCCCATGGTGATGATGCCGAGGCTGAGGTCGGGGGTACGGGAGGCATGGTCGAGGGCCAGCTCCACCACTCGCGCGACCTCCTGGGGCGCGGAGCCGTCCTGGCCGGGCAGTGCGTGTCCGTCGACGACCTCCAAACGGATCGGACTCTCGACGGCGGTCCCAGGGAACGTCACGAGTTGGTCGCCGTAGATCTCGCGGTTGGAGAAGGCGATCAGTCTCTCGTCACTGCTCCGGTAGTGCCAGCGGAGGGTGTGGACGCGGGGCAGCCGACTGCTGAGCAAATCCAGGAGCGACTCGAAGACGCCGGGATCGTTCCCGTCCTCGTCGTCAGCGTCCTCCTGGTTGTCCGTACCACTCAGCACGCGGCTGAAGAACGAGGTGGGCGGCAACTGGTTCCGGTCGCCGGCGACGACGACCTGGCGGCCCCGCATGATCGACGTCATGGCGTCGTGCGGCAGGATCTGGCTGGCTTCGTCGAAGACCACCACGTCGAACAGCCGGGTGGCCGGTAGCACCCGGCTGACCACGAGCGGCGACATGGCCCAGCAGGGCTTGGCCGCCAACAGCACGTCGGGGGCCTTGGCTACCAGTTTGCGCAGGGGCAGGTGGCGCGTCTTGCGGGCGGCCTGGTCGCGGACCACGGCGTTCTGGTCGCGGTGGGTATCGCGGGCCCTGCGCAGCTGGGCCGCCACGGTGTACCGCACGCGGCCGGCGTTGGCGGCCATGTGGTCGTTGTCGGTGCGGCGGAACTGCGCGACGGCGTGGTCGTGTTCCCGTCCGGTGAAGGTGCGAACGTGCTGGGAATGCATCTTGATCTCGTCGAGCACGGATGACCACCAGGCGTACTGGAACCGGTCGACCACCGCCTCGGGCGTGGGGAGGCTCTGAGCCAGCTCGTCAAGCAGCGGCCCAAGGCCGGCGGCCTCCAAGCGGTCGGTCAGCTGGTTGAGTTCGGGCATCTGGTAGAGCGTCGCGCGGTCGGCGTCGAGTACTCGTACGATCTCGGCGACCTCATCGGCAGGCTTATTCGCCCAGCCGTCGACACCCGCGCAGAGGGCGACTGCGGCGATCCGGTCGCGAAGCTCGATGAAGTTCTTCAGGGTGGCGCCGAGCTCAGGAACGGTGGACGGCGGTGCGCCGTCCGCCGACACGTTCTGCCAGCGAGTCCGCTGCTCTTGGACCTGGACCAGCCGGGTGTGGAGGAGCTGGCGGTCGCGAAGTCCGTCCCGATGGATGGCCGTGGCCTCATGGACCAAGGAGCGCCGCTGCCACCAGCCGATGGGCTGCCCGTGCTGCTTACGCCACGCCCGGTCAGCGGTGGCGGCGACGAGCCGGTCGAGCTGTGGTCCGAAGACCTCCGCAGTGAACTCCTCGAAGGTGCCGGACACGGCCTGCAAGAGTTCTAGCAGCTGCTGCCAGCCGTGGACGTCCTGTGCCTGGCACAGCCCTGCTGCGGTGATGAGCGTCTCGATATCCCGGCGAGTGTCCAGGAAGGCCGTGCCCGCCAGTTGGTCGAGTCGTTCGAGGACTGGACGGAGTTCCTCGGCGTCCCGTACACGGGTGCGCGCCCAGGGGGACTGGCCGCGCCGAATCTGGAGCCCTTTTCGGCTGACGAACTTGTGCAGGTCCCGCTCCACCTGTTGCCGTGCAGCCAGGTCCAACTGCTTCAGGACGCCGCTGGGCAGGCGCCAGCGGGTCCGGTGCTCGGGCGGAACTCCTGACAACATCGTCAGGGCTTGGTAGGCGCTTACTCCCCACGGGGACCGCAGTTTGTGGAACTCAGCGACGTGCTGGCCGGTCTGACCGCGGAAGTGCTCGAGCGAGGTGTGCAACTGCTCAGGGCGCGGAGGCGGCTCCTGGCCGGACCGGTCGAGGGTCTCAAGAAGCTGTTGGGCCAGCTGGCGACGGTTCAACTTGTTCCCGTGGAGATCGAGAACGAGTCCGTCGAGGTCGGCCTGGGCGAGTCGATCGGTAACCGCCTCGATCGCGGCGCGCTTCTCCGCGACGAAAAGGACGCGCCGTCCCTCAGCAGCCAGCGCGGCGATGAGGTTGGCGATGGTCTGGCTCTTACCCGTTCCGGGAGGGCCCTCAATGACCACATGTCGGCCGGCCAGCACGGCGCGGATCGCCTGCTGCTGAGAGGCATCGGCATCGTGGACGAGGAACTCCTCCCGTGGCGGGATCTCGCCCACTGGGGAAGGGGTCTCCGTGTCCTCCAGCAGCGAGCGGGCCGCCGAGCTGTCGCCGGCGATGGCGGCGATGACGGGGTGCTCGGCGAGCAATGAGACCGAGTTCTTCAGGTCGTTGACCATGGGCAGACGGTCGAAACTGAATGCCCCGACCACGAGGCGTTCCTCGAACGACGCGGGCAGCCCGCTTCGACGGAGGGACTTGGCGAGGTGGTCGTAAACAGCGCGCACCCGGGTACCCGGATCCGTCTGCTCTTCAAGCGTGGCCGAAGCCTGGTCGGCCAGTTGGTCGAGGTCGTCGTCCAGACCGTACTGGCGGTTCAGCGCGTAAAGCAGGACCGGATTGATCTCCGGCTCGCCGTCGATCTGGAGGACGTAGTCGTTCTCGGTGGCTGTGCGCGGCTGGATCGTCAGGGGCAGCAGCACGAGGGGAGCGCGCAGCGGGGGGACGACGGTTGTGCCACGTGTCTTCGGCGGGTCCACGTTCAGCAGTCCGCAGGCCAGGCGACCTGCCTCGACACCTTGTTCCTCGTCCAGTTCCAGGATCCGGCGCCGCAGGTAGCGTGCGCGAAGGCAGGCAGATTTGTGATCGGACGGATCGGGGACGAGGCTCGCGAGCCGAACCTTTCGGCCGCTCAGTAGCGCGTACTGCTGCTCGGCGGAGATTGCGGTCAGGTCGAGACTGCCAGTCTTCGAGTCCTTGAAGTGCAGCAAGGTGTTACGCGGCCCGAGATCAATGAGTTCGTCGGCCCATCGCTGAGCTTGAGAGGCCACGGCCTCCTCCCGTGCGCGAGTGGCGGTGCCGTTCACTTTGCTACCCCTCTGGTCCGAGCCTCTTCGTAAGTCCGCCTGGTCGGTGGGCGAACACACCAGGTTACGAGCTCTGTTGAGAGGAAGAGGCGAAATTCGGAGCTTGATCGGAGATGACGGGGAGCGCATAGGAGTGTTGCTTGCGTGAAGACGTGCGCCCCGGGCGCGTCATTGGCAAGCCGGCGCTTCGTGGGCACGCAGGGCAACAGGAGCGAAACGGGCTAGACGGTGTACGCGCTGGCCGAGCCCGGGTGGAGGGGGAGCTCCAGAACGAGGATTAGGATGACAGGGTGTTCGACGGGCCGAGGGCTACCACCAGCGCTTCGGCCTCGTCCACGTCGACTTCGAGACCCAGCAGCGCACCCCGAGGTCCTCGTACGCCTGGTACCGCGACCTGGTCGCCGTTCACCGGGCGCTTCGCTCAATGTAGTTTGCCCTCCAACTGCTGCGGGATGTGCGACCCCTCGGCGTTGGCCGAGAGATCATCTGGATGGCGCGGCGCGCAGCAGCTGAGCCCCGAACTCAAGGCAGAAGACAGGGTGTTCGTTAAGTCCGTGGCCCGTCCCCAGTGGTTCAGCTACTGGCCGGTTTCGCAGGGACGGGCGGCCTTGCGATTTCAGGAGCGCACCACCGCGTGCCCAGGCGGAAGGAGCTTGGTGCCAGGAGGCTCCTTGCCGCAGCTCGACGCGGCCGCCCGGGCCACGCACGCGCGGTAGCGGGCACCCGGGCAAAGGCCCGCCGGCCTCTCGTTAGCGGCCGAGAGGTCAGCGAGCCGGTGGGAATCCGTCGTCGTGCAGCACCTTCGCCGGGCCAGCCGTCGGGGCCAGCACGTCGATCAAGTCTTCCTGGTCCGACCTATTGCGTAATGTGAAGAGATGATCGAGGCCTTGATCGAGGTGGAATCTCATTGATCGAAGAACGCCTCAGCTACACGCAGGCGCCACTTCGGCGGGCCGGCCGCGTTCACCCGTTCCTCGATGAGTGCGCCTTCGGCGACCAGGCGCTTTGCGAAGGCCTGCCACTTGTCGCCGTGCTCACGCGTCCACTTGAACCGGACGTCCTCATCCGGCGGACTGTAGTGGCGGTCCACTACGATCGGCGCCCGGGCGTTGGCGATCTTC
This sequence comes from Kitasatospora sp. NPDC042419, assembly GCF_056437345.1. Lineage (NCBI taxonomy): Bacteria > Bacillati > Actinomycetota > Actinomycetes > Kitasatosporales > Streptomycetaceae > Kitasatospora > Kitasatospora sp. NPDC042419. The sequence goes on from NZ_JBWKAW010000046.1 coordinate 11,454, forward strand.
TCCCGGAAGAAGGCTTCGATGGCGCTTTCGTCGACGGGCTCTTCGGGCAAACCCAGGAGTTCCTTGATCCGCCGTGGAGTGCTTGCCAGCCCGCCCTGGGTGAAGAGTTCGCCCACCTGAGTGTAGGACTCGTCCAGTAGCGGGTTGCCGGACGTTCGGGACAGGTCAAGCTGTTCGATCCGACTGTTGGTTAGTCGTACCTTGACGCCCGGCCCGACCACCAGGTACTTCACCTGTGCCTGGTCGAGTGTCACCGTACCGGAGCCGCCCAGTTCGAGCCTGTCAACGACGATCCGGCTCACAGTCCTCGTGTGCTGGGCAGTCCCGTGTACCCGCGCCCACAGCTCGCCGAGGCTAGCCATAGCCGGTTGGCACTCCTGGGGCGACGGGGCCGCGCTCACCCTGCTCTGAAGCGCTGTGATCAGTGCATTCAGTCTCTCTTCCCGGGCCGCTGGCCACATCGAGGCGATCAGCTGCGCGCACAGGGTCGAGACGGCCACGTCGGACAGCAGAGCCAGGGCCTGCTGGAACGGCACCCGGACGACCTGCCGGGCGAGGAAGTGTTCGGCGATTGCGAGGTGTGTGAAGCTGAAGGAGAGCTCGTGCTCCGACCAATCAGCGCTCATGCCGCACAGCGCGACCAGTCGACGTCGCTCCTTCTCGTCGAGCTCCGTTCCCAGTGCGTACTCCGCCGCGTCCACGAGGTCAGACTCGGAGACTTCTGCGGTCACGGTGCGCGCGGTCAACTCCGCGACCTCGCAGAAGATCTCGGAGAGGTCGTCATGGGAGAAGAGCGACTCCCCTTGTAGGTCCGTCAGCTTGCTCAACTCGCGTTGGAGGTAGGTGTCTACCACGAATCGAAGGAAGTCACCCGAGGGATCGTTCTGCTTCCAAGCGGCGTAGGCGAGGCAAAAGAACGGCGTGGTCAGCAGCTGGCGGACCGCCGGGGTCTCCTCGGTCGCTGCCGCGTCCACCGACAGGTGGTCCATGAGTTCGAGCAACTGTGATCGCCGCCACGGCTGCAACTTCATAGTCGTCAGCCGGTGGTGGGATTCCTTGGCGGGGTGCTCCGCCAAGCTCTTCCAGAGCCGCGCCTCGGAGTAGCTCGCGCGAGCGGACAGAATGACGGCTCCCCGATTGCGGAGCTGGTCGAGGATCGGTTGCAGGCCCGACAGCGGGTCGTCATAGGAGCGGAAGCCCAGCATTTCGTCGAAGCCGTCGATCACTAGTATCGCCAGGCCGGCTCGGCATAGAGCCAGCACGGGCTCGCGATCGAGGATGCGGGTGCCGGCGACCCGCTCGGTGATCAGCTTGTCGAGGCTGGTTGCGCTGGACCTGCTAGAAGAGATGTAGATAGCCACCGGATCGAGGCCGTCGTCCGCCGCTAGCGACTCCCGCGCGAACTGAAGCAGGCTGTGCGTCTTCCCGGCGCCCGCTTCGCCGGTCAGCGTGATGAGGTTGGTGCTGCCGCGGTAGGCGTGGATGCCTTCGGTGACCTCCGCGCAGGCTGCGGTGATGGTCAGGTCGGTTTGAGGGCCCTGGTAGTCATCATCGAACTCCACCAGCGTCGGTACATGAGGAACGCTCTGCTGCAGATTGGGAAACAACTCCTGGCTGATCCGCTTCTCCGCGGCTACCTGCTCCTCCAGTTCCTCCAGCAGGCGCCGTTTCAGCAATGGCCAGTTGCAGACGTCAGCGAGGAAGGCCTTGTACGGCTTCGGCCCGGACTCTGTCACCCACATTCTGGCGTGGTCTGCGCCAACGATGAATCGGTCGACCCGCGGGACCGGGCCGTCGGAGCTGCGTCGATCCCAGCGCACCGCGATCGGCTCGGGCGGCGACACCAGGACGTAGACCGAGTCGCGCTCGGCGAAGCCCTTGAGGTCTCGCTCGATGTCCTGCGCGAAGTCGTCGAGCAGACGGTCGCCGCGGTGGAAGTTCAGTTTCTTCAGCGCATCCACTACATCGGGGTCGGTCACATCGCGTGCCTCGCGCCGGCGTGGCCAGTACGTCGCAGCTGTCCCGGAGAAGGAATGCAGTGCCGCTAGCTCGCCGTCGATCCGCCGGAAGTAGGGCGTCAACTCGGCTACGTGGCCGTGTTCGTGGATGCGTACGATGCGCTCGGCATTGTCGGCCAGGACCTTGTGCAGGACTACGTGGTCGATGCTCTCAGGAACCGGGCCGCCGTGGCAGAACCGGTTGCGCGCCAGCCTGATTGACAGCTTCGACTCTTCTGTCACCACCGTGTTGATGCTGTCGGCGATTGTCGACACATCGGTTCGGCACTCGACACAGCCCAGCTTCTCGCTTTGCTTCTTGCCGTATTCGGCCCACGACTCGAGCGAGCCGGGTGTGCTGAACTTGATCGGTGCCACGTCCGCGGCCGCGCACAACAGCCCTAGGACGCGGAGTTGGTACTCCACGTGGACCAATGCCCTGAAGGGCTCCTGCTGCGAGTTCGGTGCCGCTACGAGGTCCGCGATGGTCACGTCCACTCCAGAGTGTGCGTACAAGCGGGGAAGGTCGAGAACAGTACCACTCAGGCAGCTGTCGGTTCGTCAAATCTCATAGGCTGCTTCCTCTGAGGAGAGCTGCTGCCTGGTCTCCGGCGGTGTCCGCCCAAGTCGGTGCGCTCGTTGAGCGGATACATGGTCATCTCGAGTGACTCCGCATCGCCGCATGAGTTGCGGTCTGTCTGGTGCGGCAGATCCGCCCCGACAGGCCTGCCGGTAGCCGGACAGTCTGTGAACTTCTGCTCAGGGCCCGGATCGCCGAAGCCGACCCGGAGGCTCTGCACTCCTTCTTCCGGGGCCGCATCGAAGGGGCCAAGTCCCCTAATAATGCCGTTACTTGAGATGATCGGGCCAGCCGGGTCCTCGACTGCACCGTCTGGCAAGACGCTTCGGCCTCGGTCATATCGACTTCGACACTCAGCGCTGCACTGCGGCCTCGTGCACCTGGTGCCGCGACCTGATCGCGGCGCACCGGCTGGAGCACAGGATGCAGCTGGATGATGCTTTTGGACAAGGTGGTGCAGATCCGTGGTGCCTGGGCGGAAACCGTGTCTGAGTCCCCGATCCCACCACACGCCGCGCTGCTCCCGAGAGGGAGGGGGTTTCTCTCGCCGGAACGGATGTCCGTCGCTCCAGGTCGTCCGTTCGGTGCATGGAACTCCGTTCGATGATGAATCGCGACCGGGGCCCATCAGTTGCCCGTCACCTACTGCATGTCAGTCATTGCCGAGTGTGTTTCCGGCCATCTTCCCGTGGCCCTCCTCTGAGTTCGGCGTCCGCCCTCATCCTGGAACGTTCGTCACCGACTGAGGGGAGAATGGTGAGCGTTCCACGACGCCATGCGAGCGATCCGGATGTCATCGGCCAGACCGCTGCGCTGGTCGGGTTCCTGCGCGAGGTCGTGCAGAGCAGTCATCAGCGGCTCCGGGACACACGTTCCTGGGATCCGCTCTGGCTGGCCGACCTGCCCGCGAAGGTGCCGCGGCCCTCCGACGACGACCGTCCGTTGCTGGTCCTGGACCACGTCCCGCAGGCTGCGGCACCAGAACTTCCGCCCGTGCTGGAAGGGTGGGTCGACGAGCGGCCGTGTCAGGACGCGGATGCCGAGGACCCACCGCTCTCGGAGGAGGGCCCGTACCGGACCTGGGTTCCGGGGGCGGGTGATGACGATCGCTGGCAGGACAGCGAGGTCACCGTTGCGAGGGAGGATGCCGAGGAGGTTCTGCGGGCGTACGGACCGTGGCTCGCGCGCTGGCGCCTGTGGGCCGAACGTGAACGGGCCGAGCGGTTGCATCGGGAGCTCTACGAGAAGATCTACCACTGGCACCAGAAGATGGCACAGCAGGACGACCAGTACGAACTCGTGCTTGCAGTGGGCCTGTTGTCGTGGAGTGAACCGAATGGCGGGGCGATTCACCGGCACGTGCTCTCACGGCGGGTGGAGACCCAGGTGGACCGGCGGACCGCGCGGATCACCGTGCGCCTCACCGGCAACGGGGCGGTTCGTCTCGAGGACCGTGACTTCCTCGACACGGACGACGGATGGGTGCCGGAGCGCTCCGCGGCGTTCGACGAGGAGCTCTCCGCGAGGCCTCTCCACCTGCTGGGCGAGGATGCGCTGGAGTGCCTCTCGCAGTGGCTGGACCTGGTGCTTCCCCGTCCAGTGGCGTTCAGCAGCAACTGGCGCCCGCTGGCGGGGCCGGATGCGGGAGCCAGGCTGACGTACGCGCCGGCCCTCCTGATGCGGCCCAGGGACCGCAACGCGGTGCTGAGCTTCTACGACCGCATCGCTGAGAGCGTGGTGTCCGAACGGAAGGCTCCGCTCGGGCTCGCACAGTTGGTGATGTCGCTGAACTCCGAAGACCGGCAGAACTGGGGCGGGAGGCAGGCGCCCGCGCTCTTCGGCGGCGAGCCACTGTTTCCCGCCAAGACCAACGCCCAGCAGCGATCCGTCCTCCAACGGCTTCAGCGCGACACGGGCGTGGTGGTGCAGGGCCCGCCAGGGACCGGCAAGACCCACACGATCGCCAATCTGGTCTCCGCGCTCCTGGCCCAGGGCCAGAGGGTGCTCGTCACCAGCGCGAGGGATCAGGCCTTGACGGTTCTCCGGGACAAGCTGCCCCCGGCCGTGCGGGACTTGTGCGTCCTCCTGCTCAGCAGCACCAGCCAGGACGGTGCGAACGAGCTCGAACGCACCATCAACGCGTTGAGCGACCAGGTGGCAATGGGTGACACCGACCAGCTGCGGGACGAGATCCACCGCCTGACCCAGCGGCGGTACGAGGTGCGCAGCCGGATCAAGCTGCTGACCGAGCAGGTGGTCTCGTTGCGGGAAGCGGAGGTCTACCAACACCCGGAGGTCGCACCGGGCTACTCGGGAACGCTGGCCGCGATCGTGCAGAAGGTGCAGGACGAGGCGGTGCGGCTGAATTGGATCGGGAGGCTGCCCGACCGGGCGCCGGCCACGCCCCCGCTGTCGCCCGCCCAAGCGGATGAGCTGCTCGCACTTTTGAGGGATGGCGGCGCCGGGCAGTGGGCGGAGTCCGGGGTGTACCCGCCGGCCGAGACGCTGCCGACGGCAGGCCAGGTTGCGGCGGCCGTCGCGGCGGGTCAGCTGAGTGCCAACGGGCTCGCTCCCGCTGCCGTCGAGGTACGAAACCTACTGGCCGGGCTCGAGACCTCGAGGACCGACGAGCTGACGGAGCTGCTGCGCTCCGGTCGAAGCAGGCTGCACCGGCTCGGCATCCCGTGGGAGGCCGTGCGATGGGGGGCCGAGAACTGGGTCGCACGTGCCCTGACGGATCGGCTCGCCCGGCGCAATCCCGATCTCTGGCAGCGTGTCAGGGATGTCGCGGGTGTCCTGTCCGACGTGACCGATGGCCTCGAACGGGTCGGTCTGCGGGCAGTGGTCCTTCCGGACTCCCTGACGTCGGAGGGTGCCCATCGCATGGCGGCCACGATCCCGGCCTTGATGAAGTATCTCGCTGGGGGGCGCCAGCTGCGTAAGCGCTTCGCGTCGAGGGCTCAGCGGGAGGCCGACGAACTCCTCAGCACCTGTCAGGTGGACGGGATCACGCCGGCCTCCACGGAGGACCTGGGTGCCGTCCTCTCGTACCTGCAGGCCCATGCGGCACTCGCGGCCGTCGCGACTCGCTGGGAACAGGTGGGAGCACCCCTCGAGGAGGGATCACTGGAGGTGCGACTGGCTGCGCTTCGCGAGCGGCATCGGCAGCTGGCCGAGATCGATGCGTTCGGCCGGGTTCGCGAGCAGATCGACGAGGTCCTCGTACGCCACGGCATCTACCTCGACTTGACCCGACCACAGGAGTGGCAGGACTTCGCCGAGGCCGCGTCGGCGTTGGCAGGTCGGCAGCGTGCCGAGGAGGCGGCGGCGCGGCTGGCCCGGTGGGAGGGACTCCTGCGTGGTGAGGGCGACGGCGCGGCTCCGCCGGTCGAGGCGCTCGCCATGGCCCAGGCCCTGCAGGAGCGCGACGTCGACCGGTACGCGAAAGAGCTCGAAGCCCTCGCAGCGGCGCAGTGGCGGGACCAGCGGCGGAGGCGCTGTGCGGAGTTGCTCGAAGGTCTCCGGGTCGCGTCGCCCGCGCTCGCGGGTCGGCTCGAAGTCGAGGCCGATGATCCGGCCTGGGACGAACGGCTCGGACGGCTCGGCGAGGCCTGGGCGTGGGCGAAGGCGTGCGAGTTCATCGACGACGAGCGCGCGCCCGGCCGGGAACAGCGGCTCGACGGCGAGCTGACCGAGCACGAGGCGAAGCTGGAGGAGCTCACGGGGGACCTGGCCGCCGCGCAGGGCCGGTTGCACTGTCTCGTCCGCATGACCCCGGAGCAGCGCTCGGCGCTGCAGGCCTACCGCACGCACATGGCCTCGTACGGCAAGGGCAAGGGCAAGAACGCGTCCCACTTCAAGGCGGCCGCCCGCAGCGCGATGGACATCGCGCAGGGGGCGGTGCCGGCCTGGGTGATGCCCATCGCACGGGTGGCGGAGATGATCCGGCCCAGGCAGGACGCGTTCGACGTGGTGATCGTCGACGAGGCCAGTCAGGCCGGCATGGACGCGCTCTTCCTCCTCTGGCTCGCACCGCGGATCATCGTGGTCGGCGACGACAAGCAGTGCACGCCCCCGGTCACCGGGTTCGGACGCACTCAGCAGATCCAGGACCGCCTGACCGCGCACCTTCCCGAGGTGCCGGCCCACCTGCGCCAGCTGTACATGCCGCACTCCAACCTGTATCAACTGCTGTCGGCGCTGTTCCCGTCGACGATCCGCCTGCAGGAGCACTTCCGGTGCATGCCCGAGATCATCGGCTGGTCCTCGGCGACTTTCTATACACCGCCGGGCCTCATTCCGCTGCGGCAGTACGGAGGCGAGCGGCTCGACCCGCTGCTGACGCACTACGTCGAAGGCGGGGTCGCCGAAGGACGGGACAGCCGGATCCGGAACCCCGAGGAGGCCGGGGCGATCGTCGACTGCCTCGCCGAGCTGACCGCGGATCCGGCCTACGAGAACAAGACCATGGGAGTCATCGTGCTCCAAGGCACGTTCGGTCAGGTCAAGTTGCTGGAGCAGCTGATCGAGCAGCGTCTTCCCGCCCCGGTTCGGGAACGCCACCGTATCCGGGTGGGCACACCGGCCCAGTTCCAGGGCGACGAGCGGCACGTCATCCTCCTGTCGATGGTCGTAGACCGGGTCCGGCGCATCTCGGGCGGCCTGCGCAGCGAACAGCAGGCCTACAACGTGGCGGCCAGTCGCGCCCAGGACCAGATGCGACTCTTCTACTCCGTACCGCCGGACCAGCTCAGGCCCGGCGACCTGCGGCTGAACCTGCTCAGCTACATGCAGAACCCGCCTGCGGCGCTGGCCGAGGCCCACGACATCGGTCCGGTGCTGCCCGACGTCCGGCGAGTCCCCTTCGACTCCCTCTTCGAGCAGCAGGTCTACTTGCGGCTGAAGCAGCGCGGGTACCACGTCGTGCCGCAGTACCCGGCCGGCAGCAAGCGCATCGACCTCGTGGTGGTCGGCGCTCGGGGCCGTCTCGGCGTGGAGTGCGACGGCGACTACTACCACTCGACCCTCGACCAGCTCCGGCACGACCAGCAGCGCGACCGTGAACTCCAGCGGGTCGGATGGAGGTTCTGGCGCGTCCGCGAGAGCGAGTTCAGGTTCGACCCGGACGAAGCCCTTGCCGGACTTTGGCAGGAGCTCGACCGGCAGGGTATCCACCCGGCCGACTACTCCCGGCCGACCGTTCCGCCGGAGGACGCGCGGCCGTGGACGGCCCTCGATCTACCGGCTGGTGACGAGCTCCCTGATGAGGGGACAGAAGAGCACGAGCCAGAGGGGGCGCGGAGCCCCGACACCGGGGACGGAATTCCTGCGGGATCCGTCCCCGGCCTGAACACCGAATCGACTGAAGGAGCGGTATGACCCAGTCCCAGACCCGGCAGCACGGTCTCACCCTGGACGAGAACACCCTGCAGGAGCTCGCCCGCGTCGTCGCGGGTGACGACGACCTCTACTACCGGCGCGGCTTCGAGATCGCGGGCTTTCTCAAGCGGGCCGGCTGGCAGGAGGTGCCCGAGTACGACGGCCAGTACCGCAGGGAGTGGGCGATCGGGCTGCTGATGGAACGGCGTGACCAGCCGGGGGAGATCGAGAAGGTGCTGCTCCGGCTCGCCGACCCTCGTGAGTACCTCGACGAGCCCGAACTGCTCGGCGAGGTGGTGGCGACGGTCAACGCCTTCCTCATCCACGAGGGCTACCGGCTGGAGAACCCCGGCGGCGCCGCCAGGCTGGTTCCGTGTGATCCGGCGCTGGCCCACCCGACCCACTACGGGGCCTCCGAGCTCAAGGTCGTGATGACGGACCTCATCGCCGACGAGGCCATGGCCGAGCTCCTCCAGTGGCGCTTGGACGAGGCCCGGACCTGCTACGCCAACGGAGCCCACGTCGCGGCGATCATCATGCTCGGTTCCCTGATGGAGGGCGTGCTCCTCCGGACGGTCGTGGAACGGGACGCGTCCCTCCTCGGGCGGGACACGGAGGACAGCATCAACCTGGACCGGCTGATCAAGGCCTGCCACCGGGCCGGGTGGATCGGCGCGGACGCCGAGAAGTTCAGCCACGAATTGCGCAGGTACCGGAACTTCGTCCACCCCAATGCCGAGGCCCGTCAGAACCACCGGCCGGACCGCGACACCCTGGCCATCTGTTGGCAGGTGGTCAACGCCGCGCTCAACGACCTCGCCGAGACGCACCCGGACCGTGCCAGGTAGCCCGAACAGGGACCGACCGACACCAACGACGCGATCCACAACCTGATCAGGGGAGAGATGATGGGGAAGAACGCAGCCGCAATCCTGAGGGACCTCGTCCAGCCGTGGAACGTCGCGATCCACTCGACCTCCGGCCTGGCCGGGAGCGTCGCCGAGGTTTCCGACGCGGACGACAAGGATCGGCGCGGGAAGAACCAGGAACCGCTGCGTCGGAAGCCGGGGCTGCACGCCGTGCCCGTGGGGGACCGCGGACAGTCGATCGAGCTCACGCCGTGGAAGCTGCTGCACACTCTCGGCAGGGCGAACGTCCTGGCCCGGCAGGGTGCCGGCCGGGGGCTGGCCGAACACTGGGCGAGCCTCAAGTACTGCCAGGCACTGAACGGCAACCATGGGAGCTTCATGGCCCTCTCCGATGAGGGCCGTAACCCGATCCGTCACTACAAGGCGGTCCAGTCGGGCGAGTTGGGGATCGGGTTCGCCCTGGCCGTGGCCCAGGAGGTGCTCGGGCGGCGCTACCCGGAGCACTCGGTGTCGGTCATCGATGCCGAGATCGCCCTTCGCGCGGGGTGGACGCTGACGGGGAAGGAGGACTCGACGCACCGGGCGCCCAGGCGCCCGCACTTCTTCCTGGAGGTGTGGAAGCCCGGCGCGCCCTCGAAGGTCGTGCTCGTCGCCTGCAAGGGGACGCACGGGAAGCCCGTACAGGTGCACGCCCAGCTGTCCACCGCGGCCGTGCACGTCGAGGCTGTCCACATCGGCAGGCCGGGGGAGACGCCGGCCATGGTCTTCGGCACGGAGATCCCGGGCAAGGAGCCCATCACGCTCCACGTGCTGGAGGCGAGCGGAGACGGGACGTTGCTCCTCCCCGGCGGAGCTGGTGAGGCCGACCTGGACGGCCCGCCGGACGACCGCGCCGTCGTACCCGGAATTGACCTCGCGTGGGGGACCGGCGGGGAGTCGCGGATGGTCTCCGGCTACCACGTTCGGCCCGAGCACTACGGATGGTTCCGCCGCGTCCTCGCGCACGTGGACGCGGCTGGCCTGATGGCCTTCACCGGAGGGGGTGAGCCCACCGCGCGGTACCTGTCGAAGCGCCAGGGGAAGCGTCACTTCGAGCAGTACACGCACGCGGGCACGGGTATCGTTCAGGACATCGCGTACTCCGTGCACGGCGTCGACTTCGTGGGCACGGATCATGTGTTCCGGCTGAACGGCACGCGGGTGGAGGCGTTCTCCGGGATCGCGAGGGGCCTCTTCGAGGGCCTTGCGGCCGGCCGGGTCGAGGAGTACCGGCAGGAGGCCCACGCCCTCCGCGAGGAGTGGCCCGACGAGCAGTGGGACGCCAAGTGGAACGGGCCGGTCTCGTTGAACCGGGACGGTTCGGTGCTGGCCATCCGTGTCCTGGGCTGACGCTTGGTCGACGAGCAAGGGGCTTAGCGGCTCCGGTGGGAGGTTCCGGCCGCCACCGGAGCCGTCACGTGCCTGGGAGCCCGCCCGGCGCGGGAGGGGAACTGCAGTGCTGGCCTTGGTCCCGGACGAAGACGATCGCGGCGGCACGGACGGGGGACGGGTGGAATCATGTGGAGGTCCGGAGAAGCGCTGGACGGTCGAACCGGGGTAGGGAGCCGTGGGTGGGGGACAAGCAGCGGACCGTTCGGAAGTCCCGGGCTGTTCTCGCGGATGCCGAACGACTCCACAGGGCCGCTGTCGCGGTCATCGAGGATCACCGGGATGCCGTCGCGCAGGTGACCCGGGCCGCAACCGCTCTGAGGGACCGGCTGGTTCGCGAGGAGCTGGAGACCATTCCCGTCGCACGGCTCAGGGACGTGACCGCGGGGCGTCTCAGGGTCGGCGCGTTGGAGGCTGCGGGTTTCCGCACTGTCCAGCGGATCGTCGATGCATCGGCGTACTCGCTGCAGTCGGTCCCGGGAATCGGTGCGCAGACAGCTGCCCAGACCGTCGCCGCTGCTCGCCGGATCGCGGAGGCGGCCGGGCGGAGCGTGGCCGTCCGGCTCGACGTCGACCACCAGGACACGATGAGTACGGCACTGGTCACCGCGCTTCAGCGGCTCGTCGTCGCCGGTCCCGAGGCGGCCCACGCCAATGAGGTCGCGCAGCGCGTTGTCGGCGAGGTCGCTGCACTCGTCTCGACGGCCCAACCAGCCCGGGGGGCCATCCGCGGCCTGTTGGCCGGTAGGCAGCGGAAGCAGGAGGCCCACGCCGCCGTCGAGCAGCTCACGGCTCTGCTGGCGGAGTCGGAGGCGCAGGCGATACCGATGCTCTTCGCACAGGCTTCGGCGGACCTCCTGCGGTCGCCGGCTTCCGATGTCGAGGCGTGGACGGACTTCGAGCACCGCTCTGCCGAGTTCTACGGCGTTCTCGGCGAGATCGCGGGGCTCGCTCCGGACCAGGTCAGCGCATCCGAGGGCTTCCTGCCCGAGGAACTGTCCGACGGAGTCCGGGCCGAGCCGCTGGACGAGACGCAGTTCAAGGTCTCACTGCGCGGCTACCAAGCGTTCGGCGCCCGATTCGCCCTCAAGCAGAAGCGGGTGATCATCGGCGACGAGATGGGCCTGGGGAAGACCGTTCAGGCCATCGCCGCGATGGCGCACCTCCGGGCGCGGGGGAGCACACACTTCCTCGTCGTCTGCCCGGCGAGCGTCCTCATCAACTGGACCCGGGAGATCGAGACCCGGAGCAGTCTGCGCGCCTACCGGTTCCACGGCCCGGAGCGGGAACCGGCACGTGCCGAGTGGCTCCGTGACGGTGGTGTCGTGGTGGTGACGTTCGACGGTCTCCGCCAGCTGGACGTCCCACCGGAACAGGCGATGGGAATGGTCGTCGTCGACGAGGCCCACTACGTCAAGAACCACGCGGCGCGGCGCTCCCGGGCAGTGGCTGCGTGGACCGACCGTGTCGAGAGGGTGCTCTTCCTCACCGGCACTCCGATGGAGAACCGGGTCGAGGAGTTCCGCAACCTGGTGCACTACCTCCAGCCCGAACTGCTGTCCCGCATCCACAACGGCTCGACCGGGGTCGGTCCGAATGCGTTCCGGAAGGCGGTCGCCCCGGCCTACCTGCGCCGCAACCAGAAGGATGTCCTCACCGAGCTTCCCGATGCCGTTCACGTCGACGAGTGGGAGGAGTTCACGACGGCCGACTTCGCGGCGTATCGGGCCGCCGTTGCCGCCGGGAACTTCATGGCCATGCGCCGCGCCGCCTACGCGGACCCCGCGCGATCGGCCAAATTGCAGCGGCTGCGGGAGATCGTCGAAGAGGCCGCCGACAACGGGCGGAAGGTCGTGGTCTTCTCGTTCTTCCACGACGTCCTGGCGGCCGTCCGAGGATCACTTGGCCGAGGGGTGTTCGGACCGATCGACGGCAGTCTTCCGGCAGCGGGGCGCCAGGAGGTGGTGGACCGGTTCGCCGCGGTGGCGGGCCACGCGGTGCTCCTGAGCCAGATCCAGGCCGGAGGTGTGGGGCTGAACATCCAGGCGGCGTCGGTCGTCATCCTGTGCGAGCCGCAGGTTAAGCCCACCATGGAGAGCCAAGCCGTCGCCCGGTCCCAACGGATGGGACAGGTCCGGCGCGTCCAGGTGCACCGGCTGCTCGTCGCCGACAGCGTCGACCAGCGGATGCTGGAGATGTTGCGGGCGAAGGAGCGGCTCTTCGACGACTACGCACGGCGGAGCGAGGTGGCGGAGTCGACGCCGGAGGCCGTGGACGTTTCGGAGCAGTCATTGGCGGTTCGGATCGTGGAGGAGGAACAGCTCCGCCTGGCTGCCCTGCCACTCGACTGAGCTCCGTGGCCGGCGCGGAGGCCGTTGTCGAGGTGCGGCGTGCCGATCGATGTCATCGCCGTCTCCGGGAGGGTGACCACTGCACCCCGACCGAGGTTGATCGGTGCATGGGACACAGGGGCAACCGGATCGACGTTCCGCCGCCGAGGGATGCCAACGTCCGTCGGGTAATGCGGGCACAGCGCAGCGTGGACACGGCTCCCGAACTCGCCCTCCGGCGGGCGCTTCACTCGATGGGCTTCCGGTACCGGGTGAACCATCCCCTCCCCACGATGCGGCGTCGGAGGGCGGACATCACGTTCGCGCCCTGGCGAACGGCGGTGTTCGTGCAGGGGTGTTTCTGGCACGCCTGTCCTGAACACCTGCACGCGCCGAAGCACAACGCCGAGTGGTGGTGGCGGAAGTTCGACGACAACACGCGTCGTGACAGGGACACCGATGCCACCCTTCTCCGGCTTGGCTGGCACCCTCTGAGGGTGTGGGAGCACGAGGCCGTCGAGGACGCCGTGTACAAGGTGGTGGAGGTTCTTGCGTACCAGGGACATCCACGTGCACGACGGATACATCAAGGCTCCGGCGAAGCGCTGAACCAGAACAGGGCGCGCGGCGAGTTGGTGTGACGCCAACAACGATGATCGACCGATTTGTACAATGACAGGGTGTTCGACGGGCCGAGGGCTACCACCAGCGCTTCGGCCTCGTCCACGTCGACTTCGAGACGCAGGAGCGCATTCCGAAGGCCTCGTACGCCTGGTACCGGGACCTGATCGCCGCCCACCGGGCACGGAGTTCGAGGTAGGTCACGCGTTGTTCCTCGGCGGGACGGTGGACGGGAGTTCCGGCCGCGCCAAAGCCCGGGGTCTCTTCTCCAAGGTGCTCGTCGCGTACGCCGACGTCCGGACACGCACCGTGCGTGCCTGGTCCAGTTCCTTCGGGTCGGAGCCGAGGATCGAGGTGGTCGCCGAGGGCGACGACGCCAACGGCCCCCGGTTCCCCTCCGCCGCGGGCGACCCGCACCAGACCCTGTTCATCGCCTACCTCGACGACGGTCAGGTCGTGCTCGCCAGGCGCGGAACCGCCGGGTGGACCAGTCAGCCGGTCGCCACCGGCGACGGCTGGCCGTCCCTGGAGTTCGGCAAGGACGGTACGGCTCACCTCGCCTACGGAACCGGGACGTTGATGTACGCACGCGGCACCGTCGGCCCCGGCTGACCGTAGCAGTGGTGACTCGCGGAAGAGGCCTTGCCGGCCGGTCCGGCTCCCGCCGGGTGGGTGAGGGCGTCGGACCGGGCCCGGGGCCGTCCGGCAGGCGCTGCCGGTGGACGGCCGGGCCCTGGTGCGCGCGCTCGGGCACACGAGTCCTCGGTTCGCCTCACCGCAGCCGGAACACGGGGCCGCGCGGGGTGAACGGCAGGCCGGCGTCCTGCGGGAGCAGGTAGGCGTGCTCGCGGCGGATCCGCAGCACGTCGCACTCGCCGTCGGTGATCAGCAGCACCGGGGCGCCGGGAGGGAAGTCCTCGGCCCGCTCCAGCAGGTCGACCCCGGGCTGGAGCAGCGTGCCGCCGCGGCCGCGCACCCGGACCCGGCCGGCGATCTCGTCGGTGGGCAGGAAGCCGGCGTCGTGAGGGGCCGCGTCGCAGAACACCACCCGGGCGGCCGGCACGTCCCGGGCCGCCGCGTAGGAGGCGATGGCGCCGAGCGCCTTGCCGAGCAGTTGGCGGCTCATCGAACCGGAGGTGTCCAGCAGCACGCCGAAGGTGCAGCGGGCCACCTCCTCGGGCGGGTGGTGGCGGCCGGCCCGCGGGATGTCCGGTGCGGACGCCTGCCGCCGGGACGGCCGGGCGTAGCTGCGTACCGGCTGCGGGGCGGGCACGAACTCGTCGAACCAGCGCGCGAGTTGCGCGTCCCAGGGCAGCGGCGGCTGGGACAGCGCGCGGATCTCCTCGACGAGGCCGGCCGGGAGGTACCCTCGCTCGCGCCCGTGCAGCTCGAAGCCCTGCTGGAGGCCGCGCCGGTAGAAGTCGTCCAGGTCGACGTAGTCGCGCGGGCGGCCGAGCGGCTCGCCCAGGACGTCGCCCCGGCCCTTGCCGGCCAGGGTGGCCAGGCGGCGCAGCCGGCGCTGGTCCCGGGCGATCCGGTCGTAGACCTCCTCGGTCGACAGGCCGCTCAACTGCGGGTCGTGCAGCAGCCCTTCGGGCATCTCGCCGACGCCCATCTCCAGCAGCCAGCCGTTGATCACGTAGTCGGCGGCGACGTTGAACAGGTACGGGTCCCGGCCGCCGCAGCGGTCGCCGTGCCGGAGCGCGGCGTGCAGCATCTCGTGGGCCAGGACGAAGCGCCACTCCTCCTCGGTGTGGCGGCGCAGCGGGTTGAGGTAGATCTCGCCGGCCTCGGCGTTCACCGCCGCGATCGCGATGCCCTGGGCGCGGGCCAGTTCGGCGTCGGCGACCAGGGTGATGCCGGCCGCCAGGCCGCTGAGCAGCGGGTAGCTGGAGACGAACCAGTTGAGCGCCCTGGTCCACGGCCGCTCCGGGACGCGCTCGCCGGTCAGCTCGTCGCGGCGGCCGCCGGCCACGTCCATCGCGGCGGACATGGTGCGGGTCAGCGCGGCGGCGAAGACCGAGGACCAGTCCTCCGGCACTTGGTGGCCGTGCCAGGGCACGAGCAGCTGGTCCGGGTGGCCGCCCGCGGTGCCCGTGATCCGGGGCAGGCCCTCCTCGCGCCAGCGGGCGGTGAGCTGGTCCTCGTCGCCGGGCGGGATCCGGGTCGGCAGCTCGAAGGGGGCGCGGCCGACCGGGAAGGTGGCCTGGAAGCGGTGCACCACCCCGCAGTTGGCGGCCAGCCGGTGGGCGTCCGGCTGGGTGCGGCGGCCGCGCTCGGCGGGCAGGTGGCCGAAGCCGAGGTGCAGCAGGCAGTGCGCCAGCACCCAGGCCCACTCGGCCGGGTCGGCGCGGCGCATCCGGGGGTGGGTGAGGTTGGGGTGCAGGGTGCCGTCGGAGTCGACCACCAGCCAGCCGTCCCCGGGGGCGTCCGGACAGTCCTCGGCACGGCAGACGTCCACCGGGATGGCGGCCAGCGCGTGGTTCCGGTGGACCAGGCTCCAGCCCCCCTGGAACGCCTCCAGCGCCGGGTCGCGGGGCTTGGTGCCCTTCTCGGTGCTGCCGGCCCCGGCGCCGGACCCGCGTCGGCTCACCGGCGGGCCTCGACCAGGCGGGGCATGTCGCGGGCCGCCTCGATCAGGAACCAGGAGGGCAGCACCGGATTGCCGTCCGCGCCGTCGGCGATCACCGTCTGGGCCACCTCGACCGAGATCTCGGCGAGTTGGACCAGCAGCGACTTGGCCCGGTAGGCGGTCTGCCGAAGCGAGTCGGAGACCTGCTCCTTGCGGGCCGGGAGCTCCTTGACCAGCCGGCCCCGGAAGGCGTCGGCCAGGTAGTAGAGCAGGTCGCGGTCCTCCGGGCGGTGCGGCCAGCGGGCGTCGCCCTTGAGGATCGCGTCCAGGCCGTACGAGTTGCGGACGATCTTCACGTAGCCGCCGAAGGAGACCGCGTGCTGCGGGGTGAGCAGCCCGTGCGCCAGCACCTTGACGGTCGGCTCCTCCAGGGTCGGGCCGAAGGAGTGCAGGGCGTCCGAGAGCATGTGCCAGGCGCGCGGGGTGGAGAAGGGCTCCTCGGTCTTGGGCGGGGCGGACCAGAGGTGGTCCGGGCGGTCCGTCAGGTAGTCCACCACCCAGCGGTGGATGCCGTTGTCCGCGGCCCAGGCCAGCCAGTCGGTGGAGCTGGCCCGGAGGTGGACGTGGACCAGCCGGTTCACCAGGGCGGACGCCATCGGGCGGGCCAGCGCGCCGTCGGTGGCGCGGTTCCCCGCGCCGATCACGATCGAGCCGGGCGGCAGCTCGTAGGAGCCGATCCGGCGGTCCAGGATGAGCGAGTAGAAGGCCTTCTGCACGTCCGGGGTGGCCGCGTTGAGCTCGTCCAGGAAGAGGCAGTAGGGCTCGGTGCGGGCGATCGACTCCGGCGGGCAGAACCGGGAGCGTCCGTCCTCGGTGATCTGCGGCACCCCGATGAGGTCCTCGGGTGCCAGTTGGGTGCCGATCAGGCTGACGCACTCCAGCCCGAGCGAGTCGGCGAACTCCCGCACCAGTGAGGACTTCCCGATGCCCGGAGCCCCCCAGAGGAAGACCGGCCGGACGGTGGTGAGCCCGAGCAGCAACTCGGGGACCTGGGACGGCGACACGGTGACGGCGGCCTGCAACGCGGGATCTCCTCGGGAGGGTCGGGGATTCCGCGCCAGTGTGCGGGACGGCACGGCGGGCCGCACCTGCTTTTCGCGGAGCCGCCGGGGACCGGCGTGCTCGGACGGGGCGGGCGGGGGGCGACCGGCCGCCGGTGCGGGCGGGTGACCGCCCACGCCGTGGAGCGCGGGCGGCCGCGACCGCTGCGCGCTCCACGGCGTGGGCCGGGTCCGAGCGGCGCCGAGCGGCACCGCGCGGCACAGAGCGGCGCCGAGCGGTACCGAGCGGTACCGAGCCGGGGGCCGGTGACTTCCTGACGCCGCGGGGGAGTGGGAGGGCCCGGCGCGATGAGCGGCGGTGACCGGCACGGTCGAGACGCCTACCGGCCGGCCGGGGAGAGGTGGCTTCCGGTGGCCAGTCGGTGGAGCAGTCCGACGGTCTCGTCCTCGTGTGACGCGAAGGCTCCGTGGTCGCTGTGCCAGGTGATCGCACGGGTCGCGCGGGTGGCGAACCGGCGTTGCAGGTCCGGGTGCATGACGCGGTCCTCGGTGCAGACCACGTAGGTGCTGGGCCGGTGGTGCCAGGCGGCGCCGGTCGTCGGCTGATGGCCGGGGGCCATGGACTGGGGGACGAGCCGGGCGGTGTGGCGGGCGCGTTCCTCCTCGCCGAGTTGGGCGTGGAACAGTCGCCCCGCAGCCTCCGGGTCGATCGTCGTGGTGCCGGCGGGGTCACCGATCATGCCGGCCCCCAGGTCGGTGGGCGGTGCACCGGCGAGCAGGCCGAGGGCGGTCTCGCCGCGGTCGGGCATCATCGCGGCGAGGTACACGAGGTGGTCGATCTTGTGCGGCGGAAGGCCGGTGATGACGGCGCCGCCGTAGGAATGACCGCACGCGACGGCGGGGCCGCCCCCGGGCAGCCGGTCCAGTGCGGCCTCGGCCGCGGCTGTGTCGGCTGCCAGCGACCCGCGGTGCAGCTCGGCGACGGCCACGGCGACACCACGGGCCCGCAGCCCGGCAGCGACGCCGTCCCAGGCATGACCGGTGTGCCACGCGCCGTGCACCAGCAGCACTCCTCGGGACGCGAGGGCGGGGGAGGAAAGGGTCATCAGGGGCCTCTCGGTGTTCGATCGGTGGCGGAAACAGGGGCGGCGCCCAGCCGTCCGCCCATAAGAGCCCACCGGCCGGGAAAAGGATTCAGCTTCCGTCCTGCGCCTGGTACCGCGACCTGATCGCCACCCACCGGCCCCCGCCCAGGGGGAGTCGGACTCAGGCCGGAGGCTCCGAGCGCAGGTTTCGGAGCGGGGAGGCGAGGCCCGGGACGAAGCTCAGCGTCATGCCGACCGCGCCGATCCACAGCGTGGCCCTCGTGCCCAGGGCAGCGCCTGCGAGCCCGCCGAGAACTCCGCCCAGGGGCAGGCCGCAGCCGGCCAGGAACCGGGTGGTCGCGCTCATCCGGCCGAGCATGCCGACCGGGGTGAGCGCCTGTTGGACGCTCGACTGGGCGACGACGCGGACGACTCCGCCCAGGGAGAGGGCCGCGAGCCCGGCCGCCGCCGCGGGAACGGTCCAGCCGGGGTGGGCCAACGGCATCAGGGCGGCCGGCGGACAGGTGACGAGGGGCGCGAGCCAGCTGACCCGACCGGGCCCGAACCGGACGGACAGCCGTCTCGCGCAGAGCGCTCCCAGCAGGGCGCCGCAGCCCATCCCCGACAGCACGAGGCCGACGCCGGTGGAATCGAGGCCCGTCTCCCTGGGCAGGTGGACCAGCAGCACGGCCTGGTACGCCGCCAGGAAGAGGTTGAAGAACACGTCCCCCAGAACGGTCGCGCGGAGCACGGGATGCGTGAGGACGAACGCCAGGCCCTCCTCGATGCCGCGGAGCAGCGGGGGCGTCTCGGCGGGCTCCGGCCTCCGTTCGCGCTTGCGGATGCCGATCGCGAGGAGCCCGGACACCGCCATTCCCAGCGAACCCGCCAGGATCGCGGCAGGAGGTCCCGCCCAGCCGGCCAGCGGGCCCGCCACCGCCGGACCGCTGATGCTGGTCACCGAGCGCACCGCCGAGAGCTTCGCGTTCCCCTCGACGAGATCGCTGCGCCCCACCAGCTGCGGGAGGCAGCTGACGTAGGCGGCGTCGAAGACGGCCGTCAGCGCCCCGTGGACCATGGCCGTCGCGAGGAGCCAGCCCATGGTGAGGTGACCGGCCCACCAGGCGATCGGTATCGTCGCGAGCGTCAGGGCCCGCACGAGGTCGGTGCCGATCATGACCGTCCGCTTCGGAAGGCGGTCCACCCACGCTCCGGCCGGCAGTCCGACCAGGAGCGAGCCGGTGGTGACCACGGCGGTCAGCAGTCCGACGTCGAGCTCGTCGCCGCCGAGGGCCGCGACGGCGGCCAGCGGCAGCGCCAGGAACATGATGCGGTCGCCCAGTTGACCGGCCGCGGTCGCGGCGAACAGGCGCCCGAAGTCCGGGTTGCGCAGGAGTCCGGGGCGCGGAAGGGACGGCATCCGGTCACCGGCCCTCGGAGGCGGTCCGGCGTCCCGCCGGTTCCCGCGGCGAGGGGTCGTCGACCGCGAACTCGTAGACCACCTGCCGTCGTCCGTCCGGGACGACGATGTCGGCGGTCTCCACGGGGCGGCCACCGGTGTCGTGGATGGTCCGCTCGATCCGGAGCACCAGGTCCCCCGGGCTGATCCCCAGGAGATGTGCCTGCTCCCGGGTGGCACGGGCCGGGCGGGGCCGCTCGACGACGGACCGCACCACGACACCGATGGAGCGCATGCGTTCGACCACCCCCCTGCCGGCGAGGGGTCCGGCCTCGGGGAGCACGACCGGCGTGCCGCCCGTGATGGCCATCGGCTCCCAGGAGCGAGAGAGTTGGACCGGTCGGCCGTCGGCGAGGAACTCGTAGTGGGTGGTGACGCAGGGATCGCCGGGGCCGATGGCGAGCCGCTCGGCCACGTCCTCGGTGGCCGGGACGCGCACCAGGCTGTGCGCGTCCCAGGAATCGGCCCTGCCCCGCTCCTCCGACAGGGTGGGGAGCGGGGAGCCGGCCCGGTGCTCGCGGTGCCGGGAGCGGATCATCGGCAAGCGCTCGCCCGGTGCGGTCAGGTACGTTCCCGAACCCGCGCGTCCCTCCAACAGGCCCTCGGCGACCAGTCTTTCGACGGCTCGCTGCGTGACGTTCCGTCCGACCCCGTACTCGACGGCGAGCCTCAACCGCGACGGCAGCCGCGCCCCGACCTCCCACTCTCCCGCACGGATGCGTGCGCGCAGCGCGTCGGTCACGGCGAGGTACGGCGCCTCCCTGGGCAAGTGCGGCTCCTCCGGTCGTTCTGCACGGTCGCTGGTGATGCCGAGCGGCATTCACAAGCTATTCGACGGGCCGAAAGCTGCTGGAGTAGCAATGGGTTCGGTCAGCGCGGCCGGTCGTGCTGCCAGTCCCAGGGGAGGGCGGCGAACACCGGAGCGTCGACCGCGCGCCGGAGCCGGTACGGGCCGCAGGCGCGGTCGAATCGGGCGCGGCTGCCCGGGGCGGCGCCGCGCAGGTCGGCGAGAAGGGCGTTGTCGGGGACGCGGCGCGCCAGGGCGGCAAGCGTCGGGTCGGTGCCGCCGGTGCCGCCGGTGCCGTCGGCGCGCAGTGCCGGCGCGGGGTGCAGGGTGAGCTCGGGGCCGTCGGGGTGGAGGGCGTCCCAGAACTCGTCCGCGTAGGGCTGGACGCCGTCCTCGAAGCCGACCTCGTCCACGAGCTCCTCGGCGGTGGTGATCAACCGGTCCAGCCAGGCGGCGAGCGAGCCGGCCTGGACGTACAGACCGCCCTCCCGGTACTGCATGAGCACCTGGCCCCAGCTTCCGTCGGGGGCGGTGTCCACCCAGGTGAGCCCGCCGCCGCCGTCGTCCGACACCACGTGCCGCAGGTCGGGCAGCGCGGGACCGCTCCGCTGACGCGGATGTCCTGTCAGGCGGACCTCCACCGGCGGTACGGAGAAGCCGCCCAGGTGGCGCAGGAGTTCGCGCTCGGCGAGCGGTACCGGTACCCCGGCGGTGGCGGCGTCGGTGGCGGCGTCGTCCAGGCCGGGCCGGACGGCGAGGTCGAACGGAACACGGGCGGCCAGCAGACGCAGACGGGTGGCCAGGGAGTCACCGGTGATCATGGGGGCACGCTACCGGAGCCGCAGGAGCACCCCGCCGCCGGTCGGGCCGCCCCGGCACCGGCCGCCGGACGGGCCGGGGCGGCGGGTGCGGGGACGGGCCGGGGCGGCGGGTGCGGGGCACCCGAGACGGACGTGCGGGGGCGACGCCGGGCGGTCACTCGGCCCGCCGGGGCCGTCAGCTGTCGGAGTAGCCGAGGTCGCCGATCGTCCAGCTGCTGATGTCCTCGATCGCGATGCGGTACATGCCGCCCGTGTGGGGGAGCGCGAAGTCGCCCTGCAGGATCTTCGCCCGGTGGAGGTGGAGGTGGGTGGGCCGCGCGGGTGGGCCGTCGGCGGGCGGGGCGAAGAGTTCGGCGAACGGCTTCAGGTGCTCCGAGGCCTGGAGGACCTCCGCCACCCGCTCCCACCACAGGGTCACCGGCGCGAGTCTGCCGGTGATCACCGCGCCGGGTACCACCACGGTCAGGGACATCTGATTGCTGTGCTCGGACTCCACCATCGCGGCGATGTCGACGAGCAGCCTGTCAGGGTTCGACATGGTTCCCAGGGTAGGACACGATCCGGCGCTCCTCCCCTCCCCGGGGTGGCGGCCGCGGCCGCCACGGGCTTTCCGCAGGTGGCCGGGCGCCGCACCGCGCCGCGTCCGGCCGGCCGGAACCGGTAGCCCCGTCCGCCCGTCATCTCCAGGGAGTTGCCGCATACCCGACGCCCCCGTAGCCCTTCACCACCGAGCCCCGAGGAGATCCATGGCCGACACCGTCAGCTCACTGGCGACCCGTCTTCACGAAGTACTGGTGGAGCTCCTGACCAGGGGAGCCGCCGTGACGGGGACCAGGGGCATCCACGACGTCGTCGCGCGTGCCGCGGCGCTCGGCCCCGACGGTGCGTGGCTCGCCGCCGCGGGCCGCGCCAACCTCGCCGGGCTGGCGTGCGCGCAGGGGCAGACGGAACTGGCCGTCCTCCACCTCGAAGCGGCGGTGTCGGAGGGCTTCAACGACTGTGTGGTGCTCCACATGGCCCCCATGCTCCCGCTGCACCAGGACCCCCGCTTCCGGGCCCTGTACGAGCGGATGCGCATCACCCGGGCCGACCTCGACGAGTTCTTCTGGCTGCACCGGGAGATGCGGATCGCGGTGAGGGAGGCCCAGGACGCGAGCGTCGACGACATCGGCCGCCGCGACACGGGGGTGTCGCTGCTCCCGCAGGCCCCCATGCCGACCCGCGAACCGGACACCCCGGGCGTCCTGATCGCCCGCATCGATCTCGCCGCCCTCCAGACCGCGCTCCGACAGGCCGCCGTGAAGGCGGAGTTCCAGCGCAGCTCGGGCAACACCAGCCTCAGCCTCATCGACGACTCGTGGGACTACCCCGGTGCGATGCGCGACGCCTGGCACGCCGACGAGCTGGAGACCCGGCGCCGGCAGGCGGCCGAGGCCCGGGCCTTCGTCGAACGCCCCGGCGCCGGTACCACGCTCGTCCCCTGCCCGCCGCTGGGTTCCATCACCTACCCGGCCTGAGCAGGGCCGCACCGGCGCGGGCCGACACGGGCCGACACGGCGCGGTGCCACACTGGTCATGAGGGCTGGAGGTCGTGATGGGGTTCTACGCCGATCAGGTCGTGCCGCGGATCGTCAACGTCGTCTGCGGGACGAAGGAGGCCGCGCACCTCCGGCGGAGGGTCTGTGAGGGCCTGGAGGGCGATGTCCTGGAGGTCGGGTTCGGCTCGGGGCTGAACGTCCCGTTCTACCCGCGGGCCGTGACCCGGGTGGCCGCGGTGGACCCCTCCGAGGTGGGCTGGAAGCTGGCGGCCGAGCGGGTGGCGGCGACCCCGGTCCGGGTGGAGCGCGGGGGCCTGGACGGTCAGGTGCTGCCGTTCCCGGACCACTCCTTCGATGCGGCGCTGTCGACCTGGACGCTGTGCACCGTCCCGGACGTCGAGGCCGCCCTCCGCGAGGTGCGGCGCGTCCTCAAGCCCGGTGGGACGCTGCACTTCGTCGAGCACGGCCTGGCGCCGGAGGGGGACGAGGCCGTGCGTCGCTGGCAGCGGCGCCTCGACCCGCTGGAGCAGCGGCTGTTCGCCGGGTGCCACCTGACCCGTCCGGTCGCCGAGCTGCTGACCGGGGCGGGCTTCGTCATCACCGATCTCGACGTCTTCTACGAGAAGGGCGCACCGAAGCCGATGGGGGCCGACTCCCTCGGCGTCGCCGTTTCACCCGCCTGAACCGGTCCCCGGCCTGAACCGGTCCTCGTCTGAACAGGCCCTCCGCCCGCCCCTGTCGACGGTCCGCGGAGTCCTATGGAGTCCTACAGAGTCCTGCGGAGCCCTGGGGTGGGCCGGTGCCGCAGGACCCGGTGTGACCTGGCGGCGGTCCGTGCGGAACGCGTCCGGACCGCCGCCCCGGCGGTCAGCGCAGGCTGTCGAGGTCGATGCTGTCGGCCACGGCCCGGTAGCCGAGCGGACTGGGGTGGAGGTGGTCGCCGCAGTGGTAGCCGTCCGGGATGCTGCCGGTGCCCTCCGGGTCGATCGCCCGGTCGAAGTCGGCCACCGAGTCGTACTCGCCGGAGGTGCGGATCCACTCGTTCAGGTCGCGGCGCAGCCGGTCGGTCTGCGGGGTCCAGAACGGTGCGCCCCCGAAGGGCATCAGGGTGGCTCCGACGGCCGTGACGCCGCGGACGCGGGCGGCGCGGATCAGGGTGCGGTGGGCGTCGATCAGCCGCCGGAGGGTGACGGGCGGGTCGTCGCGGTCCACGCCGCAGATCTGGTCGCCGGGGCGGAGGATGTCGTTCATGCCGTGGGAGACGATCACGGTGCCGACGTTCGGCCGGTCGAGCACGTCACGCTCGAAGCGGGACAGGGCGCTGTCCCCGGCGCAGGCGGAGTCGGCGAGCATCTTGTTCGAGCCGATGCCGGCGTTGAGCACGGGGCGTGGCCGGCCGGCGGTGGTGAGCCGTTCGGCGAGGAGGTCGGGGTAGCGGTCGTCCCCGTCGACGGTGGCGCCGAACCCGTCGGTGGTGGACTCGCCGAAGGCCACCACCGCCCTGTCCGCTCGCCGCCCGCCGCTGACCTCGACACCGCTCAGGTAGTACCAGGAGCCGTATCCGGGCCGGACGGCGTCGGTGAACGCCGCCGCGCCGGTGTCGCCGCGGTGGTCGCCGTCGGCCCGGTAGGTCGTGGTCATGGAGAGCTGGTGGTAGGTGGCCGGGCCGGTCGGGCCGTCGAACCAGAGGGTCAGCGCCACCCGGTCGCGGGCCGCCACCGGCAGCGGCACCGGGTCGCTGAGGACCTCCCCGCCGACGGGGACGACGACCGAGTCCCGGTGTCCGAAGCGCAACGGCCGTACCGTCCCGGGGACGACGGACGCCCCGTCGGCGGCCCGGCCGACACTGGCCCCGGTCAGCCGCAGCGGGGTCGTCCCGTAGGCGTTGGACAGCCGGAATCGGACCGCCGAGCCGCCCGTGCCGACCCGTACCACCTCCCGCACCGACTGGTGGTCGAAGCCCTGGACGGCCCAGGTCGCGAACCAGGGCGCTCCGGAGGGCCGCATCATCGGCGCGGACCACGCGGCCGACCAGTGCTGCGGGCGCGCCGAGCCGGCCGCGGCGGGGGTGGAGGCCGTGGCGATCGACAGGGCGGTCAGCGCGGCGACGGAAGCGGCACGGGTGAGCGGGATCATGGGGGCCTTCCTCGGGGTGTCGGTCGGTGCGTGGCGACGGCCGGGTGCCGGGTGCGGGCACCCGGTGCACTCCTCGCCGGATCGTGCGGGCTCCGGCGACCAGTGCCGCCGGCGTCCCGCCCTCTCACGACCCTGACCCCACGCGGAGCGGGAATGTGACACGGGAGCGCCGGGCCCGCGGCCCGGGTGCAGGGCCGGCGGGGCGGGGTCGGCTCAGCTGGGTCGGGACCGGGCGCTTTCCGTCGAGGGAGGCGACGCCGATGGGGGGAGCGCTTCGGGGAAGAGCTGCACGTCGGGGGTCCACTGCTGGGCGCCGGTGTTGTTGCACTGGTAGAGCTGGATCAGGGTGCCGTTGGCGGTGTCGCCGTTCTTCACGTCCAGGCACTTGCCGAGCGCGTGGACGCTGCCGTCGGCGCCGAGCGTGAACTGCTCGGCGTCGGTGCCGTTGCAGGTGTACGTCCAGCCGGCGGTGCCGTTGACGGTCCTGCCGCCGGCGATGTCCAGGCAGAGGTTCTCGTCGGCGGTGTCGAGCACGCCGGAGACCAGCGGGGCGTGGGCGGACGCGGTGATCTTCGTGGTCGGCACGCCGCCGACCGAGCCGGGGGCGAGCAGGGTGGTGCCGGACCGGTCACCGGTGCCGATCCGCGCGCCGGCGCCGAGGTTGCAGCCGGCCTGGAACGTTCCGGGGAAGTACCAGAGTTCGCCCTTGTCGACGGTGATCAGGTCGGGGGCGTCGGCGAACCGGGCGAGCTTGCCGGGGGCGAGGATCCGCGTGACGTCCGCCCGGGTGCGGTCCGAGCCCTTGGCCGGGCAGGGGGAGGAGTTCCGGATGGGCGCCACGTTCTGGGTGAGCGTGAAGCGCCCCGACGTGCCGCCGGGCGTCACGGTGATGCGCGATGCCGAGGGCCTGCTGCGCATCCTCGACGGCTACTGGAGCGCCGGCAGCCTGCCGCAGCAGAAGGTGCGCCGCCGCCGGGGTTGAGGGCCCGCGCGGAACGGCCGATGCCCGGCTCGCGAGTGCTCGCCGGGCATCGGCCGTTCCCGGCTCAGCACTGCCAGAGGAACGCCGCGTCGGCGCACGGGGGACAGGTGAAGGCGTAGGCGCGGCCGCTGCCGAAGTTCATGGCGGTGACCGGATCGGGCCCCTCCTGGAGCTGGACGGTCAGCCGCATCGGCTCCGAGCAGGTCGAGCAACTCGGCGTCTGGTCGTACTGGAGCCAGGCCGGCCGGCCGTTGAGCTGCCCGAGGACGTGGTTCCGGGGCCGGCCGGTCCGCGCCGCCCAGGCGGCGCGGGCACCGTCGAAGTCCGGGGCGTCCGCCAGGACCTGGAGCTCGGCGGCGCGGGTGGCGCCGAGGAGCAGGACGTCGTGGTCGTCGAGGTCGTCGTCCGCGTCCTCATCGTCGTCCTCATCCGAGTCGAGGTCCTCGCCGGCATCCGCGGGCTCGTCGACCCGGGGCAGCGGGATCGGCCGGAGACCGTGGGCCGGGAGGATCAGCGCGCGGTTGGCACCCGAGCGGGCTTCCCAGTCCCGGCAGCTGCCCGGGTTGTTCTGGCAGGCGAACAGCACCAGCACCCGGGCCTGCGGCCCGTCGTCTCCGGCGACGGCGGCGCCCGACTCGTCCAGGACGATCTGCGCGAGGAACTGCAGTGGCCCGCCGCACATCCCGCAGGTCGGCCAGGCGGTACCCGGCAGGGCCAGCGGTACGCCGCCGATGCGGGTGATCTGCGCGTCGTTCGCGGTCGGGCCCGCATCGGTGATCAGGATCGTCATACGACCTGACGGTAGAACACCGTACTGACGCCGCTGCCCGACGCCGCTGCCCGACGCCGCTGCCCGCTGTCGGCCGGTGCGGTGGACGGCGGGTAGGGGGTGAGAAGGGGGAGGGGGTGACGGGCGGCCGGGGGAGTCTTGTAGGGTTTCTCGCGAATCATCCAGAGGGGTGGAGGGACCGGCCCTACGAAGCCCCGGCAACTCCCCGTTCGACCCGGCGTCCGAAGTACGCGCCGTGCCGTCCGGGACCAGTGCCAACTCCGGCCTGTCGCCAATGTGGCGCGGGAAAGATGAGGAGACACGGTGCTCTCTGTGCTGTCCTTCCCCCGGGCGCTTCCCGTCCCGGGCCTTTCGCGTACCCGTCTCGTGCCCGGCGCAGGCAATCGGCCGACTTCTGCGGCCCGCCCCCGCTGACCACCCCCCCCCGGCTCCCCGCGGGGAGTCACCGTGAGCAGGCCCATGTGCGGCTCACGGGATCTGAGACGGAGTACATCCATGGAGAACACGAGCGGCGTCGGTGTGCTCGACAAGATCACCTCGATTCTCGGCACCCTGGAAGCAGGTCCCGCCACCCTGACCGGACTCGTCGCGGTGACCGGCCTGGCACGACCCACCGCCCACCGGCTCGCCGTCGCACTCGAACAGCACCGCCTGGTCGCCCGGGACGTGGAGGGCCGGTTCATCCTCGGCCCCCGGCTCGGCGAGCTCTCGGCGGCCGCCGGTGAGGACCGGCTGCTGGCTGCCGCCGGTCCGGTCCTCACCCAGCTGCGCGACCTCACCGGTGAGAGCGCCCAGCTCTACCGCCGGCAGGGAGGGGTCCGGATCTGCGTGGCTGCCGCCGAGCGCCTCTCCGGCCTGCGCGACACCGTCCCGGTGGGAGTCACCCTTCCGATGAAGGTCGGCGCCGCCGCCCAGGTCCTGCTCGCCTGGGAGGAGCCCGAGCGGCTCCACCGGGGTCTGCAGGGGGCCAGCTTCACCGCGACGGCGTTGAGCGGTGTCCGGCGGCGTGGCTGGGCCCAGTCCGTCGGGGAGCGCGAGGTCGGGGTCGCGTCCGTCTCCGCGCCCGTCCGCGGTCCGGCCAACCGGGTCACGGCCGCCGTCACGGTCTCCGGGCCGATCGAACGGCTCACCCGCCACCCAGGTGCCCACCTCTCGCGAGCCGTCGTCGAGGCAGCCGACCGCCTCACCGAGGCTCTCCGGCAGACCTGACGGGCAGACCTGACGGGCAGTCCCGACCGGCACGGCCGCCGGCTGCCACCGCGGCGGGTCACCCGGCTGGGGAGCGGTCGGCCCGGCCGGTGGTCCTGCCCGTGACGAGGTGATTTGTTTTGCGCGTGGAGGAGGAGTACTGTCGCCCAGTCGCTTGGCAGGGAGCACCGGACACGCATCAGCGCGGACGGTCCCGGAGCGGCCAACCCTCTGAAAATGCAATCGCCGCCCGGCATCGGGTTTATTTGGCGTGCCCATTTCCGGGGATTGCGGCCGGATTCGCTTTTCGGAGCGGAGGTCGGCTAGAGTTTGGAACGTCGGACGGGGCGTCAAGCCGCAGAAGACACCAGCGAGTTGGATGAACGAAGCGCCGGAAACGGAGCGGAAAACATC
>NZ_JBWKAW010000047.1:0-38727 GCF_056437345.1 Kitasatospora sp. NPDC042419
GACGAACTCCCCCACCTCGCCGCCCGCCGACACACCGAGACCCAGACCGGCCTCGTCCTCCCCCTCCGCTCGATCCTCGCCACCGACCACACCGAAGCCGCCCTCCTCCCCGAAGCCCTCACCTTCATCCACTGGGGCGGCCGCCTCACCTCCGCACAGGAAGGCATCGTCGCCCGCCACCGCCCACCCCACACCGTCACCGCCGTCCACTGGCTCCACCGCGCCCAACTCCCCGACGCCATGCCCCCCGACCACTACCGCCGCACCACCCAGGCCCTCGACGCCCTCACCAGAGGCGCCCACCTTTCCCTCCTCCTCCGCGGCACCCCTGCCGAGTGACGACGAAGCGCCGGTCGGCCCCACCTGGGGACCGACCGGCGCGTGACGTCACCTGAGGCGCCCGGCAGCGGCTCGCATCGAGGTACCGCCGGAGGTTCGGCGCCTCAGCTGCACAGAGCCGCCGTCTGCACCTGCGCCGCTCCCGGGCCCAGCGGGACGGGCACCTCGTCCTTCAGGTCCGCGCCGAGGTCGTAGACGTTGAGGGCCAGGACCAGCTGCCGCTCGCCGTCGACGGTGCTGAGCGACATGCTCGTGAAGCCGGGGCCGCCGCCGTCGGTCGCCCAGGTGCTGACCCGCTTGGCGTCCGGACCCGTGCCGCAGGCCACCTCCCTGCGCTGCACACCGAGCCCGTACGCCGGCCCACGGCCGAACTGCACCGTGTCCAACAGCTCGCGCTGCTGGGCCGGGCGCAGCAGCTTGCCGCCGAACAGGGCCCGGTGGAACCTGGCCAGGTCGTCGACCGTGGAGATCATGGCGCCGGCGGTCCAGTCGTACGACGGGCTGAACCGGGTCACGTCGCGGCCCGCGAGGTCGTACCCGTGCAGGTGGGGGCCGCGGATGTCCGGGTCGGTCACGGGGAAGGAGGTGTTCCTGAGGCCGAGCGGGACGAGGATCCGCCGGTGGATCTCGGAGGGCGCGCTGTGGTGGGTGACCGCCTCGATCACCAGCCCGGCGAGCAGGTAGTTGGTGTTGGAGTACGCCCAGCCGTCACCGGGCCGCTCGAACGTCGGCGCGTGCCGGACGGCGCGGGCGATCACCTCGCGCGGGGTGTAGACGTAGCCCCACTCGTGGCGTTCCAGGTAGGGGGCGAAGAACTCCGGCTCGTCGGTGGGGTCGTAGATGCCCGAGGTGTGGTTGAGCAGGTGCCGGACGGTGATGGCGTTGCCGTCGTTGCCGTTGCCGCTGACCACGCCGGGCAGCCACTTCTCCACACTGTCGTCGAGCGAGAGCCGTCCTTCGCCCTCCAGTTGCAGGAGCACCGTCGAGACGAACGACTTGGTGTTGCTGGCGATCCGGAACCGCTGGTCCGGCCGGGCCCGCTCGCCGGTCGCCGTGTCGGCGAGCCCGGCCGCCGTCCTTGACTCCCGCTCCCCGTTCCTGGCGTACGCGACGGCGGCCGGGAAGCCGTCCGCGACCGTCTGCTCGACGGCCACCCTGAGACCGGCGGGCGGCGCGGCCGAGGCCCGCTCCGCCGCCACCGCGGCCGTCGGGAGGAGCCCCGACACCGCCATCGCGCACATTCCCGCCACCAGTGCTGCGGCCCCCGCACGTACCTTCACCGATCACTCCCGTACTTCTGTTCCCCGTGCTGTTTCGCGTCCAAGCCTGCCGCGCTGCCGCACCGGTCGCCCATCCTGCTGGCGCCCGAGTTCATACGGGGGCTGCCCCCACCCCCCTTCCTGCAGCCTGCACACGCCGCAGCAGTCGGCCGGTCTCCCCCGGGTCAGAACAGCTCCGCCAGCTCCGTCCGCGAAGCGATGCCCAGCTTCGGGTAGGCCTTGTAGAGGTGGTGCCCCACGGTCCGGGGGCTGAGGAACAGCTGCGCCGCGATGTCCCGGTTGGTCATGCCCCGGGCGGCCAGCCGGGCGATCTGCAGCTCCTGCGGCGTGAGCGCGGTGAGCACGCCCGGCGCCGCCTCCACGGGTGCCGGGGCCGCGCCGCCGGTCGCCGTCAGCTCGGTCCGGGCCCGGTCGGCCCAGGGCCCGGCACCGAGCCGTTCGAAGGTCTCCAGCGCCGCGCCCAGGTGCGGCCGGGCGTCCGTCCGGCGCCGTTCCCGGCGCAGCCACTCGCCGTACAGCAGCGCCGTCCTGGCCTGTTCGAAGGCCCGGTTCGCCCCGTCGTGCAGGGCGAGCGCGGCCAGGTACGCGGACTCGGCCAGTTCGTCCGGCCCGAGCAGCGCCTGGCAGCGCAACCGCAGCGCCTCCGCCCAGGGCGCCCCCGCCGCCCACGCGGCCCCCGCCCAGCGGGCGAACCGCTCGTACGGCTCGGCGGCCCGCTCCGGCTCGCCCAGCCGCACGGCCGCCTCGACCAGGTCGGGCACCGCCCGGGTCGCCCCGACGTGGTGCCGGTACGGGCCGGTGGTGAGCGCGTGCAGCCGGTCGGCGGCGACCGACGCCCGGCCCCGCCCCAGGTCCAGCAGGGCAAGCCCCCACTGCGCCCAAGGGGCACCGGCGGCCGGGGCGGACGACCCGGAGACGAGCGCCGCTCCGGCCAGCTCGACGCACCGCTCGCCCGCGCCGCCGAGCGCGGCGACACACGCCAGCAGCGCCGCCAACTGGCTGGTCCACTGGTGCTGGCCGATGTCCCGGGCCAGGGCGAGTGCCTCGCTCGCGGTGACCTCGGCATCGCGGTGGCGGCCGTGGAACAGCTCCGCCTCGGCGAGGAAGAACTGGAGGGTGGGCAGCACCCCGACGGTGCCCTTGGCCCTGGCCTCCGCCACCAACTCCGAAGCCAGGTCGAGGGTTTCGGCGTCACGGCCGAGGATCAGCGCCGCGCCGCACAGCTGGACCAGGTCGCTCGGGCTCTCCGCCCCGGCCTTGCGGGCGGCCTCGACGGTCTCGCGGAGCGCGGGCACCGGATCCGCCGGGCGGCCCAGCACGGGCAGGACGGCGGCCGGCAGGTGGCGGGCCAGCGGGGCGAGCGGCTCCTCCGCGGCGAGCGGCAGGGCCGCCATCCGGTCGAGCACGGCGGCCACCTCCTCCTCACCCACGTACCAGGCCGCGTGGAACGCCTGGAGCAGCATGCGGGCGGCGTGCGAGGGCTCGATGTCGGTGGCGGCCGCGTCCAGCAGCAGCCGGTAGGCGGTCGGGTAGGAGCCGCGCCAGAAGTGGGCGACCGCCCGGACCTGGTCGAGCAGCGCGTGCGCGAACGGGTCGTCGGTCCGCGCCCGGGCCCGGCCGGCCAGCTCCTCGGCCTGCGCCAACTTTCCTTCCTCGGTGGCGGCTTCGGCGGCGAGCACCAGCCGCCGGGTGGCGCCGTCGCGGTCCGGGGTGAGCCGGGCGGCGCGCTCGTACGCGGCGGCGGCGCCTCCGTGGGCGCCCCGTGACTCGGCGCGGACGGCGGCCCGTTCCAGCGCGTCGGCGAGGCCGGCGTCGGGACCGGTGGCGGCGAGAACCAGGTGCCAGGTGCGGCGGTCGCCGTCCTCCAGCGCCTCGCCGATGGCCCGGTGGACGGCCGACCGCTGCTGGAGCGGCGCCCGCTGCAGGACGGCGGCGCGCAGCAGGGGGTGCCGGAAGGCGAGCCGGCGGTCGGCGCCGACCCTGACCAGTCCGGCCTGTTCGGCGGGCGCCAGCCCCTCGGCGCCGACTCCGAGGGCCGCGGCGGCCGACAGGACGACGTCGAGTTCGCCGTTCTCCTCGGCGGCGGCGACCAGCAGCAGCGTCTGGGTGGCCGGCGGCAGCCCGGTGACCTGGCCGTGGAAGGCGATCTGCAGCCGGCTGCCGAGCGCCAGGCCGCCCGCGTCCGACTCGGCTTCGGTGAAGGGGAGTTCGACGAGGGCTAGCGGGTTCCCGGCGGCCTCGGCGAGCAGTCGGCGGCGGATGCCGTCGGTGGGCCCCCCGCCGGCGCGGGCGTCGAGCAGCCGTTCGGCGTCCGGGCCGGCGAGCCCGGCCAGGCGGAGCTCCGGGAGCCCGGCCAGCGGCAGGCCGTCCACGCCGCCTCCGGCCGGGCCGGCCGCGGTCGGGCCCGTGTCCCGGACGGCGAGCAGCAGGGCGACGCCCTCGGCCTGGAGCCGGCGGGCCGCGAGCAGCAGCGCGTCCAGCGAGGCGCGGTCCAGCCACTGGATGTCGTCGATGACGCACAACAACGGCTTGTCGGAAGCGAGTTCGGCGAGCAGGCCGAGCGTCGCCAGTCCGGTGAGCAGCCGGTCGGCGGGCGCGCCGCCGCCCTCCCCGAGCCCGAACGCGCCCTCCAGCGACCGCCGTTGCGGCCCCGGCAGGGCGGGGAGCCGGTCCAGCCCGGACGCGAGCAGCAGGCTCAGCCCGGCGAAGGGGAGTTCGGCCTCGTACTCGACCCCGGTCGCCCGGACCACCCGGACGGCGTCACCGGCCGCCGCGACCGCGTACTCCAGCAGTGCCGTCTTGCCGATGCCCGGTTCGCCGCGCAGCACCAGCACCCCGCTGCGGCCGTCCCTCGCCCCGTCGAGCAGTGCGTCGACCGCGGCCTGCTCCCGTTCCCGCCCGTACAGCATCCCCGTCCCCATGCCCCGACCCTACTGGCGCGGCCTACGTACACCCCTACCTATGCGTGACGGATTCGCCCGCCCGCCGTCGTCCGTACCTTCATGAGCAGCGGGAACGACCCCGCCGGGGCCGCCCAACCGGCCCACCGGACAAGGGAGAAGAACCATGAACGCCATTCAGCCGACCGACCTCCAGCAGCTCGCCGAGCGGTACCTCGCCGCCTGGAACGAGACCGACCCGGCCGCCCGCCGGAAGCTGATCGACGAGGTGTGGGCGGCGGACTGCCGGTACACCGACCCGCTGGCCGCCGTCACCGGCCGCGAGGGCGTCGACGCCCTGATCGGCGCGGCCCAGGGGCAGTTCCCCGGGCTGGAGTTCACCCTCGGCCCGGTCGACGCGCACCACGACATCGCCCGGTTCACCTG
The DNA here is from genome assembly GCF_056437345.1 of Kitasatospora sp. NPDC042419. Classification (NCBI taxonomy): domain Bacteria; kingdom Bacillati; phylum Actinomycetota; class Actinomycetes; order Kitasatosporales; family Streptomycetaceae; genus Kitasatospora; species Kitasatospora sp. NPDC042419. The sequence continues at coordinate 4,946 of NZ_JBWKAW010000047.1, forward strand.
GAACCTGGGGCTGGCCGGGGAGGAGCCGCTGGTGATCGGCTTCGACGTGCTGGTGGCCGACGCCGACGGCCGGATCGCCTCGGTGCACGGCTTCCTGGACCGCGTCCCCGGCGCCTGAGCCGCCGTCACTGCGGCCGGGGCGGGGTGGGCACCGCCGCCGCCCGCCCCCGGCCGCCCCGCCCCACCGGCGCCCACCACCGTCACCCGCCGGCGCCCACCACCCACCACCGTCAACCCACCGCCGCCCCGCCCGGACCCGATCACACCGAGGAGCAACCGAGTTGAGCACCACCCTGACCGCCCGCCCGAACGCCACCGGGACCGACGGGAGCGCCGCCACCGGGAACCCCCGGGGCCTCCTGCTGGTCGTCCTCGCCGCCACCTTCATGACCGCCCTCGACGTCTTCGTCGTCAACGTCGCCATACCGTCCCTCCAGACCGACCTGAGAGCCGGGCCCGCCGCCGTCCAGTGGGTGGTCGCCGGCTTCGGTCTGGCCATCGCCGCGGGCCTGGTCACGGCCGGACGGCTGGGCGACCGCTACGGCCGGCGCCGGGTGTTCGGCCTCGGCCTGGCCCTGTTCACGCTCGCCTCCGCGGCCTGCGGTCTCGCCCCGACGGCCGGCGCGCTGGTCGGCGCCCGGGTCGCCCAGGGGCTCGCGGCGGCGCTGATGGGCCCGCAGGTGCTGGCGATCCTGCGGACCGCGTTCAGCGGCGCGGCGCAGGCCCGGGCGTTCGCGATGTACGGGCTGACCATGGGCCTCGGCGCCGTGTTCGGCCAGCTGATCGGCGGAGTACTGATCCGCGCCGACCTGTTCGGCCTGGACTGGCGCAGCTGCTTCCTGATCAACCTGCCGGTCGGCCTGGCCGCGCTGGCGCTGGTCCGCCGCTGCCTGCCGGAGTCCCGCGCCCCGCAGCGGCCCGGCCTGGACCCGGTGGGCGTGCTGCTGGTGACCACCGCGCTGACCGGCCTGGTGCTGCCGCTGATCCAGGGCCGCGAGGCGGGCTGGCCGCTCTGGACCTGGCTCTGCCTGACCGGCTCGGCCGCCCTGCTGGCCGTCTTCGTGGTGCACCAGCACCGGACCGGCCCGTCCGGCTCGCCGCTGGTCGACACCCGGCTCTTCCGCGCCCGCGCCTTCACCACCGGGCTGCTCGCCCAGCTCGCCTTCTGGCTCGGCCAGGCGTCCTTCTTCCTGGTGCTGGCCCTCTACCTGCAGCCGGGCCGCGGCCTGGACGCGCTCGGCGCCGGCCTGGTCTTCACCGCGATCGGTGCCGGCTACCTGATCACCTCGACCACCGTGCACCGCTTCGTCGCCCGGCTCGGCCGGCAGGCGATCGCCCTGGGCGGGCTGCTGATGGCCGCCGGACTGGGCCTGCTCGGCCTCGCCGTGCACGCCGCCGGGGACACCGGCAGCGTCTGGTGGCTGGCGCCCGGCCTGTTCGTGGACGGTCTCGGAATGGGCCTGGTGATCGCCCCGGTGACCTCGGTGGTGCTGGCCGGCGTCGAGCCGCGGCTGGCCGGGTCGGCGGCGGGCGTGCTGGCCACCGTCCAGCAGGTCGCGGGGGCGCTCGGCATCGCGCTGATCGGCATCCTCTACTACGGCGCCGGCGACCCGGCCACCGCGTTCGGCCGCAGCGTCGGCGCGCTGGCGGTGCTGGAGCTGCTGCTGGTGGGTCTGGTGCAGCTGCTGCCCCGCCAGACGGCCTGAGCGGGCGGCGCACCCGGGAGGAACGGGGAGCGGGGCGGGCGCGGGGGCGGGAACGGTCCGTCCCCGCGCCCGCCCCCGTTCCGTTCCCGCCCCCCGATCGGGTTGGATGGGTGGATGAGCGAGGAGAAGAGCGCCGTTCCGGCGTGGGAGCAGCGGTTCAGGGCGGCACGGGTCTCCCTGCCGGACTGGGCGGAGGACGCCCCCGACCGGGCGCTGTACGTGTCCAACGCGAGCGGCACCTACGAGATCTACGCCTGGGACCGCGCCACCGACACCCACCGGCGGGTCACCGACCGTCCGAACGGCACCACCGACGCCGAGCTGTCCCCCGACGGCGCGTGGATCTGGTGGTTCGACGACAACGACGGCGACGAGTTCGGCATCTGGCGCCGTCAGCCCTTCGAGGGCCGCCCCGAGGGAGCGACCGGCCCCGACGAGGAGGCCGTCCCCGGCCTCGACCCCTCCTACGAGGCCGGCCTGGCACTCGGCCGGGACGGCACCGTCGTGGTCGGCCGTTCCACCGACGAGCACGGCACCACCCTCCACCTGCGCCGCCCCGGCGCGTCCGAGCCGGTCGAGATCTACCGGCACGCGGAGTACGGCGGCGTCGGCGACCTCAGCCACGACGGCACCCTGCTGGCGATCGACCACACCGAGCACGGCGACGCGATGCACGGCGCGATCCGGGTCGTCCGCCTCTCCGACGGCGCGACCGTCGCCGAACTGGACGAGGTCACCGGGCACGCGGAACCGCGCGGCGTGGCCTGCATGGGCTTCGCCCCGCTGGACGGCGACACCCGGCTGCTGGTCGCCCAGCAGCGCACGGGCCGCTGGGAGCCGGTGATCTGGGACGTCGCGACCGGCGTCGAGACCGCGCTGCCGCTCCGCGACGAGCAGGGCCGCGAACTGCCCGGCGACGTCTCCGCCCAGTGGCGTCCCGGCGGCCGCTCCCTGCTGATCGAGCACGAGTACGAGGCGCGCAGCGAGCTGTTCTCGTACGGGCTCGACGGCACGGACGGCCAGGACGGCACCGGCGGCGCGGACGGCGCCAAGGACGTGCTGACCCGCCTGGACACCCCGCGCGGCACGGTCAGCGGCGCGACCGCCCGGCCGGACGGCACGGTGGAGTTCCTCTGGTCCTCCGCCGCCCAGCCGTCCGCGGTCCGCTCCACCGCCGGCACCGTGGTGCTGCGCGCGCCCGGCGCGGTACCGCCCGGCTCGGTCCCGGTCGAGGACGTCTGGGTGGACGGCCCCGGCGGCCGGGTGCACGCGCTGGTCCAGCGGCCGTCCGGGGCCGGTCCGGCGGACGGCCCGTTCCCGACCGTCTTCGAGGTGCACGGCGGCCCGACCCACCACGACAGCGACTCCTTCGCCGCCGGCCCGGCCGCCTGGCTGGACCACGGCTTCGCGGTGGTCCGGGTCAACTACCGCGGCTCCACCGGCTACGGCCAGGCCTGGACGGACGCCCTGCGCGAGCGGGTCGGCCTGATCGAGCTGGAGGACATCGCGGCCGTCCGGGAGTGGGCGGTGGCGAGCGGCCTCGCCGACCCGGACCGGCTGGTGCTGTCCGGCGGCTCCTGGGGCGGCTACCTCACCCTGCTCGGCCTCGGCGTGCAGCCGGAGCTCTGGAGCCTCGGCGTCGCCGCCGTCCCCGTCGCGGACTACCTGACCGCGTACGACGACGAGATGGAGGCGCTGAAGGCGATCGACCGCACGCTCTTCGGCGGCACGCCGGAGGAGGTGCCCGAGCGCTGGACCGCCTCCTCGCCGCTGACCTACGTCGAGCGGGTCCGGGTCCCGGTCTACATCAGCGCCGGGGTGAACGACCCGCGCTGCCCGATCCGGCAGATCGACAACTACGTCGAGCGGCTGGAGCAGCTGGGCAAGGTGCACGAGGTGTACCGGTACGACGCCGGGCACGGTTCGCTGGTCGTGGACGAGCGGATCAAGCAGCTCCGGCTGGAGATCGACTTCGTCCGACGGCACCTCGCGGCGGGCGGCGTCGGAGAGAATCGGGCGGAGACGAAGGAGAGGGACGGGGGGAACGTGTGAGACGCCTGCTGGCGATCATGGGGGTGGGGGTGGCCGGGGCCTTGGTGCTCACCGGCTGCTCGGGTCAGGACAGCGGCGACGGAGGCGGGTCCGCCTGCCCGCCTCCCGCCTCGCCGTCGTCGTCGCCTTCGCCGACGGCCACGACTTCGGCTTCGGCTTCGGCTTCACCGGCGGCCACGGCCAAGGCGACGACGACGGCCGCCACCGCGGCGGCCGTCGCGGTCCAGGCGGCCTTCCGTACGGTCGAGCACGGCACGGGAGCGGAAGGCACGGTCGAGCACGGCGCGGGCGCACACGCTGCGGTCGCACTCGGCACGGGCGCGGACGGCGGCACGGTCCTGCTGGCCAAGTCGGGCTCGTCCGGGTCCAAGGGATCATCGGGCTCGAAGGGGTCGAAGAGCGGCCGCAAGGTGCGCCACCACGCCGACAACGACTCCGACGGCGACAACGGCAGCAGCAGCGGTAACGGCAACAACAACAGCCGGCGCTGCGACCCGCCGCCCGCCACGCCGTCCCCCTCGGCCACGCCGTCCACGCCCTCCGGGGCGCCGACACCGTCCGTACCGGTGGTGCCGAGCACGCCGGTGGTGCCGAGCGCACCGGGCGTCCCGTCCAAGCCGGTCGTGCCGCCGGTGAAGCCCACCCGCTGAACCGGCGGGCCGGTCAGTCCAGGACCGGGTCCAGTCCCAGGGCCCGGTCCTGCTCGGCCTCCGCCTCGCGGCGCAGCAGGCGGAACCACATGAACACCACGAAGCCGCCGAAGACGAACCACTCCAGCGTGTAGCCCAGGTTCTGGAACGCCCGCAGGCTCAGGCCGTTGCCGCCCTGCGGCTGCACCGTCGGCACCGGGGTCAGGCCGGACGGCGCCTCGTCGGCGGACACCCAGCCGTCGTACCAGCCCTCGTAGGAGAGCTTGTTGACCAGTGCGGCCTGGTTGATCGTGCCGAGCTGCCCCTCCGGGAGCCCGCCGGCGACCGCGCCGCCGCTGCCGCTGGTCTCGCCGGCCTGCAGCCGGCCGGTCACCGTCACCTCGCCAGCGGGCGCGGCCGTCGTGGCGGCGGAAGTCCCGGCAGCGGGGGTACCGGCCGCCCAGCCGCGGACCACCGCGACGGTCCGGCCGTCGAGGGTGCGCAGCGGGGTGAGCACGTAGTAGCCCTGCTTGTCGTCCAACACCCGGTTGGGGACGAGCAGTTGGTGTTCCTGGTCGAAGGTGCCGGTCACCGTCACGGGTCGGCCGACGGTGTCCGTGGTGACCTGCGGCCGGTCCGCGCCGAGCACCTCGCCGAGCGGCCGGGGGGCGCGGGTGTCGTTCACCGACCGGCTGATCTCCTCGTGCGAGGAGACCTTGTCCTCGAACCGGCCGAGCTGCCAGGAGCCGAGCCAGACGCACACCGCGACGGCCGCGACGGCCAACGCGGTGCCGCTCAGCCAGCGCGGGGTGAGGAGGAACCGGTACACACCCCCCACGGTAACCACTCCTCACACCCCGCCCGACCCCAGGCCCCCCGCCCGGCCCGGACACCACCCCTCGGAGCGGATAGTCGGACCGGTCGGCTTCCCGCTCCCGGAGGCCCCGCCGGGCCGCCCCGGGTGGCCCGGGCGGCCCGGGCGGCCCACCCGGGTCGTCTCCTCGGGGGCCTCCGGCTCGGCTTCCCAGTCGCGCTCCTCCTCCGTGCGCCCCACCCGTGGCTCCCCAGCCGTGGCTCCTCCGCCGTGCTCCCGTTCCGGGACTGCCCGCCCGTGGTCCCCGACCGCGGTCACCGGCCGGGCTCGCGCACCGGGGCTACCCCGCCGGGGCGTCCTGCCCGTGGTCCCCCGCGCTCACTCCGCCGAGGCCGAGGGGCTCGGTGCCGGGAGCGCCGACGGGAGCGGCCCGGGCGCGGTGCGGTAGACGGTGCCCGCGCAGGCGCCCGGGAGGAGGACGGTCGCGGCCGCCGGGTTGCCCGGTGCCGGGGTGTAGGCCAGCGTGACGCTCGCCGACGGCTTGCCGGGCCCGGCCGTCGAGGTGGCCGTCGGGCTCGGGGCGCCGGTCGGCGTGGCCGTCGGCGAGGCGGACGGCGGGGGCTCCGCGCTCGGCGCCGCGCTCGGGCCGGCCTCCGGGGCCGCCCCCGTCGACAGACCGGGCGCGTTCGAACCGGCCGGTCCGGCGCTCTGCAGCCCGGGGGCCGTACCGCTGCGCGTGCTGGTGCTCGTGCTGGTGCCCGCTGCCCCGCTCGCTCCCCCGCTCGCGCCGCCGTCCGATCCCGGCGCCGCACCGGTGCCCGCTCCCGGGCCCGGGGCCGCGCCGCCCGTCGAGCCGCCGACCGTCGAAGCGCCGCCCGTGGTGCCACCGGTCGCCGTGCTGCCGCCCGAGCCCCCGCCGGTAGCGCCGCCCGCCGTGCTCTGCGCGGGGCCTGCGGACGCGCTCGGCGAGGTCGTTCCGCCGGGGTTGGGGCAGCCCGCCGCGTCCGGCACCCAGCCGAAGTCCACCCGGTACCCGGCCCGGGACGCGAGGACGGGGCCGTCGGCGCCCCCGTTCGTCCCCGTCGTCTCCGCCGGGGCGGGCAGGCCCGTCGCCGGACCGCCCGCCGTGTGGTCGGCGATCCGGATCCGCCCGGACTCCGTCCCGCTGGTGCCGATGACCGTGACCGAGCCGGGACCGCCGAGCCGGCAGTCGTGCGCGGACGTGTTGATCAGCGTGAAGTAGCCGTAGATCCGTCCGTCGGCGTCGGGTGCCCCGATCTGCGCGGTGCCCTGCCCGAGGTCGCCCCGGGTGCAGAGGGGCAGCGGCCGGCTCTCGCCGCCGGTGCCGGTCGCGGTCGTGGGGACGGACGTCCCGGGCGCCGGGCGGGTGGTGCTCGCGCCGACGCTCGGCGAGGTTTCGACGGTGCCGGACGGGGTGCCCGGCGAGCTGGGCGTGCTCGTGCCGGGGGCCGGCGGCGGGCTCGGCCAGACGATGCCCCCGCCGGACGGGGTGCCGGTGGAGGTCGCCGTGGCCGTCCCGCCGTGCGCGTTGGGCGAGCCCGGACCGCCGGAGAGGCCGAGGTGTTCGTCGTCGTGCAGGGCCGGCAGCAGGACGGAGACGGCGACGGCCAGTGCGGCGGCACCGGTCCAGGCGCCCCGGCGCGCGGCCCGTCGGCGCGGCACCGCCCGGCGGATGTGCTGGAGGCCTCCGGGGACGGGGTGGACCTCGGCGACGGCCCGCTGCATCAGCGCGCGGACCAGCCGCTCCTCCGAGCCGAGCGGATCGGTGCCGTCCTCGGCACCGGGAAGGCCCTGGAACCCGCCCGGACCACCGGGGCCGCCCGGACCACCGGGGCCGCCCCGTCTGCCGTCGCCGCCCGGACCGCCCTGGCCACCCGGCCCACCGCCGGAGGAAGCCCGTCCGGCGGACATCCGATCGTCCTCAGCCATGCCCGGCCTCCATCTGGACCCGCAGCGCGGCGAGTCCGCGTGAGCCGTACGCCTTCACCGAACCCAGCGAGATGCCCAGGGTCTCCGCGACCTGCGCCTCCGTCATGTCCACGAAGTAGCGCAGCACCAGAACCTCCCGCTGACGGCGTTGCAGACCCCGTAGCGCGGCCTTCAACTGGTCACGCTCCAGCGCATCGTAGGCTCCTTCTTCTGCGCTGGCCATGTCAGGCATGGGCTTCGGGAGCAGCCGCAGCCCGAGGATCCTGCGCCGCAGCGTGGAGCGGGAGAGGTTGACCACGGTCTGCCGGAGGTAGGCGAGGGTCTTCTCGGGCTCACGCACCCGCCGCCGGGCGGCGTGCACCCGGATGAACGCCTCCTGCACCACGTCCTCACAGGTCGAGAGGTCGTCGAGGAGCAGTGCGGCCAGCCGCAGCAGGGAGCGGTAGTGGGCCTGATAGGTCTCGGTGAGCAGATCCTCGCTGGCCCCCGCGGCGGTGCCGGCGCCGGAGTCCGCGGCGCCTGGTGCGACTGCCGTCATCTGACTGTCTTCCGGCCTATCCGCAGGCCGCTGGGCGCGCGGCGGGAACGTCACCGCGGCCGCTGCCGAGATGCCCGCCCCTGCCCCCACCATCACGTTCGCCACGCCCGTTGGACACTCGATCCCCTGTCATGGTTGCCCAGCCCGGCGGACATTCTTCCGCATCGGCCGGAGCCCCCTCCAGGGGATTAGGCGAGGATTCCTCAAGCAGTCCGCGAACAAACCGCGCAGACCCCGGTTGAGCAGCGGCGCCCCCGGCGGCCGGACCACCGGCCCGCCGATCCGTCAGCCCGCCGATCACCCGATCCGCCGGCACTCCGGCCCGCTGATCCCGTCGGCGCGACGGCCCGCCGATCCGTCAGCACTCCAGCCCGCAGATCCGCCGGCACTCCAGCCCGCCGATCCGTCAGCCGGTGGACCGTCAGCGCGCCGGGCCACCCGGCCCCCCGGGCCGCCCGCTCCGTCGGCCCACCGGTTCCGGCGGCCCACCGCCCGGGTTCACAGGGCGAGTTCGCCCGCCACCAGTTCGGCGATCTGCAGCGCGTTCAGCGCCGACCCCTTGCGCAGGTTGTCCCCGCAGAGGAAGAGGTCCAGCGCCGTCGGGTCGTCCAGCGCCCGCCGCACCCGGCCCACCCACACCGGGTCGGTCCCGACGGCGTCGTTCGGCGTGGGGAACTCGCCGGCCTCCGGGTCGTCGTACAGCACCACGCCGGGGGCGTCCCGGAGGATCTGCTGGGCGTGCTCCTGGGTGACCTCGCGTTCGAAGACCGCGTGCACGGCGACCGCGTGGGTGCGCACCACCGGGATGCGGACGCAGGTGGCGGAGACCCTGAGCCCGGGCAGGCCGAGGATCTTGCGGGACTCGTCCCGCACCGTGCGCTCCTCGGAGGACCAGCCGCCGTCGGTCAGCGTGCCGGCCCACGGCACCGCGTTGAGCGCCAGCGGGGCGGCGAACGGGCCGTGGTCGGCGATCACCGCGCGCAGGTCGCCGGTCTGTTCGCCGACCTCGGTGCCGGCCACCAGCGCCAGCTGCCCGCGCAGCGCGTCCGCACCGGCCCGGCCCACACCGGAGGCGGCCTGGTACGAGGCGACGACCAGCTCGGCGAGCCCGTACTCGGCGTGCAGCGCGCCGATCGCCGCGATCATCGCCAGCGTGGTGGAGTCGGGGCTGGCCACGATGCCCCGCGAACGCATCCGCACCGCCGCCGCGTTGACCTCGGGCACGACCAGCGGGACGGTCTCGTCCAGCCGGAACGCCCCGGAGTTGTCGACCACCACGACGCCCTTGGCGGCCGCGATCGGCGCCCACCGGGCGGAGACGTCCTCGGGCACGTCGAACAGCGCGACGTCGATGCCGTCGAAGGCCTCCTCGGTGAGCGGGAGCACCTCGACGTGCTCCCCGCGCACGGCCTGCTTGCGGCCGGCCGTGCGCGGGGAGGCGAGGAGACGGATCTCGCCCCAGATGTCCCGGCGGAGGGAGAGCAGGCCGAGGAGCACCTCGCCGACCGCGCCGGTGGCGCCGACGACGGCGAGGTTCGGCCGCCGGGTCATCGCCCGGTGCCTCCGTAGACGACGGCCTCGTCCGACTCGCTGTCCAGCCCGAAGGCGCTGTGGACGGCGCGCACGGCCGCGTTGACGTCCTCGGCGCGGGTGACCACCGAGATGCGGATCTCCGAGGTGGAGATCAGCTCGATGTTGACCCCGGCCGCCGAGAGCGCCTCGAAGAAGGTCGCGGTGACGCCCGGGTTGGAGCGCATGCCCGCGCCGACGAGCGAGATCTTGCCGATCGCGTCGTCGTAGCGGAGCGACTCGTAGCCGATGCCCTCCTGGACCCGGTCGAGCGCGTCGATGGCCTTCTGGCCCTCGGTCTTCGGCAGGGTGAACGAGATGTCGGTCAGACCGGTCGACGCGGCGGAGACGTTCTGCACCACCATGTCGATGTTGACCTCGGCGTCGGCGATGGCGCGGAAGATGCGCGCCGCCTCGCCCGGCTTGTCGGGCACGCCGACGACCGTGACCTTGGCCTCGGACGTGTCGTGGGCGACTCCGGAGATGATGGCCTGCTCCATCTCGCCCCCTTCGGGCTTGTGCGGGTTGTCGTTGCTGACGATCGTCCCGGGAAGGCCCGAGAAGGACGAGCGTACGTGAATCGGGATGTTGTAGCGCCGCGCGTACTCCACACAGCGGTCGAGCAGCACCTTGGAACCGGACGAGGCGAGCTCCAGCATGTCCTCGTACGCGATCCAGTCGATCTTGCGCGCCTTCTTCACCACGCGCGGGTCGGCGGTGAACACGCCGTCCACGTCGGTGTAGATCTCGCAGACCTCGGCGCTGAGGGCCGCGGCGAGGGCGACGGCGGTGGTGTCCGAGCCGCCGCGGCCGAGCGTGGTGATGTCCTTGCTCGACTGCGAGACGCCCTGGAAGCCGGCCACGATCGCGATGTTGCCCTCGTCCAGGGCGGTGCGGATGCGGCCCGGCGTCACGTCGATGATGCGCGCCTTGTTGTGGACGGAGTCGGTGATGACACCGGCCTGGCTGCCCGTGAAGGACTGGGCCTCGTGACCCAGGGATTTGATCGCCATGGCCAGCAGGGCCATGGAGATGCGTTCTCCAGCGGTCAGCAGCATGTCGAACTCGCGGCCGGCGGGGAGAGGTGACACCTGCTCCGCGAGTTCGATGAGCTCGTCCGTCGTGTCGCCCATCGCGGACACCACGACGACGACCTCATGGCCGGCCTTCTTGGCGTCAACGATTCGACGGGCCACGCGCTTGATGCCCTCGGCATCCGCAACGGATGAGCCGCCGTACTTCTGCACGACAAGGCCCACGTGCGCTCCTCGACTTGTGTCGTTTCCGGGGGCGCTCGGCCCCCGCACCCCCGGGTGGCGGGGGCTGTGCGGTCGGCGCCAGTCTACCGAGCAGGGGTGCGGCGCCCCTCGGTTTCCATATGATGAGACACACGTTTCAGCAGGTGAGCGGCCGTTCGGGCGGCCCCACCGGCAGGTCTGCGGGGTATCCGGGACGGCCCCGCAGAATCGGCGGACAAACGGCCGGCAGCCCCGGAGTTTTCTTCCCGGCCGACGCTCCTGAGGTCTGCGTCACAGTTCGGCCCGGACCGGCGGCGGACCGCCAGGACCACCCGGACCGGCCGGACCGCCGGACCACCCGGCTTCAGCGCCCGGGACCGCCGGCCTCATCGCCACCGGCCGTGCCGCCGGGACCGCCCGGGCTCAGCGCCCGATCCCCAGCTCCGCCGCCATGAGGTCGCCGGCCTGCTGTTCGAGCTGCTCGTCGGTGAGTCCGTCGTTGTCGGTGTCCGCACCGTCCGGCGCCGCCCCGATCGGGCTGTCCAGCCGGACGTGCGCGATCAGCGACTGCAGTGCCCGCAGCACCGCCGTGCAGGTCGTACCCCAGTTGGACAGGTAGGAGAACTGCCACCACCAGAGCGCCTCGCTGACCCGCCCCTCGCGGTAGTGGGTGAGTCCGTGCTGGAGCTCGCTCACCACGCCGGCCAGGTCGTCCGAGATCCGGAACGCGTTCGGCTTCTCCGGCGGCCCGTACGGGTCGAAGACCTCGTGGTAGACGTCGATCGGCGCGAGCAGCTCGGCCAGCCGCTCGCGCAGCTGCTCGCCGTCCGGCTCCGGCCCGGTGTCCGGCTCGAACCGGTCCTCCGGGACGACGTCCTCGATCGCGCCCAGCCGGCCGCCGGCCAGCAGGAGCTGCGAGACCTCCAGCAGGAGGAGGGAGACCGCGCTGCCGGGCTCGTCGCCCTTGGCCACCTCGGTGACGGCGAGCACGAAGCTCTCCACCGAGTCCGCGATCTGCACCGCGAAGTCGTCCGGCTCCGAGCCGTGCGCGTGCGTGTGCCGGGTGTGCCGGTCCTGCTCCGGTCCGGCCTGGTGTGGCGTGTGGGGCTGCTGGTTGATGGTCTGGTCAGACATCGAGCAGTCGTCTCCCTTCGAAGGCGCGGCCGAGCGTGACCTCGTCCGCGTACTCCAGATCCCCGCCGACGGGCAGGCCGCTCGCCAGCCGGGTCACCTTCAGGCCCATCGGCTTGCAGAGCCGGGCCAGGTAGGTGGCGGTCGCCTCCCCCTCCAGGTTGGGGTCGGTGGCCAGGATCAGCTCGGTGACCGTGCCGTCCGCGAGCCGCGCCAGCAGCTCCCGGATCCGCAGGTCGTCCGGGCCGACGCCCTCGATCGGGCTGATCGCGCCGCCCAGTACGTGGTAACGGCCGCGGAACTCACGGGTGCGCTCGATGGCGACGACGTCCTTGGACTCCTCGACCACGCAGATGACGGCCAGGTCGCGGCGCGGGTCCAGGCAGACCCGGCACTGCTCGGCCTCCGCGACGTTGCCGCAGACGGCGCAGAACCGGACCTTGTCCTTGACCTCCAGCAGCGTGTGCGCCAGCCGGCGGACGTCGACGGGGTCGGCCTGCAGGACGTGGAAGGCGATCCGCTGGGCGCTCTTGGGCCCGACGCCGGGCAGCCTGCCCAGTTCGTCGATCAGGTCCTGAACCACGCCCTCGTACAACGTCGCGCCTTCCCTCAGGTGGATCGGTGGCACCCGCGCGGGGTGCTCCGGTGCCATCATCCAACGAATCGGGCGCCGGGCACACCGCCCGACGCCCGACTCCCGCATAAATCACACAGGTCCGTTGTCTGAACTCCAGACCTGCACTGCCCCGGGAACCGCCCGGAAGCCCGTTCCGACCGGCCCGGAGAGGGCCGCGCGGGCCGCTTCCGACCCGCCGCCCCTCCCGGTCAGAACGGCAGACCGGGGATGCCGCCGCCGAGGCCCTGGGTCAGCGGGCCCATCCGCTCCGCCTGCATCTTCTGCGCCGACTGGTTCGCGTCACGGACAGCCGCCAGGATCAGGTCGGCCAGGGTCTCGGTGTCCTCCGGGTCCACGGCGGCCGGGGCGATGGCCAGCGCCACCAGCTCGCCGGCACCCGTCACCGTCGCCTCGACCAGGCCGCCGCCCGCCGAACCGGTCACCTTCGCCTCGGCCAGCTCCTGCTGGGCCTGGGCGAGGTCCTGCTGCATCTTCTGCGCCTGCTTGAGCAGCGCCTGCATGTTGGGCTGGCCACCACCGGGGAACACGGGTCACTCCTTGCGTTCGGTCCTGCGTCCTGTGTGCGTCGTCGCCCCGAGCCTACGTGCTGCCCGTACGGCTCAGCCGCCGCTGTGCCGGATCTCCTCCAGCACCGTCGCACCCAGCTCGCGGATGATCAGTTCCTGGCCGGAGAAGGTCTCCTCGACGAGGTCCGGGTCGTCCTCCTCCGGGATGTCGTCCTCCGGGGCCACCGCCTGCACCGGGCGCGCCGGGGCGGCCTGGGGCGAGGGTGCCTGGACCGGCGACGGGACGGGCGCGACCGGCACCGGCTGCGGCGCGGCGACCGGCGCGGGCGCCGGTACGGGGGCGGCCACGGGCGCCGGAGCGACAGCCGCCACGGGGGGCGCGGGAGCCGCCGGACGCGCCGGTGCGGCACCCCAGCCGCCACCACCACCGCCGGCACCGGCACTGCCGGCACCACCGCCGAAGCCGCCCGCGGGAGCACCGCCGGCCGTGCCGCCGGACCCGCCCGACGGGTCGACGATGCACTCGATCCGCCAGTCCACGCCGAGCGCGTCCGCCAGCGCCTGCCGCAGCACGTCGTCGCTCTTGCTGCTGACGAAGCTGTCCCGCGCGCCCGCGTTGATGAACGACACCTGGAGCACGCTGCCGTCGAACCCGGCCACCTGGCCGTTCTGGCTCAGCAGGATCCAGGTGAACCGGCGCCGGCTCTTCACCGCCTCCAGGATCTGCGGCCACAGCTGCCGGACCTGCCCGGCCCCCTGCTGCGCCGCCGCCGACGGCTGCCCGCCGGCCGCCGCCGCAGGCGCCGGAGCGGGCTGCTGCGGCTGCTGCACGGGCACCGCGGGCGCCGGGGCGGGGGTGGGCGCGGCTGCCGGGGCCTGCGCGGGCGCGGGCGCCTCGCCGGCCGGCGGGAAACTCCGCTTGATCGGCCACGCCCCCGGCGCGGGACCGGCCGGGGCCGCGGGCGCCGCGGGGGCGACTGGCGCCGGAACCGGGGCGGGCGCCGCCTGCACGGGCTCCGCCACGGGGGCCGCCGCGTACTGGACCTCGGACACCGGAGCCACCGGTGCCACCGGAGCCGCCGGCATCCCGCCGGACGCCGTCCCACCCACCGGAACGCCCCCGGCCGCCGCCCCGCCGCCGGCGAAACCACCGGCCGCCGCCCGGCGCTCCAGCTTGTCCAGCCGCGCCTGCAGCGACAGCTCGTCGCTGTACGCGCCCGGCAGCATCACCCGGGCACAGATCAGTTCCAGCTGGAGCCGGGGCGCGGCGTTCCCGCGCATCTCCGTCAGCCCGGTGTTGACGATGTCCGCCGCCCGGCTCAGCTCGGCCGCCCCGAAGGAGTCCGCCTGCGCCTGCATCACCGCCACCCGGTCCGCCGGGGCGTCGATCAGCCCCTTCTCCCCCGCGTCCGGCACCGTGGCCAGGATCACGAGGTCCCGCAGCCGCTCCAGCAGGTCCGTGACGAACCGGCGCGGGTCGTGCCCGCCCTCGACCACCCGGTCGACGACCTGGAACACCGTCGCGCCGTCGTGCGCGGCGAACGCGTCCACCACCTCGTCCAGCAGCGCCGAGTCGGTGTACCCGAGCAGCGCGGTGGCCATCTGGTAGGTCACACCGCCCTCGGTGGCACCGGCCAGCAGCTGGTCCATCACCGACATCGAGTCACGCACGGACCCGGCGCCGGCCCGCACCACCAGCGGGAACACCGAGTCCTCGACCTCGATCGCCTCCCGGCCGCAGACCTCCGCGAGGTAGTCGCGCAGCGTGCCGGGCGGCACCAGCCGGAACGGGTAGTGGTGCGTCCGGGACCGGATCGTCCCGATCACCTTCTCCGGCTCGGTGGTCGCGAAGATGAACTTGAGGTGCTCCGGCGGCTCCTCCACCACCTTCAGCAGCGCGTTGAAGCCGGCCGAGGTCACCATGTGCGCCTCGTCCAGGATGAAGATCTTGTACCGGCTGTGCACGGGGGCGAAGAACGCCCGCTCCCGCAGCTCACGCGCGTCGTCCACACCACCGTGCGAGGCCGCGTCGATCTCGATCACGTCGATCGACCCGGGCCCGCCCGTGGCGAGGTCCCGACAGGACTGGCACTCACCGCACGGCGTGGGGGTCGGCCCCTGCTCACAGTTCAGACAGCGGGCCAGGATGCGCGCGCTCGTCGTCTTCCCGCAGCCGCGCGGGCCGCTGAACAGGTACGCGTGGTTGACCCTGTTGTTGCGCAGGGCCTGCTGGAGCGGAGCGGTCACGTGGTCCTGACCGATGACCTCCGCGAAGGTCTCGGGGCGATAGCGGCGGTACAGGGCTAGGGACACACCACCGACGATATCGGGACGGACGGACAAACGCGTCGCCCCTCGGCCCCGCCCCGCCTCCACCCGGCCCCCGCCGGAAGCCCCCGGGAACGCAAAGACCCCTCGTGCACCCGCCAGAGCCCTCCTACCCTTGCTGCCTTCCGGCCCTGGGGGGGTTCAGAGAGATAACGCCACACGAGGGGCTGCCCCCAACAGTACCGGATCCCGGCCCCACCCCTCCACCACCACCCCCTCCCCCCATCCGCAGGCGACCCCGCTCCCCCACCTGCGAGATACGTGGTCGCAACCACCCCTGAACATGTACTAAGCTCTCCCACGGAGGATTCGCCTAGAGGCCTAGGGCGCACGCTTGGAAAGCGTGTTGGGGGCAACCCCTCACGAGTTCGAATCTCGTATCCTCCGCCTCTGCCAGCCATGGCAGCACGAAGGCCCCGACCGCCCAGCGGTCGGGGCCTTCGGCGTTCCGCGGTTGCGGTTCTGATGAGTCACCGCCTTGCCAACACCTTGCTCCTAGCCACCAGCGGACGCTGGGATGTGCGCCGCACCCTCTGAACAGCGGGCTCGAAAGGGCGTCCGGAACAGCTGGTGGCCGTACGCTCTCACGCCTGCCCCAGCACCTCCGTGAACGCTGCCGCGCGGCTCCCCCGGACCTGGGCCTCGACGAATTGCTCGGGAGCGGGCCTCGGGCAGTGCGCCGGGGCGCGGACCGATCGGTGTAGAGGTCCGCCTCGAAGTCCCCGGCCGCAACCGACCACCGCTCGGGCACGGAAAGGTCCGCCCGCTCACCACCGGGCCGGATTCCGCCCCCGAACACGGGCTTCCACTGCACAGCGCCCCCACAGCTGGGTACCGTAGCGGAATGTAGCCAGTCGGGCACGGTCCGCGGGGGTCTGCGGTGGGGGACAGCAGGACGTTCGGCGCATTCATCTCGCTCCAGCGGTCGGTGCTGGGGTGGACCCAGCTCCGTCTGGCCGCTGAGGTCGGCCGAAGCGAGGACTGGATGTCCCTGGTCGAGCGGGACATGCAGCAGGTCAAGGACTTGACGCTCCTCCAGCGCTTCGCCGAGGTCCTGGGTGTCGACCTCGCGGAGCTGATCGCGTTGCCGCAGCCGGCCGCCGAGCGGGCGAGGTCCCGTCCGCGAAAGCCTGCCTCCGCTACGCTGACGAGCACTTCCGCTGCCGAGGAGGACGATGTGCGACGCCGCCCGTTCCTGACCCTGGCGGCTGCCGCCCTCTTCGCCCCGACTGTCGGTCAGCAGGCAGCGCACGCCGAGGAGAAGGCCTCGCTGACCGATCTGGAGGACCTTCTCCTGTACGGGGCCGGCCGGATTCCGTCTCCCCGCCGTGAGCCGTCCCAGGAGACGGTCGCCGCTTCGCTGGTGACGTCGCGCCAGGAGTTCAAGGCGGCCCAGTACGACGCCCTGGCCCGCGCCCTGCCCGGTCGGATCGCAGCCGCCGAGATGGTCGGCTCGGCGGAGCAACGGGCCCGCAACGTCGCCCGGCTCTACAACATCGCCGTCCGGCTGTGCATCAAAGTCGGTACCAACAACCTGGTGGCCATCACCGCGGACCGCGCGCTGACCGCCGCCCGGCTGGGTGGAGACCCGCTGATCACCGCAGAGGCCCAGCGCATGGTCTCCAGTTCCTGGCGCCGCCAGGGCAGCCTGGCCCGCGCCACCGACATCGTGGTGGTCGCCGCCGAAGACCTCCTCGCCGATGCTTCCGTCTCCGAGACCGCCCGGCTGGCCACCCGCGGAGAGCTGTACGCCACCGCCGCCTACACCGCCGCGAAGACCGGCGACCGCTCCTACGCGCACGCCCTGATCCGGGAGGCCGCCGACAGCGCCGCCGCAGCGAGCCGGTCCTCCGGCCTGCTGGACGGCGTCCAGGGCGTCGCCCTGCACGAACTGTCGGTGCACTACGAACTCGGCGACGCCGGCCGCGCCATCGAAATGGCCGCGACCATCGACCCCGCCGCGCTGCCGACCGCTGAGCGCCAGGCCCGCTTCTTCACCGACGTGGCCCGCGCCTTCGACCAGTGGGGCAAGCCCGAACAGTGCTACCGGGCCCTGCTCGCCGCCGAGGAGGCCGCTCCGCAAGAGGTCCGCAGGGGCGCCGTGCGCAACCTCGCCACCGGCCTGCTGCGGCACGACCGCAAGCTTCCCGGTGTCCGGGACTTCGCCGCCCGCGCGGGCGTGCAGATCATCTGACCCGTAGCCGGACTACGGCCCGTAGCCCGGCTACGGATCCGGCATCCCGCCCGGCAGTTCACTGGGGAACGTCCACACCTCCCCTGCTGCCGAAGGCCCTCCCATGCCAACGCACAGCACCGCCACGCCCTCCAACGGACCCCGGCACGCCGCACCGGACCGGGACCGCCTCGGCACCCTCCTGACCACCTCCTGGACCGCCCTGCACCTGCCCGTGCTCGTGCTGCTCGGCCTCGCGGTCGACCACCAGGCCGAGGCCCGCCCCCAGATAGCGGCCACCACCCCGGACCTGTCCATCTCGTAGGCCCAGAGGTCGTCACCACGACCCCCGCACGTCTTCCCCTCCCTCGCCCGAGAGGAGAACCGGCCATGCACCGGCTGACCGACGCGCCCCGGATCGACACCGAGCTGGAGCGCATCGACTACCGCACCACGCCCGCGTACTACATCGACACCGAACAGGTCACCGACCCGGTGATCCTGCACCTGCTGAACTGCTGCCCGACCGTGTTCGGCCTCAAGAAGGCCATGGTCGACCTGCTGGCCGGACGCCTCGGCATCGCGCTCCCGGAGCCCGCCGGAACCGTCGAGCCCGGCGCGACGGTCCGGGGCAACGTGGTCGTGGCGGCCGGGGCCGTCATCGCCGAGGGCGCGTTCGTCACCGGCCCCGCCCTGGTCTGCCCCGGAGCAGTCATCGAGGCCGGCGCCCGCGTGCGGGACAACACAGTCATCGGCCCCGGCTGCCGGATCGGGTTCGGCGCCGAGGTCACCCGATCGCTGCTGACCGGCGGGGTCTTCATGAAGCACACCAGCTTCGTCGGCGACTCCGTGCTCGGCCTGGGCGTCAACATCGGCGCGTTCGTGTCCACCACCGGCCTACGGGTGACCTCCGGCCCGGTCACCGAGCCGGCCACCGAGGAGGTGTGCGCCCACCTCGACGGCCACCGGATCGCCACCGGCCAGACCAAGTTCGGCGCCGTGGTCGGTGACGGCGTGATCGTCCCCGCGGGCACGGTCCTGCAGCCCGCCACGCTGGTCGGCGCGCACACCCTGCTCTACCCCAAGACCCAGGTCGGGGGCTTCTTCCCCGCCGGAAGCCAGGGAAGGTAGCCATGCCCGCCACCGACACCCCCGCGACGACCGACGAGCGCGCCGTCTACATCACCGGCGGCCGGCCCCTGACCGGCACGGCCACCGTGCAGGGCAGCAAGAACATCGCCCTGCACCTGTACGCCGCCGCGATCCTGGCCGACGACCCGCTGACCCTCGTCGGCGCCCCCGAGATCCTCGACACCGGCGTGGTCGCCGACATCCTGCACCGCACCGGCACCCGCACCACTGTGGTCGGCTCCGAGTTCACCACCCGCCCGGCCGACTCCTATTTCCCCGTCGTCCCGGACGACCTCGGCAGGCGCATCCGCACCACCGCTGTGATGGCCGGCGCCCTACTGGCCCGTGCGGGAAAGGTCACCTTCCCGCTGCCCGGCGGCGACGCATTCTGCGCTCGATACATCGACCGGCACCTGGCCGCGATGGTGGCTGCCGGGGCCGAGATGGAAGTGGACCGGGGACGGGTCCGGGCCCGCTTCACCGGCAAGCAGCTGCCGTTCGTCACCGACGCCGAGACCCGTGCCTGGGGCCCGAGCCTCGGGGCGACGGTCACCGCGATGCTTCTGGCCGCCCGCACCCCCGGCACCTCGGCGATCCTCAACCCCAGCGTCGAACCCGAGGTCACCCACACTGCCGCCCTGCTCTCGCAGGCCGGCGTCGGCATCGAGTGGCGGGGCAGGACGGCCCTGAACGTCACCGGCACCGACCGCATCCAGGGCGGAGTGTTCACCGTTCCGCCGGACCGGCTTGAGGCCGCGACGCTGGCCCTGGCCGCTGCCATCACCGGCGGCACTGTGCACCTGGACGGCTTCCCCGCCGCCGCCTTCCCGGACGGCCTGGTGTCGGTGTTCGCCGATGCCGGTATCCGGCTCGACCCGGTGGACGGCGGGACCACCGTCAGCGTCCCGGCCGGACCGCGGGCGGTGCAGACGGCCACCGGCCCGCACCCCGGCTTCCCGACCGACGTGCAGCCCCAGCTGACCGCCTTCCTCACCCAGGCCGAGGGCGCCTCCCGGATCGAGGAGCGGGTCTACACCCAGCGCGACACCCACCTGTCCGCCCTCGCCGCGTTCGGCGCCACCGTCAACACGAGTGGCTCGGTGATCACCGTCCGGGGCCGGTCCGCGCTTGCCGCCGCCGACGTGGCCGGCGAGGACATCCGGGCAGCGACCGCCCTTGTGATCGCCGCCCTGGCGGCCGAGGGCACCTCTACGATCCGAGGGATGTACCACCTGCGGCGCGGATACGGCAGCCTGCTGCCGAAGTTGGCCGCGCTCGGTGCCGACCTGACGATCAACCAGGAGCAGTCGTGACCAACACCGTGCCGTGGAGCCCGAACGCACTCGTCGACCTGCGCGAGTGCCTGGACCTGATGACCGCCGACGGGACGGTACCCGGCGGCGTCATCGCCCACGGCACCTTCGACGCCGAGCCCGGATTCCTGGCCTCCGGCATCGTCGCCCCCGAGTGCGGCGATGCCCGGCCGGGTCCGGACACGGTGTACGACGTGGCGTCGCTGACGAAGGTGCTGGCCACCTGGCTGTTGGTCGGCACCTCCCTCATGGACGGCTTCACCCTGGACACCCCGATCCGCGAAATGCTGACCGGCATCCCGGCCGAGGCACCCGGAGGACAGGTGACGGTCAGCCAGGTCCTCGCCCACACTTCCGGCCTGCGGGCCGACACCCGCCTCGACCAGTACCGGCACCGCGCCGAACCGCTCGCCGAACTGATCTGCGGAGAGCCGCTGATCGCCGACCCCGGAGCCGGCCACCGCTACATCAACCGCGGCTTCATCCTCCTCGGCCTGGCCCTGGCCCACTACCGCTGCCAGCGCCTGGACGAGCTGGCGGCCGAACTCTGGCAACACCTCCGCATGACCAGCACGACCTACGGACCGGTGCCCCGCTCCACCCAGGTCGCCCCGACCGAGCAGCGGCTGACCGGTGGGCCCCGACTGTGGGGGATGCCGCACGACGACAACGCCGCCCTGCTCGGCGGAGTCGCCGGCCACGCCGGGGTGTTCACCACCCCGGCCGACCTCGCCACCTTCGCCACACACCTGCTGACCCCACACGCCACAGACGGCCCCCTGGGGCGCTGGCTCACCGCCAGCATGCAGCCGCAGGCAGAGATCGAGCCGGGCCTCGACCGTGGCCTGGCCTGGATCCTCGCCGACGGGGGCAGGGTCGCCTACCACCACGGCTTCACCGGCACGAGCCTCTACCTCGCCCCGGCCACCGGACGCTACCTGGCCATCTGCACCAACGCCGTCTACCACCACCAGGACAACCGCACCCGCCTCGCCCCGCTGCGGTCCCTCGCCCTGAAGGCGATCACCGACGAACCCTAGGAGGGCCACCCGTGCCCAGCACCACGCTCGCGTCCCTCGCCACCCTGCGGCTCGGCGGCCCGGCCGGCGACGTCCTGCAGGTCGCCGACCCCGACGACTGGTTCGAACTGGTCCGAACGATCGGCGACCGGCAGGAGGAAGCGCCCCTCACCCTCGGCCACGGCAGCAACGTCATCGCCTCCGACACCGGCCACGAGGGCACCGTCGCCGTGATGAACACCCGGGGCATCACCGTGAAGCGGGTGGACGACGACACGGTGGCCGCGACCGTCCAGGCCGGCCACCCGCTCGCCGACCTCGTCCAGTGGGCCGCAGCCGAACACCTCGCCGGAATCGAGTGCCTGGCCGGAATACCCGGCACCGTCGGGGCAGCCCCCGTCCAGAACGCCGGAGCCTACGGCCAGCAGGTCTCCGACACCCTCGACCACCTCACAGCCTGGGACTGGGACATGGGCCGCCTGCGGACCCTGCCCGCCCAAGCTTGCCGCCTCCGCCACCGCGACAGCCGCTTCAAGAACGACCCTGGCCGCTGGACCATCCTCACCGCGACGTTCCACCTCACCCGCTCACTGGCCGCCCCGATCAGCTACCAGCCGCTCGCCGACGAACTCGGCGTCCACGGCGGCGCCCGCCCGCCCGTGGCCGAGGTGACCACGGCAGTCCTCGCCAACCGCCACCGCCGCGGACTCCTCCTCGACCCCCACGGACCCGACGCCCGCCAGGCCGGATCGGTCTTCCTCAACCCACCCGTCACCGCCGCCCAGGCCGCCCGTTGGTCGGCTGCCGACTGCCCGGTCCACACCGACAGCGACGGGCAGCTGCGGGCCAGCGCCGGCTGGCTGCTGGAGCACACCGGCTACCGCCCCGGCTACAAGATCGCAGACGGCATCCGCTGCTCGGAACACCGCACCCTCACCCTCACCGCCCACGAAGGAGCGACCGCAGTGGGCTTCGCCCAGGCCCTCACCGAACTCTCGGCCCAGGTCGAGATCGCGACCGGGATCAAACTCCGGCCCGAGCCGACGTTGGTCGGCGCCTGGACCGCCACCGCCAAGGACCCGCAGCAGACCAAGGAGATCAAGTGACCGAGGCGCGACCCAGCCAGCAGATGCAGTCCCTCGGCGTCGTCCAACAGGGCATCCCCATCCTCAGCCAGCCCACCGAACCCTTCGGTCTCCCGGCCGAACGCGCCGCCGCCCAGACCGTGATCGACGAGCTGTTCGCCGCCGTCGATCGCATCGGCCGCGTCCACTCCTTCGCCAAGGGCATGGGCCTCGCCGCCCCGCAGATCGGCATCCCCCGCGCTGCCGCCCTCGTCCTTCCCCCGAACGCCGGCGCCGAGCCGATCATCCTGCTCAACCCGACGATCACGGCCGTTTCCGACGAGACCGACGAGAAGTACGAGGGATGCCTCAGCTTCTTCGACGTCCGCGGCCTGGTCCCCCGCCCCCTCCGACTGAGCGTCACCGCGACGAGCCTCGACGGCACCATCACCACGGTCACCTACGAGTTCGGCTTGGCCCGCCTCATCGCCCACGAGATCGACCACCTCAACGGCCTGCTCTACACCGCCCGCATGCGCCCCGACGTCCACCCGATCCCGATCGAGGAGTACCGGGGTACGGGCTCGACCTGGACGTACTAATCAGCGAAATGGCGCTGGCCGCGTCCAACGCGCGAAAGGCTGAGTGCACCCGAGCAGGCACATATGTCAGTGACATATGTCACACTTCCGACATGTGGGTCAGAGGCTTGTATTCAGGCATAGGTGGCGGCCTCTACACCGGGGTTAATGGCGGCGCATACACCGGCGTTGGTGGCGGCGCGTACACGGGAGTGGGTGGAGGCGCCTATGCCGGAGTGTGTGGCGGTGCCTACACAGGCGTAGGAGGGGGCCTGTACTCCGGCGTCGGCGGTGGGATGTACGCGGGCGTCGGTGGCGGCTTGTACACGGGCGTCGGCGGCGGCCTCTACTCAGGCCCAGGGGGAGGTCAAACAGCGGCCCGGGAGGCGGCCTCTACCGAGGCCCGTGCCCGGACCCGTTCATGTGGAACTGGCCCCCGCGGGCAATCATGCGGAAGTACATGGAAGAGCACGGCATGTCGCACCTGGTCGAGATGCTCTCCCACCAGGGCTTCTGGGGCTGACACCACCGACTTCGAGACCGCCACCGCATCAGCCAAGCCGACGACGCGTGGTCTCAGTTTTGGTCTCATTCACCTCCGTCCAGCCGGGTTCAGCCGCCGCCCAGCGGTTCGCTCCGCTGCAGGTCAGGACGGGTGTGAACCCCGGCGGACGGCGTTCGGAGAATTGGAAAGCGTGTTGGGGGCAACCCCTCACGAGTTCGAATCTCGTATCCTCCGCCGGCAGAAGGCCCGGACCGCATCGCGGTCCGGGCCTTCGTCGTTCACAGTCTCATCCGCAGTCTCAACGGCCAACTCTCATGCCTTGGAGCGGAGGAGGCGCCACTGGCAGTGGCGCCCCACCGGCCCGAGCGTCGTGGATGATCGGCGCCACAGCACCTACAGGCCGCGGTACACGTCGCGGCGGTTTCCGGCAGCCATTACCCACACGATCAGCTGGCCGTCCTCAATCGTGTACACGACGCGGTAGTCGCCGACCCTGAGACGCCACCGCGAGCTGTGCCCCTGAAGAGCCTTGATGTCGAAGGCCGCTGTGTCGCCCACGTCCAAGCCCTTCTGGAGTTCGCTCAGGCGATGGAGGATCCGCAGAGCGTCGGGGCGCGGAATCTTGAGCATGTCCCGTTGCGCGTGCGGGGTGAACCGCGTCACGTAGCCCATCGGGATCAGGCGTGGTGGGCACGGAGCAGGGCGGCCATCTCTTCGAGCGAGACCGAACCTTCGGTGCCTTCGGATTCCGCCTCGTCGGCCAACTGGTTCAGCCAGGACTCCTCGGCCTGCTCAGCCAGCCGGCTCAGACGCCGGTACTCAAGGATGTCGATCACGACGGCTTCCTGCTTGCCGCGCCGAGTAATGATCGTCGGGGTCTCGTCCCGACGGGCCCTGTCGAGGACGTCCGCCAAGTGACTGCGAACCTCGGCCATGGATGCGATCACCGGTTCACTCATGTCACAAATGTAGCAGATGTACATGTACCCCGAGGCTTCTACCCACCCGCCTCCGAGCTCCGCCCTTCGGAGCCCGGTTCGACACGTGGCGCCCACTGCTTCGGTTGCAGTTCTGGTTGCATTCGCCTCCGTTCAGCGCCGTCCTCAGCTCAGCGGCCGGACTACTCCGCCCCGGGTCAGAGCACCTACGTTCACTCCCGAACGGCCGGACGAACATTTGGAAAGCGTGTTGGGGGCAACCCCTCACGAGTTCGAATCTCGTATCCTCCGCCTCTGCCAGCCATGGCAGCACGAAGGCCCCGACCGGGTTCCGGTCGGGGCCTTCGGCGTTCACAGTCCCATCTGTAGTCTCAGCGCCCCTGTTCGGGATTCGTCGGGCTGCCCTCCTCCGCGTCCTTGGCGACCTGCCAGATGAACCAGCTCCTGTTCACCCTCAACAGCGACCCCGAGGCCCCCTGGACCGAGGCCGGGCGCGGCGGGCTGACCCCGCGCGGCCTCGGCGCGATGCTCCGCGAGTTCGGCATCTCCTCCGGCAACGTCCGCATGCCCGACGGAACCCAGCGCAAGGGCTACCTGTGCCACAAGTTCCTCGACGCCCGGCGCCGCTATTGCCCCGCCGTCCACCCCACCGCCGCTACCGGCCCGGGGACGAGCGCGGCTGGCAGAGGCTGACCGCCGTCCCCGAAATGCCGTCCCTGCCGGAAGCAGCAGCCCGCCGCGAACTCACCACCGCCCGTCTACCCGCCAAGATCCTCCTCGGCCGCATCCAGCACACCAGCCGAAACCCCGCCCACAACCCTGCACTCGACGCCGCCCGACACCACTCCCCCGCAGCAACCGCCCTCGGCCTGCGCCCCACCCCCACCGGCCCAACCACACCACCCACCGCGCCAGTCGGCACCCCGCCCCGCCGAACCCGCTGAGCCCTCCCCCGGCCCTCGCGCACACCGGCCCGGCCGGCACACGTCGGGGCAGCGACCCGCTGCCCCGACGCCTTCACCAACCCAAGGAGCCCTCCTGAAGATCCACCCGCTCGCCGACCTGTTCCCGATGCTCCCCGAGCACGAGCTGTACGACCTCGCCGAGTCCATCAAGGAGTCCGGCCTGGCCATGCCCACCGTCCTCGACCCCGACGGCGTCCTCCTCGACGGCCGCAACCGCCTCGCCGCCTGCAAGCTCGCCGGCGTCGAACCCACCTGCACCACCTACACCGGCACCGACCAGAACGAGTACATCTGGGCGTCCAACGTCGTCCGCCGCCACCTCAGCGAAGGACAGCGCGCCATGGTCCACGCCATGTCCCTCTCAGTCTCGGGACATTCCCTGCGCACCCACGCCGAGCTCCACGACATCAGCCGGACCCGGCTCTCCCTCGCCAACACCGTCCTCAAGCACGCACCAGACCTCGCCGAGAAGGTCCGCGACGGCAAGGTCCCGCTCGACACCGCCGCCGACATCGTGCGCCAGCACAAGGCCGAATCCGCAGCCCTCCAGGCCAAGCACGACCACCTCCGCGATACGCATCCGACCTCGCCGCCCAGGTCACCGAAGACCACCTCGACATCGACATCGACACCGCCACCCAGACGCTGGCCGACCGGCAGAACGCCGTCCGCCGCGACCGGCAGCACCTGCTGGCCATCGCCGAGCACTGGCCCACGCTCCTGGACCTCGCCCGCCACCCCGACACCCTCCACACCCGCCAGGTCCTGGACACCCTCAGTACCGAGGCGCGCGGCCTCGTCCGCCGCTTGATCGCCGCCGAGGCCTCGAAGGGCGAGATGGAGCAGATCGGCTGACACACCCGCCAAACGGCTGGCGGCACCGCGCAGGTGTCGATGTGGCGTCGTCTTCGGAGGCCGGGAACACCCCGGCCGCCGCACGTCTTGTGGTGTCTCCGCAACCGTCACCGGCCGAGGGACACCACATTGACCAACTCCCACCCCGACGAGAACGCCCACCGCCACACCGCCATCCGCGACGACCCCGATGGCGGAGGGTTCGACGGCGGCTGAATCGGTGCCTTACCACCGGAGCGCCTGCCCATCACAGGACTCCTCTCGTTGGTCGAACAGTCGGCCCGCACGGGAGTCTCAGACGCCGGAAGGCTGCGGCGGTCCCCCGGATAGCAGAGCAACGCTGCCGACCAGACGGCCAGCGGTGGCGGGTAAAAGGGCCGAGTAGTTCTCGAAGTCCTCGCGGGCGCGGGTTCCTTGGCGCCGGCGCCGCCGTGTGTGTCAGTGCCGGGGCAGGGCGCAGGAGGCTGCCCCGCCGCGGATGTGCCGCCTGTTCCTCGCCACCAGGGAGTAGGCCCAACGGGCACAGGTCCGGATGCCGGGCAAGGTGACCGCAGCAGCAGCCAGCCGGTACCGGCGGGCCGGCGAGGACCCGAGGAATCGGGCCA
This sequence comes from Kitasatospora sp. NPDC042419, assembly GCF_056437345.1. Classification (NCBI taxonomy): domain Bacteria; kingdom Bacillati; phylum Actinomycetota; class Actinomycetes; order Kitasatosporales; family Streptomycetaceae; genus Kitasatospora; species Kitasatospora sp. NPDC042419. Next base: position 31,193 of record NZ_JBWKAW010000047.1, read on the forward strand.
GCGCATCGGCTCCGCCAGCGTGGACCGTCCCGTTGTGGAAGAGGAGCACCTCGCGATCCAGCCGGGCCAGGTAGGGGACGGTGAGCTGCCCCGGCAGAGCCTGCCACGGCACGGCGTCTATCCGTGGCCCGACTAACCGGCGGATCCAATCGACCGCGGCTTGGCAGAAGCCGCAGTCCCCGTCGTATGCCAACACCGCCTCCGAGGAGCCGGGTGTGGGACTCACCGCTCCTCGGCCCACTGGTGAGACAGCTTCTCGCTCGCCGTGGTGTCAGCCGACGATCCGGGCTGCGGCGGTACGACTGAGCCCCCGGCCCGGGATGTGTCCCCTGCTCCCACAGGCGCTTCCCGATGGAACTGGCGCCGCCACAGGTCGCCCAGGAACGTGTAGAAGCGGTCGGGGAGGAATACGGCGTCCGCGACGATCATGGCCCCGGAAAAGAGCGGCAGGCCCATGAGGATCGCGATGCCCACGTGCATGCCGAACAACATCGTCAGAACGACGTACTTCAGCCTGCTGAACAGGACGAATGGGAAAGCCGTTTGCAGCAGTACGGTCAGGTAGGTGGCGACGGCGATCAGCACGGGGTGGCCGTCCACCATGAGTGACAACGCGGGCCATGGCTGGAACAGATCGAGGTTCATGACGTAGTGGAGGGCGGTGCCGTTTCCCCACGAGTCGCCCTGCACCTTGTACAGACCAGCGGATCCGTAGACGATGCAGACCTGGACCGCGATGACGAACATGGCACAGTTGTGCAGCACAGTGCTCAAGCGCGTCTTTGCGGCGCGGAGTTGGCACCACAGGACGGTCGCTCCCGAGCCGGGGGGCAAATGCCCCTCATGGCCCGGATACGCCAGGTGAGGCATCCTGCGCGCGTCGAGGGACCAGCGTCGGCCGCAAGCGGTGAAGGACAGGTACACGACCATTAGGAGGATGAGGTTGTCTCCCCCGTCCGTCATGAAGATGGCACGGGCATGGAACGAGGCCACCACCGCCGCGAACAGAATCGACACCACCCTGGTCCGCCAGCCGATCAGGAACAGTGCAGACGTGACGACTGCCGTCGCGTAGCAGACCTCGAAGTACACAGGACTGTCGGAAAGGGCGAGGATGCTGAACCAGCCGGTCTGATCGAAGAGCTGTCTTGCCAGAGCGGGCGTCCACGGTGAACCGGGGCCCCAGATCTCGTCGCGGTGCGGAAATTCTCGCAACAGGAAGGCGAGATAGAGCAGACCGTACCCAATGCGCAGCACAGCCGCCGCATACAGGGAAACGGGCCGATCAGTCACGGTACTGCCCAACGCTCCGATCCGGCGGAGCAGCTGCGGGGTGCCGGCCCCGGTGCTCTTCAGGGCCGCATGGCGCGGCGAGGACACTAGAGATGACGCCTGCTCAGTTTCCATCGGATGCCACCTTCCACCAGGGCAGGTACCTGGTGTCGACCGAGGCCGGCGCAGAATTGCGCGGACCATCCAGCGTGGCGGGCGGCGCGATCGGCCGGGTGATCACCCGCAACTGGATGGCGTCGAACGCGCCGTTCTGATGCTCTGCGATCCGTTCCACCGCAATGTTGCGCAGGTACTTCTGCAGCATCAGCGCCCTTTCCGAGCGCGGCTGGTCGTCGCTGCCATGCGATTCAAGATAAGCGGTCCAGGCCCGACGCAGCATGTTCTGCGTTGTATGACTCGGGAACGGATTATGAGTCACATCAGAATTGTCGACAGCGCTCAGGTCAATCCAGTCGCTGATGTGACGAGTACCGTCTGCGGAATTCTGAACGGCTCTTACGGAAATCTGCCGGGATACGGACTCAGGATTCGGAGCAAAGAGTCGCCAGTTCTGCTCGAACAGCGGGTAGACCCACGAATTGATCTGCCTGCTGTAGTACTGGGACAGCTGGTTCGGGGGTGCTACATAGAGAAATACCAGAAGCACATGGACGAGCGACGTTGCCAGGCACAGGGCCACGGCGACGACCATGACCGCCCCCAACAGGCGCGAAGGTTCCGAAGCAGTGACGGAGTCGTCGGCCGGTTGGCGGATCGATTCCTTCGCCCTCACTGACCTGGCTTCATCCAGCACGCGGCTAGGACCGGCCCTTCCCATCTCGACTACCCCTTCGGCTCTGCTTCCCTTGGGCGCATTGGGGCGCGCGACGGTATCCGTGAAGGTCCGCCGCGCGCCGCCAATTCCCACGTCTGGCTTTGCGATCAACTACCAGTTCGCAGGCTCGTCGCGCGGGCCTTCGTCGCCGTGATCGCCGTGGTCCCCGTGATCGCCGTGGTCCCCGTGATCGCCGTGGTCCCCGTGATCGCCGTGGTCCCCGTGACCGCCGTGGCCCCCATGATCGCCGTGGTCCCCGTGGTCCCCGTGGTCCCCGTGACCGCCGTGGCCCCCATGACCGCCACCACCCGGTCCGCCACCGGTGGTGCCACCAGTAGCGGTTCCGCCAGTAGTGCCAGCAATCAGACCTCCCAGGACACCGCCCGTGGTGCTACCCGAGGTAAGGACGCCACCGAGCACACCACCCAGGACCCCACCGGTCGTGGTGCCGGCGACCACGCTGCCCGTGGTTCCACCAGTGGTACCGGCGATCAAGCCACCCGCCGTACCGCCCGTGGTACCAGCGATCACGCCGCCCGTGGTGCCGCCGGTGGTGCCGCCGGCGCAGTTCGGCCGGGTGATTCGGTTGCTGTCCAGCGTTACGGAGCCGGCAGTCTGGGCCAGTGCCCGGCCGTCGAGGGTCGCACCGGTGTTCAGGCCGACCGAGGCCAAGGTCATGATGGTGCCGACGAAGGCGGTTCTGGTGCCGAGCGTGGCAGAGCTTCCGACCTGCCAGTAGACATTGCACGGCGACGCGCCGTTGACCAGGAGGACCTGGCTGTCGGATGCCGTGATCAGAGTCGAGCCGACCTGGAACACCCAGACGGCATTGGGGTTGCCCAGTGCATCAAGTGTGAGAGTGCCGGTGAGGTTGATGGAAGAAGCGGCGGTGTAGACGCCCGGAATGAGCGTCGAACCACCAAGGTCTCCGGGAGAGGTGAGAGTGAAATCCGTGCTCTGGCCCGCGGCGCTGTTGTACGCCGTCGTCAGGTCGATCTGAGCCTGGGCCGCGAGCGCGTCCGTCTGGTGAATGGAACCGTTCACCTGGACAGGGAGAAGTCCGGTAATCGACGTTCCCGGGCTCACTCCCACATCTCCGGTGATCACGGTGGGCCCGGTGTTAGTGACCGACTGGCCGCCCAGAACCGCGAAGCTGTCGGCTGCGCCGAGGTTGACAGCCGTGGCAATCGCGCGGGCCGGCGCCAGCGACATCGTGATCGCGGCGGCGGCGATGAACACGACCGTCGCGATCCAGGTGGAAATCGTGCGCCAGTGGGGCGCACCAGAGGTGTTCAGTGTCATCTGAGGCCTATTCCTTGTGGGGAAACGCGGCAAGTTCGCGGTTCTCGTCGATCTATGACGAACCGCTCTTCTCTTCCCGTCGGCAGGCCCAAGAGTCTTGATGGCCCACCCTGAAGCCCCCAGAGAAAGGGGCATTGGTTTCAGATTAGCCGACATTGAAACTATGTATACGATCCATATGGATGAATTCCAGCACTTGCATGATCTAAAGTTGCGGGATGCAAACGATCACACGAAGGCGCCGCGGATCCAGTTCAGCCACCGTCGGTCGAAATTACCTACAAATGGCACGACTTTACGACCGCGCAGAGTTCTTTTGATCACTTGATCGCAGAACGCCCGCGCCCCAGAACAGGGTTGCACGGCAGTGCCTCAGCGTCACCGATAGACACGGTCATTCACTCTATGGTGGCCATGCCGGTCGGACGGCCAGGCCGTGCAGCCGCTCCACCAGGGACGAACGCTCGGGCATCGAGATGGGGCGTGGCATTCGGCCGTAGACAGGGGCTGGAAGGCGGCGCACTGTGGCCCTCGCCCGGCTCCGATTGAGTGCGGGTGGATTTCGACCCTGAATCAGCGTTCACCGCCAGAACAGCCATCCATCACCGCCGGACCGTCAGCACCACGCCGCGCCATCGCGACTCGCAGTCACATCAAGGCCGTCCTCCGTGGCGCTCGCCTGAGGCTCCACGAGTGAGTACGTCGAGCTCTCGACGGCACATCGACTGGTAGCCGGGCGATGAGACGGACAGAGATTCCGCGCCGAACACGGGCTTCCCCTGCGCAAGACCCGTGCAGCTGGGTAGCGTAGCGGCGTGTAGCCGGTTGGGTACGATCCGCGGGGGTCTGCGGTGGGGGACAGCAGGACGTTCGGCGCATTCATCTCGCTCCAGCGGTCGGTGCTGGGGTGGACCCAGCTCCGTCTGGCCACTGAGGTCGGCCGAAGCGAGGACTGGATGTCCCTGGTCGAGCGGGACATGCAGCAGGTCAAGGACTTGACGCTCCTCCAACGCTTCGCCGAGGTCCTGGGTGTCGACCTCGCGGAGCTGATCGCGTTGCCGCAGCCGGCCGCCGAGCGGGCGAGGTCCCGTCCGCGAAATCCTGCCTCCGCTACGCTGACGAGCACTTCCGCTGCCGAGGAGGGCGATGTGCGACGCCGCCCGTTCCTGACCCTGGCGGCTGCCGCCCTCTTCGCCCCGACTGTCGGTCAGCAGGCCGCGCACGCCGAGGAGAAGGCCTCGCTGGCCGATCTGGAAGACCTTCTCCTGTACGGGGCCAGCCGGATTCCGTCTCCCCGCCGTGAGCCGTCCCAGGCGACGGTCGCCACTTCGCTGATGACGTCGCGCCAGGAGTTCAAGGCGGCCCAGTACGACGCCCTGGCCCGCGCCCTGCCCGGTCGGATCGCGGCCGCTGAGATGGTCGGCTCGGCGGAGGAGCAGGACCCCGACGACTGGTTCGAACCGGTCCGTACGATCGGCGACCGGCAGGAGGACGCACCCCTCACTCTCGGCCACGGCAGCAACGTCATCGCCTCCGACACCGGCCATGAGGGCACCGTCGCCGTGATGAACACCCAGGGCATCACCCGTGAAGGGGGTGGACGACGACACGGCGGGCAGCTGCGGGCCAGCGCCGGCTGGCTGCTGGAACACATCGGCTACTGGCCCGGCTACAAGATCGCAGCCGGTATCCGCTGCTCGGAACGCCGCACCCTCACCCTCACCGCCCACGACGGAGCGACCGCAGAGGGCTTCGCCCAGGCCCTCACCGAACTCTCGACCCAAGTCGAGATCGCCACCGGCATCGCGCTGCAGCCCGAGCCGGTGCTGGTCGGCGCCTGGACGTAACGAGTCCCATGGGAGCCAAGACCTCCATGTCGGCCGGGTCCATGCCCCTCGTCACCATCGTCAGCTCCCACGGCAACGGCGAGCACTGGCACCGCCCCCGTAGACCGACGACCCACCGCCACATGGTTGGCAGAGCGTGTCGAGATTTCCTGCGGCTTCGCCGAAAGGGCATCGTCGCGTCCTACGTTGCCGCCGAGACCACCACGGTCACCACAGCGGCGCTTCCCTGTCGTACAGGCGAAGTTGTGCATCCTCATAGGTCAATACCCAAGAAGAACCATCCTGTTGGATGTCGATGCCTGCGAGTCCGGCCACGGGGTGGCTCATTGCCGCGATGAGGTCGGACGGGTACGGGTAGGACATCCACTCCAGGCACCACAAGTTGCCACTGCCCCACAACCGTCGCTCTGCCCGATCGCTGCGCCCACGAGGACGCTTCAGAGTGTTGTGGCACCAATGCACGTGCCAGCCGCCTTCCGGGTCACGCAGTGTAGAGCGGATGGCGACAGCAGCCAGCAGCCGTCGTGCTGCCTCAGTCATCTGCGGGAGAGTGTCCAGCTTGTCCTGCTCTTCGCGCGTGACCGGTTGCTCCACCGAGCGCAGGTGCCGGAGGCGCAACACATCGCCTGTCTGCCGAGGAGCTTTGGGTTGGCTCAGCTCGGTGACTTCCAAGCTTGCCCCGGTAGGCAAGTGCCGCAGCAGAACGGTCTTCCATCCCACTGTGCGCTCCACCCGCATGCCGGGGATTCCGGACCCCGACGGGCTGGCTGCGAGCTGGTCCGCGACGTTGGGGGCCGCCGACACGATGAGGACAAGGTGGTCGTAGCGAGGAGAAAGCACGGTGCCGTAGTTGAGGGTGGACCCGAGCCACCAGTCAAAGCCTGGTGCGGCAAGAATGCCCTGGTTGAACCAGCCGAACGCCAACAGTGCGCGTAGATGCGCCTGAGCAGGACTGCACTCGTCCAGGCCAATCGAGCTGCGGCCCAGACCCGTGCGGGCCGTGATGGGGTGCTCGCCGGTAAAAGCGCTGCGGTGGACACCCCGCACGCGCGCGGTGGAGTGGGACATGACGAATCCTTCGTGCTGCCCGGCCAGCAAAAGGAGAATCCCAATCAGCGCATCGGTGCTGAGAACGAGGAACGTGGGGCGGAGTGGGCGCCCCGCACCCGGGACGAGGACCTGGCCGGCCGGGCGGCCTCGTCTCACCCTGCGACCCTCCGCCGGCCGCTGCGCCGACCTTAGACCTGGCTATGGCTCGCAGGGTGGCGACACGCCGGGCCTTGCACCGCGTTGGTTAGCCGCCAAGACAGGCGACCGGCGCCCCCGCTTCCCAGGGGGAAACGAGGTTCTGGACCAACTTCCGCGTCCAGGCGGCGGGTTCCACCCGGTGCCGGCACCCAGCCAAGGACCACCCTGCGGAATTCTGAGTGCCCTCAGCCCCGGCTGAGTCGTTCCCCTCCCGGCAGCCACTGGCGATAACGGAGTCCGGATGACACAGGAAGAGCGCATCGGAATCCTCGGCGCGGAGACAGTCGCGGCGATCCATCGCCGCGTAGATGCTGCGCCTCCCCCGCCGCCTGAAGTGATCGCCGAACTGCGCCCGATCCTGGCACCCGCACTGGAGCGGGTCCGGGCACGGCGTGCCTATGCGGCAAGGCTGGTGGGAAACGCGGAATGCCGACACGCGAGGAAGCGATCCAAGGCCGACCGCCTGGCCATCGCGTGGTCTCAGTTCTGGCCTCATTCACCCCCGTCCAGTCGGGTTCAGCCGCCGCCCAGCGGTTCGCTCCGTTGCAGGTCAGGATGGGTGTGAACCCCGGCGGACAGCGTTCGGGAGAATTGGAAAGCGTGTTGGGGGCAACCCCTCACGAGTTCGAATCTCGTATCCTCCGCCTCTGCCGGCCATGGCAGCACGAAGGCCCCGACCGCCCACTGGTCGGGGCCTTCGTCGTTCCACGGCGCCCGAGGCCCGGGGTGCCGATGGGACAACTGGTCATCGCGACCATGCCAGGTTCAGGGCGGACCGAGAGTAGCCTGGACATCACCGAAGGCACTTCGCATGCCGGCACCGGACACTGGCGTCGTCTCCGGCGAACGGCAACACCGGCCCCGGCCTCCGGGTCGGGCCCGGGGACAGGCCCTTGATCATGACCACGACCTTCGACCGTGCGACGACGCCCCCCGCCCCGGAATCCACCGCGCGCCTCTCCCTCGCGCCCGTCGGCGCGCGGGCGGGACGCCTGGACGGAGCCTGGTGGCCCCGCTCGCGTGATCTTCTC
>NZ_JBWKAW010000048.1:0-37691 GCF_056437345.1 Kitasatospora sp. NPDC042419
GGTTACATTCCGAACCCGGAAGCTAAGCCTCACAGCGCCGATGGTACTGCAGGGGGGACCCTGTGGGAGAGTAGGACGCCGCCGAACAATCATTCCAAAAAGACCCCCTCCCGTTCGGGAGGGGGTCTTTTTGCGTTAACGTCTCCCCACCACGTCCAAGCTCGGTGGAGAGGCGCGAACCGTTGCAGAACCTGACCCTTACCTGGCAGTCCGCCGGGGGCGCCGCGGTCGCACTCTACGGCGGCGCGTACGCGGCGGCCCGGGTCCGGCGAGGGGCGGTGTCGGCGGTCCTGCGGGAGGCCGGCACGCTGCTCGCCCTGTTCGCGCTCTGGCAGCTGGTCGGAAGCCTCTCGCTGATGAGCACCGAGCACGCGCTGGACCGGGCGAGCTGGATCCACCGGACGGAGCTGGCACTCGGATTGCCGGACGAGGCGGCCTGGCAGGAGGCGGTCACGCCCTACCCGGTGCTGGTGAGGCTGGCCAACTACTACTACGCGGCGATGCACTTCACGGTGATGATCGCGGTCCTGGTCTGGGTGTTCCTGCGGCACCGCCGGCGCTACGCGTGGGTGCGGACGACGGTGGTCATCACGACGGCGGTCTGCCTGGCGGTGCAGTTCATCCCGGTGGCGCCGCCCCGGATGCTCCCGCAGGAGGGCTTCGTCGACGTTGCGGCGGAGTACGGGCAGTCGGTGTACGGGGGAGCGGTCGGCGGGGTGGTGAAGGCGGCCCAGCTGTCGGCCATGCCGTCGGTGCACGTGGCCTGGTGCGTGCTGGTGGCGGTCGCCGTGGTCAAGGTGTCGACGAGTTCGCTGCGCTGGCTGATGATCCTGCACCCGGTCCTGACGGTGACGGTGGTGGTGGTCACGGCCAACCACTTCTGGGCGGACGGCCTGGTGGCGGTGGCGATCCTGCTGCTGGCGTACGCGGCCCAGGCGGGCGCGGTCCGGTGGCGGGCCCGGCGGGAGGCGGAGGTCCGGGCGGCGGCCGAGCCGGAGCGGGTGGGCACCGGGAGCTGACCGACCGACGGCGGACCATCCGGACCGGGAGGGCGGACCGGGGACCGGACCGGGGCCGGTCCCCGGGCAGCAGAAGCGCCCCGGGCCGTCGCGGTGGTCGCGGCGGCCAGGGCGGAGGGGCGGAGCGGGTGGGGGACGACGCGCCGGTGGGCCGGGCCCCGTGGGGGGTGGGTCCGGTCCACCGGCGGCCCCGCCGTTACTTCACGGGCAGGGCGTCCCGGCCCCACGCGCTGTTGGTCAGCGACGCGGTGGCCCAGTACCAGGCCGCCAGCCCGGAGGCCGCGGCGACCCAGCCGGCGGCCTTGGCGAGGCCCCCGGAGGTGTTGAAGGTGGCGAGTGCGGAGAGCAGCAGCGAGACCGTCAGCAGGCCGTAGACGGCCCGATTGAACAGCCCCGCGTTCCAGCCGGCCGCAGTGAGGGTGAGCGCGAGCAGGGCCCACAGGAGGAGGAACAGGCCGGCCGCGTTCTTGTGGGCGCCGGAGGCAGTGGACCAGGTGGCCCAGAAGGCGCCGAGGCTGGTGAAGGCGGTGCCGGTGAAGCCCTCGCCGCCCCGGAGCTGCCAGAGACCGGCGATGAACAGGGTGAGACCGCCGACGACGTGGGCGAGACGGGCCGAGTCCCCGACCGCGGTGCCACTGAAGATGCCGGTGGAGAGCAGGCCGTAGGCGAGGAGAGTCAGGCCGAGTGCGAGGTAACCGAGGTTACCCGCGTCGGCGCCGGTGGAGCGGGCGTTCAGTGCCCCGGTAGCTTCGTTGCTCACCGGAGGCTCCTTTCACTCTGGGCGCGCGCAGGGCGCAGTGAACTCGGGTGAGTTTCGATGAGGTGAATGCGCGCGACCGCGCCGAGGGCGCACGGCTGGAGCGTGCGACGGCTGCGATCAGAATGCTGGGCCAGCGGAGAACCGCTGGTCACGTCCCCGCCGGGGGATTCCCCGGTGAGATCGGTGTACCCAGCGTGAGCGGGCTTGTACCCTTGTGAATCGCACAATTTGTGACGCCGTCAGCCGGGAAGCGTTCACGGCCGGACAGCGGCCGGACAGTGCCCCTCCCCGGTCCCACCGCGCCGGTCGGCGCCCCGGACTCAGGCGCCCCGGGCTCAGGCGCCCCGGGCTCAGGCGGTCCGCTGGGTGGGGACCCGCAGGGTGAGGATCGCCATGTCGTCGGAGGGCGGCTCCGGGGCGAACCGCTCGACCGCCCGCTGCACCCGCAGCGCGACCGCGCCCGCGGTCAGCCCGGTACAGCCGGTGAGGACCTCGGCGAGGCCGTCGTCGCCCAGCATCCGCCGGCCCTCCCGGCGTTCGGTGACGCCGTCGGTGACGCAGAGCAGGACCTCGCCGGGGGAGAGCACCAGGCGCTCGGCGGTGAGGTCGAGGTCCTCCATGACGCCGAGCAGCGGCTGCGGGGTGGCGGCGCGGTCGACCCGGCCGTCGGTGCGCAGGCGCAGCGGCAGCGGGTGGCCGGCGCAGACCAGGGAGAGTTCGGTGCTGCCGTCCGGGAGGGGCGTCAGCTCGCCGTACAGCAGGGTGAGGAAGCGGCTGCGCGAACCCTCGTCCAGGATGGCGGTGTTGAGCCGGCTGAGGACCTGCGGGGCGTCCAGGCCCTCGCGGGCGAGCAGGCGCAGCGAGTGCCGGGCGAGGCCGGTGACGGAGGCGGCCTCCGGTCCGGTGCCGCAGACGTCGCCGATGGCGAAGCCGTAGGTGCCCTCGCGGATCGTGAAGAGGTCGTAGAAGTCGCCGCCGACCTCGTTGCCCTCGCCGGCCGCCTGGTAGTAGACGTCCACCTCGACGCCCGGGATCTCCGGCAGGTCCGGCGGCAGCAGGCTGCGCTGCAGGGCCTGGCTGGTGGCGGTGCGCTCGGAGTAGAGGCGGGAGTTGTCGAGTGCGAGGGCGGCCCGGCGGGAGAGGTCCTCGGCGAGTTCGAGGACCTCCTGGCGGAACCGGACGCCGGCCGAGGTGCCGAGGGTGAACAGGCCGATCACGCGGTTGCGGGCGGTGAGCGGCAGGACGACCGTCTCGCCGAGCAGGCCGGACAGGTCGGGGCTGTCGGCGAGTCCGTTGCCGCGCGCGGTGTCGGCGGGTGCGGTCCAGAAGCGGGCGCCGTGGGTGGGGCCGGCGTCGGGTGCGGGGGTCTTGTCGAGCAGGGCGCGCAGCGGGTCGATGCGGTCCTCGTCCTCGTGCAGGACGAAGGCGAGCGAGGCCGGGGCGCCGTGGTCGCCGTTGGTGTAGACGGCGCACCAGGAGGCGAGGGTGGGGACGGCCATCTGCGCCATCAGGGCGAGGGTCTGCTCGTGCTCCAGGGTGCCGGCCAGCAGGTCGGAGGCCTCGACGAGGAAGGAGAGCGAGCCGCGGCGCAGCCGTTCGAGTTCGGTGAGCCGGGTGGACTCGACGGCGAGGGCGAGCCGGTCGGCGGCGAACTGCAGCCGGAGCGCGTCCTCGTTGTCGTACCGGCCGGGGGCGGCGGTGGCGATCCCGAGCGAGCCGATCAGCCGGCCCTCGACCTTGAGCGGGACGGTGAGCAGGGAGCGCATGCCGCTGTCGCCGAGGACGGGCAGGCCGGTGGGCCGGGTGGCGAGGTCCTCGTGGACGGAGGGGAGGCGGGGCGAGTCGTAGCGGTTGCCGGTGTCGACCGGGAAGCGGCTGTGCCGGCGGTGGCCGGTGCTGAACCCGGTGGCGGCGCGGACCTCGAACTCGGTCTCGTCGTCGGTGGTGAGCAGCAGGTAGGCGGCGTCGGCGTCGAGCAGGTCGCGGGCGCGTTCGACGGTGTGCTGGAGCAGCGTGTCGAGGTCCTCGCCGGAGCCGAGGCCGGCCAGCAGGTCGAGCCGGGCGGCGGTCTCGGGCTTCTCGCCGGGCAGGGCGCGGGCGGGGGAGCGCAGGACGGCGCGGTCGTCGTCGAGGACGAGCAGGCAGAGGGTGGAGGGGGTGCCGTCGGTGTCGCGGAGGCGGACCTGGACGCCGTAGACGTCGACGGTGGAGCCGTCGGCGCGGCGCAGGGCGTAGCCGCCCTCCCAGCGTGCGAGGCGGAGGGTGGCGGCGAGGCCGAGGCCGGGGGTCTGCGGCCAGACGGCGAGGTCGGCCCAGGGGTGGCCGAGCACGGTGTCGGCGGGGTGCTGGAAGAGCGCTTCGGCGTCGGGGTTCCAGGCGAGGACGCGGCCGTCGTCGTCGAGCTGGACGACGGCGACGTGCACCGGGCCGCTGCTGCTGGGCAGTTCGCTGCCGGGGGTGGCGGGGACGGCGTAGCGGGTGCCGGCGACGTGGGCGGGCAGGGCGAGCCGGAACCAGACGGTCTTGCGGCCGGCGCCGTACTCGACGCCCCAGCGTTCGGCGAGGGCGGCGCACATCAGCAGGCCGCGGCCGCCTTCGCCGTCGGGGTCGGCGTAGTGGTCGGAGGCGGTGGCCGGGACGTCGGCGAAGGTGGGCAGGCCGCGTTCGGGGTGGTGGTCGGTGACCTCGATCCGGACGGTGTCGGCCTCGCGGAGGCAGCAGACCTCGGCGGCGGTGCCGGCGTGGACGACGGCGTTGGTGACGAGTTCGCTGACCAGCACGACGGCGTCGTCGACGACCTCGGGCAGGCCCCAGCCCAGCAGGGCGTCCCGGACGAAGGAGCGGGCGGCGGAGGCCGACCGGCCCACGGGTTCGAAGGTGGCGGCTGCGCGCGCGGTGACCACGTTGCCACGTCTCCTCTGCTCTGGCCCTGGCTGTCCGGGGTGCGGCGCCGGCCCCGGTGCGTGCCGGCGGGGCGGTCGGCGGCGCTGGGGGCGGGTCGGGGCCCGGTGCAGCGCTCCACCCTACTTTCCGCTTGGTTCCCCGTGGGGGCGGGGCGTCGAAACAGGCACCGGAGGGTGATTCTGCCCACCTGTTTCGGCCGGGGCGGTACCAACCGAGCGCAACCGGCCTTATACCCGGCGCGAGTGCTGCCAGACTGGGGGGTCCGCGGTGTCCGGTCCTAGCAGTACGGTCGTTGCGGGTTCCGGTGGTCCGCGCGGGTCGCCGGGACGCAAGCCGGGACGGTACCCGGTGCCGGGCCCGTCCGGGGCACGGCCCCGGGGTGCCGGACAGTTCACGATCTGGGAGGGGCCCGTTGAGTTCGGCCACCAAGGACGCAACCGGTACGACGCCGCCCGCCCAGCGTGGCGGACGCTCCGGGGCCGCGCCGCGGAGCGCGGCCGGCCGGCGTGCCAACCACAGCCGCGGTGCCGAGCCGGCTGAGCTGCGCAAGCTGCTGTCGGCGCTGACGGCGATGCGGGACGGCAACTTCCGGCGCCGGCTGACGGTGCCGGGGGACGGACCGCTGGCAGAGATCGCCGCGGTGTTCAACGAGGTCGCCGAGCGGAACCAGCACCTGACGGGTGAACTGGCGCGGGTGCGGCGTGCGGTGGGCCGCGAGGGCCGGTTGAACGAGCGGCTGGAGACCGGTGCCGGCGAGGGCGCCTGGATGGCGGCGGTCGACAACTGCAACGCGCTGATCGACGACCTGGCGCGGCCGATGGCCGAGGTGGGCCGGGTGCTGGCGTCGATCGCCGAGGGTGACCTGGACCAGAAGATGGAGCTGCGCTCGCTGCACAGCAACGGGGTGAGCCACCCGTTGCGCGGCGAGTACCTGAAGATCGGGCGGACCGTCAACGGGCTGGTGGACCAGCTGTCGGAGTTCACCGACGAGGTGACCCGGGTGGCCCGCGAGGTCGGTACCGAGGGCAAGCTCGGCGGCCAGGCCAAGGTGCGCAGCGTGTCCGGCAGCTGGAAGGACCTCGCGGACTCGGTCAACACCATGGCGGGCCGGCTGACCGCGCAGGTGCGGAACATCGCGCAGGTGACCACGGCGGTGGCCAAGGGCGACCTCTCCCGCAAGGTGACGGTCGAGGTGGCCGGCGAGATGCTGGAGCTGAAGAACACCGTCAACACGATGGTGGACCAGCTCAACGGCTTCGCGGCGCAGGTGACCCGGGTGGCCCGGGACGTGGGGACGGAGGGCAGGCTCGGCGGCCAGGCGCAGGTGCCGGGCGTCGCCGGGGTCTGGCGGGACCTCACCGACTCGGTGAACTTCATGGCGGACAACCTGACCGGTCAGGTCCGCAGCATCGCGCAGGTGACGACGGCGGTCGCCCGGGGCGACCTCTCGCAGAAGATCGAGGTGGACGCGCGCGGCGAGATGCTGGAGCTCAAGAACACCATCAACACGATGGTGGACCAGCTCTCCGGCTTTGCCGAGCAGGTGACCCGGGTGGCCCGTCAGGTGGGCACCGAGGGGCGGCTCGGCGGTCAGGCGCAGGTGCCGGGGGCGGCCGGGGTCTGGCGGGATCTGACCGACAACGTCAACTTCATGGCGAACAACCTCACCGATCAGGTGCGGAACATCGCGCAGGTGACGACGGCGGTCGCCCGGGGCGACCTCTCGCAGAAGATCCAGGTGGACGCGCGCGGCGAGATCCTGGAACTGAAGAACACCATCAACACGATGGTGGACCAGCTGAGCGCCTTCGCCGACGAGGTGACGAGGGTGGCCCGGGACGTCGGCACCGAGGGCATCCTCGGCGGCCAGGCGAGCGTGCCCGGGGTCTCCGGCACCTGGAAGGACCTGACCAACAGCGTCAACCTGATGGCCAACAACCTGACCAGTCAGGTCCGCAACATCGCCGAGGTGACCACGGCGGTGGCGCGCGGGGACGTCTCGAAGAAGATCACCGTCGACGCCCGCGGGGAGATCCTGGAGCTGGTCACCACCGTGAACACCATGGTGGACCAGCTGTCGGCGTTCGCCGACGAGGTCACCCGGGTGGCGCGCGAGGTGGGGACCGAGGGGATCCTGGGCGGCCAGGCCCGGGTGCGCGGGGTGTCGGGCATCTGGAAGGACCTGACCGACAACGTGAACTTCATGGCCTCGAACCTGACGGGCCAGGTGCGGAAGATCGCCGAGGTGGCGACCGCGGTGGCCAGCGGCGACCTCTCGAAGAAGATCAGCATCGAGGCGCAGGGCGAGGTCGCGGCGCTGGCCGGGACGCTCAACACCATGGTGGACCAGCTGTCGGCGTTCGCGGTCGAGGTGACCAGGGTGGCCCGCGAGGTGGGCACCGACGGCACGCTGGGCGGCCAGGCGGGCGTGCCGGGCGTGGCCGGGATCTGGAAGGACCTGACCGACAACGTCAACCTGATGGCCAACAACCTGACCGGCCAGGTGCGGAACATCGCGCTGGTGATCACGGCGGTGGCGCGCGGCGACCTGTCGCAGAAGATCGACGTCGACGCGCGGGGCGAGTTCCTGGAGCTGAAGACCAGCATCAACACCATGGTCGACCAGCTCTCCGGCTTCGCCGACGAGGTCACCCGGGTCGCCCGCGAGGTGGGCACCGACGGGCGGCTCGGCGGCCAGGCCCGGGTGCCCGGCGTGGACGGGACCTGGCAGGACCTGACCGAGTCCGTCAACGAGCTGGCCAACAACCTGACCCGGCAGGTGCGCGCGATCGCGCAGGTCGCGACCGCCGTGACCAGGGGCGACCTGTCGCTGCGGATCGACGTGGACGCCGCCGGTGAGCTCGACGAGCTCAAGGACAACATCAACCAGATGATCGCCAACCTGCGCGAGACCACCCGCACCAACCAGGAGCAGGACTGGCTGAAGACCAACCTGGCCCGGATCTCCGGCCTGCTGCAGGGCCGCCGGGACCTGGAGGCGGTCGCCTCGCTGATCATGACCGAGCTCACCCCGGTGGTCTCGGCGCAGCACGGCGCCTTCTTCCTCGCCCAGCCGGCCGGCCGCACCGCGGAGCTGATCACCGAGGACGACGACGAGAACGACACGGTGCTGCGGCTGATCGGCAGCTACGGCTACCAGCGGCGGGCGATGCCGACCACCTTCCGTCCCGGCGAGTCGCTGATCGGCCAGGCTGCGGTGGAGAAGCGGGCGATCATCCTCAAGGAGGCCCCGCCCGGGTACCTGAAGATCGCCTCGGGTCTGGGCGAGGCCTCGCCGGCCCACATCGTGGTGCTCCCGGTGCTGTTCGAGGGCCGGCTGCTGGGCGTGATCGAGCTGGCCACCTTCAGCTCGTTCACGACCGTCGCCCTGGACTTCCTCAACCAGATCGCCGACCTGATCGGCGTGACCGTCAACACCATCAGCGTCAACACCAAGACCGAGGGACTGCTGCTGGAGTCGCAGCGGCTGACCGCCGAACTCTCGATGCGGTCGGCCGAGTTGGAGGCGCGCCAGGAGGAGCTGGAGCGCACCAACGAGGAGTTGCAGGAGAAGGCCGAGCAACTCGCCCAGCAGAACCGGGACATCGAGATCAAGAACAGCGAGATCGAGGAGGCCCGGCAGGTGCTGGAGGAGCGCGCCGAACAGCTCGCGCTGGCCTCCCGGTACAAGAGCGAGTTCCTCGCCAACATGTCGCACGAGCTGCGCACGCCGCTCAACTCGCTGCTGATCCTGGCCAAGCTGCTCTCCGACAACAACGAGGGCAACCTCTCGCCGAAGCAGGTCGAGTTCGCCGACACCATCCACGGCGCGGGCTCGGACCTGCTCCAGCTGATCAACGACATCCTCGACCTCTCCAAGGTCGAGGCCGGGAAGATGGACGTCCGCCCGGCCCGGATCGCCCTGGTCCAGCTGGTCGACTACGTCGAGGCCACCTTCCAGCCGGTCGCGCTGGACAAGAACCTGGAGTTCGGGGTCCGGGTCTCGCCGGCGCTCCCGGTCACCCTGCACACCGACGAGCAGCGGCTCCAGCAGGTGCTGCGGAACCTGATCTCCAACGCGGTGAAGTTCACCGACTCGGGCGCCGTCGACTTCTCGATCAGCCCGGCCGGGCCGGACGTCCCGCAGCACGTGCGGGAGCGGCTGCTGGAGGCCGGCGCGATCCAGGGGCCGGACGACCCGCTGATCGCCTTCGCGGTCTCCGACACCGGCATCGGCATCCCGGGCAACAAGCTGCGGGAGATCTTCGAGGCGTTCAAGCAGGCGGACGGCACGACCAGCCGCAAGTACGGTGGCACCGGTCTCGGGCTGTCGATCAGCCGGGAGATCGCCCGGCTGCTCGGCGGCGAGATCCACGCCGAGAGCGAGCTGGGCAGGGGGTCCACCTTCACGCTGTACCTGCCGCTGCGCAGCGAGGCGCCGGAGGCCGCTCCTGGGGCCGGCCAGGCGCCGCGTGCCGCGGTCGGGGTGACCCCGGCGGGGACGCCGGTGCCGGTCGGCGAGAACCCGGCCGACCACTGGGCCCAGGAGGTGCGGGAGCTGGCCGAGGTCCGCCGCCGGGGCGCCGTCGAGCGCCGCCGCGCCGCGGCCCTGGAGGCGCTGCCGACCGAGGGCAGGTCCACCGGGGGCCGCTCGGCCGAGTCCGCCCCGGCGGCCCGCCAGTCCGGCCGGGTGGACACCCGGTTCGACGGCGAGCAGGTGCTGATCGTGGACGACGACGTCCGCAACGTGTTCGCCCTCACCAGCGTGCTGGAGCAGCACGGCCTGACGGTGCTGTACGCGGAGAACGGCCGTGAGGGCATCGAGATGCTGGAGCAGCACGAGAACGTCGCGCTGGTCCTGATGGACATCATGATGCCGGAGATGGACGGTTACGCGACCACCGAGGCGATCCGCCGGATGCCCCAGTTCGCGGGCCTGCCGATCATCGCGCTGACCGCCAAGGCGATGAAGGGCGACAAGGAGAAGTCGCTGGAGGCCGGGGCCACCGATCACATCACCAAGCCGGTGGAGACCGACCACCTGCTGGCCGTGATGCACGAGTGGCTGGCCGCCCGGAAGCGGTAGGTACCGTGTCGGGGGCGTGAACCCCGGGGTTCGCTCCGGGGTTCACGCCGGTGCGGGGGGCGGTTTGCTGGCGGGGAGGGGCGGGAACCGGGTAGGGTCACCGATCGTTGCGAACAGTGACCGGACGGCGACTCGCTGGTGAGCGTGCGCCGGTGCACTGTGTGCGTGCCGCTCCGGAACCAGAGGCGACGGAGCGATGTGCCGGGCGAGGGGGTGCGGCTAGCATGACCGGGGTAGTGGTGGGCAGTACGCGGGTGCCTTCCCCAGGTAGGCAGGCGACAGGAGGGCGCGTCGTGATGCAGAAGGCGAAGATCCTCCTGGTCGACGACCGACCGGAGAACCTGCTGGCGCTGGAGGCGATCCTCTCGGCGCTGGACCAGACCCTGGTCCGGGCGGCCTCGGGTGAGGAGGCGCTCAAGGCGCTGCTCACCGACGACTTCGCGGTGATCCTGCTGGACGTGCAGATGCCCGGGATGGACGGCTTCGAGACGGCCGCCCACATCAAGCGGCGCGAGCGCACCCGGGACATCCCGATCATCTTCCTGACCGCGATCAACCACGGGCCGCACCACACCTTCCGCGGCTACGCGGCCGGTGCGGTCGACTACATCTCCAAGCCCTTCGACCCGTGGGTGCTGCGCGCCAAGGTCTCGGTCTTCGTCGACCTGTACATGAAGAACTGCCAGCTCAAGGAGCAGGCCGCGCTGCTCCGGCTGCAGCTGGAGGCGAGCGGGGCCGAGCCGGCCATCGGCGGCGGGCTGCTGGGCGAGCTGTCGGCGCGGCTGGCGTCGGTCGAGGAGCAGGCCGAGGCGCTGACCAAGCAGCTGGACGGCACCGAGGACAGCGGCGTCGCGGCCACCGCGGCACACCTGGAGCGCAAGCTGGCGGGCCTGCGGCGCGCGCTGGACGCCCTGCGCCCCGGCGCCGACTAGGACGGCCCCGGCGCGGGCTGGAGAGCGCCGCGCCGTTCCTTCTTCCGGGTGAACCGCGACCGGCGTGACGGTGTGTCTGCGACACGTCCCGGCACCCCGGCCCGACGACATGGGCACGGGTCGCCGACCCCGGTAGGCTGCTGACCCATGGCCACACGCACGCCCGGAAGCGCGGCACGCAACCCGAGCCCGGGACCGTCCAAGAAGGCCGCGGCGAAGGCTCCGGCCAAGCCGCCAGCGAAGAAGGCGGCCGCCAAGAAGGCCGCCCCCGCGAAGAAGACGGCGGCCAAGCCCGCCGCCCCGCCGCCCCCCGCACCCCGGCCGATACTCTTCCGCGCCGTGCGCGCCGTCTGGCTCGGCATGGCGCACGGCATCGGCGCGGTCTTCCGCGGGTTCGGCGACGGCGCCAAGAACCTGGACCCGGCGCACCGCAAGGACGGCATCGGCCTGCTGCTGCTCGCGCTCGCCCTGGTCACCGCCGCCGGCACCTGGTTCAGCCCGCAGGGCTGGCTGGGCGAGGCGGCCACCAACGTGGTCTCCGGACTGTTCGGCCGGCTCGACGCGCTGGTGCCGTTCCTGCTGGCCGCAGTCGGGATCCGGCTGATGCGCCACCCGGAGCTGCCGGAGGCCAACGGGCGGATCATGATCGGCCTGAGCACGCTGCTGGTCGGGGTGCTCGGCCTGGTCCACATCGGCTGCGGCGCTCCCATGATGGGCAGCGGGGCGACGAGGATAAGGACGGCCGGCGGGATCATCGGCTGGGCCGCCTCCACCCCGATGATGGCCGCCGCCGGGCCCGCGCTCGCGGTGCCGCTGCTCCTGCTGCTCGCCTTCTTCGGCCTGCTCGTCACCACCGCCACCCCGGTCAACCGGATCGGCGAGCGGGTGCGCGCCGTCGGCGTTCGGCTGGGCGTGGTCGAACCGGGCCCGCAGGACGGGGCCACCGGGGGGCGCACGCCGGAGCGCGAACTCTCCACCGAGCCGCCCGAGGACGCCGACCCGTCGGCGCTGCCCTTCACGGTGGACACCGACGGTGACGGCCCGCTCGACGAGGTGGCCGCCCGCCGTCGCCGCCGCAGGCGCAAGCCGGCCGAGGAACCGGCCGCCGAACCGGACGTCTTCGCCGAGGAGGCCGCCGACCCGTACGCCACCCGGGACCTCGCCGCCGGGGCCGCCGCCGACCTGGACGGCGCGCTCGTCTACGGCGTGCCCGCCTCCTCGGCGGTGGCCGACATGATGCACCAGGTGCAGGACCGCACCGCCCCGCCCGAGGAGGCGGCAGTCCCGGCCGCCCGCACCGGCGGCCTCGCCGCCCCCGACGAGCACGGCCCGGCGCCCGTCCGGATGGAGCAGCTCCAGCTCTCGGCCGGCCTCACCTACTCGCTCCCCCCGCTCGACCTGCTGGAGCGCGGCGGCCCGGCCAAGGCCCGCAGCGCCCTCAACGACGAGGTGGTCGCCCAGCTCACCGGCGTCTTCGCCGAGTTCAAGGTGGACGCCCGGGTGACCGGATTCACCCGCGGCCCGACGGTCACCCGCTACGAGGTTGAGCTCGGCCCGGCCGTCAAGGTGGAGCGGATCACCGCACTCGGCAAGAACATCGCGTACGCGGTGGCCAGCCCGGACGTGCGGATCATCAGCCCGATCCCGGGCAAGTCGGCGGTCGGCATCGAGATCCCGAACCGGGACCGCGAGATGGTCAACCTCGGCGACCTGCTGCGCTCGCGCACGGCCGCCGAGGACACCCACCCGATGGTCGTCGGCATGGGCAAGGACGTCGAGGGCCACACCGTGATGGCCAACCTCGCCAAGATGCCGCACATCCTGGTGGCCGGCGCGACCGGCGCCGGGAAGTCGTCCTGCATCAATTGCCTGATCACCTCGGTGCTGGCCCGGGCGACCCCGGACGAGGTGCGGATGGTGCTGGTCGACCCCAAGCGGGTCGAGCTGACCGCGTACGAGGGCATCCCGCACCTGATCACGCCGATCATCACCAACCCCAAGAAGGCCGCCGAGGCCCTCCAGTGGGTGGTGCGCGAGATGGACATGCGGTACGACGACCTCGCCGCGTACGGGTTCCGGCACGTGGACGACTTCAACGCGGCGGTCCGGGCCGGCACCGTCACCCCGCCGCTCGGCAGCGAGCGCGAGCTGACCCCGTACCCGTACCTGCTGGTGATCGTCGACGAGCTGGCCGACCTGATGATGGTCGCCCCGCGGGACGTCGAGGACTCGGTCGTCCGGATCACCCAGCTCGCCCGCGCGGCCGGCATCCACCTGGTGCTGGCCACCCAGCGGCCGTCGGTCGACGTGGTCACCGGTCTGATCAAGGCCAACGTGCCGTCCCGGCTGGCGTTCGCCACCTCGGCGATGGCGGACTCCCGGGTCATCCTGGACCAGCCCGGCGCCGAGAAGCTGATCGGCAAGGGCGACGCGCTGTTCCTGCCGATGGGCGCGAGCAAGCCGATCCGGATGCAGGGCGCGTTCGTCACCGAGGCGGAGATCGCCGCCGTGGTGAAGCACTGCAAGGAGCAGCTGACCGCCGTCTACCGGGACGACGTCACGGTCGGCGGCGGGCCGAAGAAGGAGATCGACGAGGAGATCGGCGACGACCTGGAGCTGCTGATCCAGGCCGCGGAGCTGGTCGTCTCCACCCAGTTCGGCTCCACCTCGATGCTCCAGCGCAAGCTGCGGGTCGGCTTCGCCAAGGCCGGCCGGCTGATGGACCTGATGGAGTCGCGGGGCATCGTCGGCCCGAGTGAGGGCTCCAAGGCCCGCGACGTGCTGGTGAAGCCGGACGAGCTGGACGGCGTGATCGTCACCATCCGCGGCTGACGGGCGGCCGACGGTCCCCCGGCCGGAGCAGCGGAGGCCCGCCGGGTCCCGCTGCCCGCCGTTCGGGGGGCCTGCTGCCCGGGGGCCTGCCCGGGGCCCGCTGCCCCGGGGGCGGGCGGTTCCCGCCGTCCGGGGCCCTGGGGAGTCGCGCCGGCCCGCCGCCCGCGGCCCGGCCGGTTCGGCGCAACTGAGGGGGGTTCACCCGTTCGGACGGGGGTAGGCGCCCGGTACGGAACCGATCGGGTGCGTACCGCGTCCCATGAGCCACACCGGACGCGCGGCCGGGCACGGGTGCTCCGGCGGCGGTGGCCCCCGTGCTGACGGGCGGTCAGTGCACGCCCGGCCCCGCACCGGGCCGGCCGGACGCATTCGGTCCTGTTCCGCTTGAGAAACGATCCGCCCACGCCCCTAGACTGTTCCCCAGCAGGTGGCCCACCGCTCGAAAGGCGTGCACCGTGACCATCGGCAAGTCCCCCGACCGCGAGAACGCCCCGTCGTCCGCCCTGCCCCCCGGCACCGCGGAACAGACGGCCGATGCGCCGAGCATCGGCCGGGTGCTGTCCGCCGCCCGGATCGAGGCCGGGCTCACGGTGGATCAGGTGAGTACCGCCACCCGGGTCCGGGTGCCGCTCGTGCATGCCATCGAGGAGGACGACTTCGCCCGCTGCGGCGGCGACTTCTACGCCCGCGGGCACATCCGTTCGATCGCGCAGGTGGTCGGCGTGGACGGCGAGGCGCTGGTCGCCCGGTACGACGCCGCCCACGGCGGCTCCCCGGCCTCGCGGCGGCCGACCCAGCTGATCGAGAGCGGACCGATCAAGGTCCCGGGCCGGGGCCGGCCGAACTGGACGGCCGCGATGGTCGCCGCGATCGTCGCGGTGGTCGGACTGATCGGCTTCAACCTGGTCAGCGGCAAGAGCACCACCGCCACCACCACCGGCTCGGCCAGCGCCCCGCTGCCGTCCGGCTCCGGCACCGGCACGGTCGCCCCGGCGGCGCCCGCGCCGACCCCGACCGTGCAGCCGCCCGCGCCGGTGCCCAGCGCCGCCGCGATCGCCGCCGCCCCGGCCGACAAGGTCACCGTGAAGCTGGTCGCCGAGAAGGACACCAGCTGGGTCTCGGCGGTCGACGGCAACGGGAAGTCGCTGTACCAGAACAACATCGAGGAAGGCCAGGACCAGACCTTCACCGACCCCAAGCAGATCAAGCTGGTGATCGGCAACGCCGGCGCCGTGCACGTGTACGTCAACGGCAAGGACCTGGGCCCGGCGGGCAAGAACGGCCAGGTGGTGCACGTCACGTACACCCCGGGCGACCCGCAGGCGGGCTGATCGCAGGGGGCGTCCGGACCCGCGGGGATCCGGTGGAACGGGGCGCGCGGCCTCCGGGGCGAACGGCTTCGGCGGCCGCGCGTTAATCTTGGCCCTATGCCTGAACGCCGCACTGTCGCCCTTGTCACGCTCGGATGCGCCCGCAACGAGGTGGACTCCGAGGAACTCGCCGGGCGACTGGAAGCCGACGGCTGGTTGCTCGTGGACGACGCCGCCGAAGCCGACGTCGCCGTCGTCAACACCTGCGGCTTCGTCGAAGCCGCCAAGAAGGACTCCGTCGACGCCCTGCTGGAGGCCAACGACCTCAAGGGCCACGGCCGCACCCAGGCGGTCGTCGCGGTCGGCTGCATGGCCGAGCGGTACGGCAAGGAGCTGGCCGACGCGCTGCCCGAGGCGGACGGCGTGCTCGGCTTCGACGACTACTCGGACATCTCCGACCGGCTGCAGACCATCCTCTCCGGCGGCCACCACGCCCCGCACATCCCCCGCGACCGCCGCAAGCTGCTGCCGCTGAGCCCGGTCGAGCGGCAGGCCGCCGCCGCCGAGGTCGCCCTGCCCGGCCACGGCGCCCCCGAGGACCTCCCGGAGGGCCTCGCGCCGGCCTCCGGGCCGCGCACCCTGCGCAAGCGGCTGGACGACAGCCCGGTGGCCTCCGTCAAGCTCGCCTCCGGCTGCGACCGGCGGTGCTCGTTCTGCGCCATCCCGGCCTTCCGCGGCTCGTTCATCTCGCGCCGCCCCTCCGACGTGCTGCACGAGGCCCAGTGGCTGGCCGAGCAGGGCGTCCGCGAGGTCGTCCTGGTCAGCGAGAACAACACCTCGTACGGCAAGGACCTCGGCGACATCCGGCTGCTGGAGACGCTGCTCGCCGAGATCTCCGAGCTCGACGGCGTCGAGCGGGTCCGGGTCTCCTACCTGCAGCCGGCCGAGATGCGCCCCGGGCTGATCGACGCGATGACCGGCACCGCGGACGTGGTGCCCTACTTCGACCTCTCGTTCCAGCACTCGGCGCCGGCGGTGCTCCGCCGGATGCGCCGCTTCGGCTCCACCGACCAGTTCCTGGAGCTGCTCGGGACGATCCGCTCCAAGGCCCCGCAGGCCGGTGCCCGCTCCAACTTCATCGTCGGCTTCCCCGGCGAGACCGAGGCGGACTTCGCCGAGCTGGAGCGGTTCGTCACCAACGCCGGGCTGGACGCGATCGGTGTCTTCGGCTACTCCGACGAGGAGGGCACCGAGGCCGCCGGCTACCAGGACAAGCTGCCCGAGGACGTGGTCGCGGACCGGCTGGCCCGGCTCACCCGGCTCGCCGAGGAGATGACCGCCCAGCGGGCCGAGCAGCGGATCGGCACCGAGGTCGAGGTGCTGATCGAGTCGGTCGACGGCGACCTGGTCGAGGGCCGTGCCGCCCACCAGGCCCCGGAGACCGACGGGCTCACCACGCTCACCGGCGTCGAGCACCCCGAGGTGGGCGCGTTCCACCGCGCCCGGGTGGTCGCCAGCGAGGGCGTCGACCTGGTCGCCGAGGCGCTGGAGCAGGTGCGCGTCCGCCGGGCACCCGGAGCGGGGGAATGACCCACGGGCCCGGCGCCCCGGCCGCGGCCCACCCGGGCAGACCGGAGGCCGCGGCGCCCCCGGCGCCGGGGATCTGGAACATCGCCAACATGCTCACGATGCTCCGGCTGCTGCTGGTGCCGGTCTTCGTGACGCTGCTCTTCGCCGACGGCGGCCACGACCCCAAGTGGCGCTCGGTGGCTTGGGCCTCCTTCGCCATCGCGATGATCACCGACCTGTTCGACGGGGAGCTGGCCCGCCGCAAGGGCCTGGTCACCGACTTCGGCAAGATCGCCGACCCGATCGCCGACAAGGCGATCATGGGCGCGGCGCTGATCGGCCTCTCGGTGCTGGGCGACCTGCCGTGGTGGATCACCGTGGTGATCCTGGCCCGCGAACTCGGCATCACGCTGATGCGGTTCTGGGTGATCCGCTTCGGCGTGATCCCGGCCAGCCGGGGCGGAAAGCTGAAGACGCTCACCCAGGGCATCGCGGTCGGCATGTACGTCCTGGAGCTGACCGGCTGGCTGGCCACCGCCCGGGCCGTGCTGATGGGGTTCGCGGTGCTGCTGACCATCGGCACCGCGCTGGACTACATCGGGCAGGCGCTGCGGCTGCGCCGCGAGGGACTGGCGGCGCGCACGGGGCGCTGAGACCCCGCGGGCGAAGCCTCCCGTCGGATCCGGCCGTTCCGAATTCGCCGGTCGAGGCGGGGGGCTCCGGGGGCCCGCCGGGCTCACAATGGCGGGTACTCCGGGGCGGGCCCGGGGGTGCGAGGGAGGGACGTCGGGATGAGTGGCAGAGCTGCGACGGACGGCAGAACCGACTCAGGGGCGGGCGCGGACGGCGGGGCCGCGGTGCACGGGCCGGCGGGGCAGGGAACGGCGGGGCAGGGGTCGGCTGACGGCGAGCGGGCCCGGGGCGGGCCGGCGGACTGCGGGCCGGCGGACTACGGGCTGGCGGAGCGGGCGCACGCCGCGCTGCGCGCCGAGGGCGGCACGGTGGCCGTCGCCGAGTCGCTGACCGGGGGGCTGCTGGCGGCCGCGCTGGTGGACGTCCCCGGGGCGTCCAGCACCTTCCGGGGATCGGTGACCGCGTACGCGACCGAGCTGAAGGCCTCAGTGCTCGGGGTCGACGAGGGCCTGCTGGAGGTCAACGGCCCGGTCCACCCGGTGGTCGCCCGGCAGATGGCCGAGGGCGTGCGGAAGCTGCTGGGCGCCACCTACGGGGTCGCGACGACCGGGGTGGCGGGCCCGGATCCGCAGGACGGGCAGGCGGTGGGCACCGTATACCTCGCGGTCGCCGGCCCGGGGGGAAGTCTGGTCACTTCGCCACGGTTGTCGGGGGAGCGTGCCACAATCCGTCACAGGGCGGTGACCGCCGCTCTGGAGCTGCTCGTCGGGCGGCTTCCGTCCGGTACGCCCACGCACTGAGTCCTCGTCCGCCACCGTTCCCGCCGCTGAGCCGACTCCACCGCGGCGGTGCCGCCGAGGTGCCGTCGCGGGGGCCCGGGGCGCCCCGGGGTGCCTCCGGGGTTCCGTCCGCCAAGATCTCCACCGAACCGAGATCTGCCGAACTGGCGTACGGGCATCGTGCAGCTGGAGGATCGTGTTACACCGATGGTCCTGGTTGGGCAGAAACCAGGTGGCGAACGAGTGGCGCGGCGGTGGCCGGGTGCCGCCCGGAGGGTACGACGAGGTGCCCGCAGACCCGGGTGCGACACCGAAATTGGGGAGGGGACAGCCTTGCAGCCCAGAGTGAACACGACCATGGTCCCCGCACGCGAAGCGGGCAAGGCGGTACGGTGGGGGCGTGACATCTCGATCCGCAGTCCGAGGAGGGAGGCACCGATGATCCTGCTTCGTCGCCTACTGGGCGATGTACTGCGTCGGCAGCGCCAGCGCCAGGGCCGCACACTCCGCGAGGTGTCGGCAGCCGCCAGGGTTTCGCTCGGTTACCTCTCCGAGGTCGAGCGGGGACAGAAGGAGGCCTCCTCGGAGCTGCTCTCCGCCATCTGCGACGCACTCGACGTCCGGATGTCCGAGGTCATGCGCGAGGTCAGCGACGAACTGTCGCTCGCCGAACTTGCGGCGATGGCCACCCTCTCCGAAGGTGAACTGCTGAGGCCGGTGCTCGAACCGGTACCGCTGCCCGCCCCCGGCGCCGACCGGGCGAACATGTCGCCCAAGGCCGCCGCGATGGACGTGGTCGCCGCCTGATCCGGCCTCGACACCCGGGCGCCTGGTGCCCGGGGCGAGCGAAGGAGGGCGGTCGTGCGGAGAACGGTGGTGGCGCGAGCCGGGGCCCGAATACGGTTTCGGCGGCGGTGGCCGCAGCCGGTCCGCCGTGGCCTGCCGGTTCTGGCCGGCGGGCTCGGCTGGTGGCTGCTGGTTGCCCCCGGGCAACTGCCCGACGGCGCGGTGCCGGTCCTGCTGGCTGCCGGCGGGTGGGGGCTCGGGTTGATCCCGGTCCACGCCGACTGGCTGTCCACCGGTCCGTCAAGGCGCCGGACGGGTGAAACGACGGCCCGGTTGGAGGCGGAGCCTCCGATCGGGTGAGAGACGCGGACGAGGGCCGCGGTACCGGATTCCGGTGCCGCGGCCCTCGTCGTGTGCACGGGTCCGCACCTAGGGCGTGTCTTGTGGATCAGCCCGGGGCCGCGGATCCACAAGACACGCCCTAGGGCCGCAGGCGCAGGCCGCGCGGGGTGGCGTGGAAGCCGGCCTCCTCCAGGGCGGTGCCGAGCTCGGAGCCCAGGGCGGGTGCGCCGTTGGCACGCTCGACGGTGACGCTGCCGAGCGCCCCCGCGCGGACCGCGCCGGCCAGCGCGGCGGTCGCCGTGGCGAGCGTCGCCCCGTCCTCCGACCAGGCCAGCAGCGACTTGCCGCCGCGTTCGACGTAGAGGCTCAGCTCGCCGTCGACCAGGACCACCAGGGCGCCCGCCTTCCGGCCCGGCCGGTGCGCCCTGCCCGCGGCACCGTCGCCCGCACCGGCCGCGCCGCCCGCACCGGTCGGCGGCTCGGGCCAGGGCAGCGCGGCGCCGTAGGCGTTGGCGGGGTCGGCGGCGGCCAGCACCAGGGCCTGCGGCGGCTCGGCGGCCGGGGCGGCCGGCCACTCGGCGGCCCCGGCCCGCTCCAGCCGGCCGTTGACCGACCGCAGCCGGTCGGCCGCGCCCTCCATGGCGAACTGGGCGCCGCCCAGCCCCTCCACGAAGTAGCCCCGGCGGGCCCGGCCGCGCTCCTCCATCGCGGCGAGCACCCGGTAGACCCCGGCGAAGCCGCCCGGGACCCGCTCGGCCGCCACCGCGCCCCGGGTGAGCAGGCCGTGCCGGTCCAGCAGGCTCTGCGCCTGGGCGGTGGCCCGTACGGTCTGCTCGGCGGCGAAGGCGGGCAGCAGCGACCAGCGCCCGCCGACCGTCGGAGGACCGCTGCGCAGCGCGCCGCCGACCCGGCCGAAGGGGCGGCCCGCACCGCCGTAGCGGCCGCGCGGGACGGCGCGGGGCGCCCGGTGCGCGGTGGACCCGGCCGTCCGGCCGGAGCCGAGCAGGGCGCGCAGCGGCGCCAGGGTGTCGTTGCCGACGTAGCCCGCCCAGACGAGGTCCCAGAGCGCCTCGACGAGTTCCGGCTCGGGGGTGTCCGGCAGGTGCGCGACCAGCTGGCGGAAGAAGAGGCCGTAGCCGCCGGCCAGTGCCTCCAGCAGTGCGGTGTGCACCGGTGTGACGGTGGGCGGGACCGGTTCCGGGCGCAGCAGCTGGGCGTTCTCGGCCAGGTGCAGGCTGATCCAGCCGTCCTTGCCGGGCAGCGCGCCGGCGCCGGTCCAGCCGATCTCGCCGGCGGCCATCAGCTCGTCCAGCAGGCCGGGGGAGTAGTCGGTGAGCCGGGCCGGGAGGATCAGCTTCTCCAGCGCGGAGGCGGGCAGCGCCGTTCCCTGGAGCTGCTCGACCACCCGGAGCAGGCCGTCCGGGCCGCGCAGCCGGTGGCCGGCCAGGTGCTGCCACTGCGGCAGGAAGGCGGCCAGGGCACGCGGCGGGACGGGCTCCACCTCCTGGCGCAGCGCGGCCAGCGAGCGGCGGCGCAGCCTGCGCAGCACCTCGGCGTCGCACCACTCGACGGTGGCGGTGTGCCCCTCGACCGGCCTGAACTCGCCCTGGACCAGGCGGCCGGCGGCGGTCAGCCGGTGCAGGGTGCCGGTGACCACGGCCGAGCCGAGGCCGAAGCGGTCCGCGGCCTCCGCGGCGGTGAACGGTCCGTGGGTGCGGGCGTGCCGGGCGAGGAGGTCGCCCAGCGGGTCCTTGACCGGCTCGGTGAAGGCCTCGGGGACGCCGACCGGGAGCGGGGTGCCGAGGGCGTCGCGCAGCCGCCCGGCGTCCTCGACGGCGGCCCAGCGCCGCTCGCCGGCGATCCGGACCTGGATCACCCGGCGGGCGGACTCCAGCTCCAGGGCCCAGAGCGGCTCGGCGCCCCTGGCGGTCAGCTCGGCCTCGCTGAGCGGGCCGAGCAGGCGCAGCGCGTCGGCGACGCCCTCGGCGTCCTTGATCCGGCGCTCGGGGGTGAGCCGCTGGAGTTCGGCCTCCAGCTCGGCGAGGACCTGCGGATCGAGGAGCTCGCGCAGCTCGGCCTGGCCGAGGAGTTCGGAGAGCAGCCGGGAATCGAGCGAGAGGGCGGCGGCGCGGCGCTCGGCGAGCGGGGAGTCGCCCTCGTACAGGAACTGGGCGACGTAGCCGAAGAGCAGCGAGCGGGCGAAGGGCGAGGGCTCGGGGGTGGTGACCTCGACCAGGCGGACGGCGCGGGATTCGAGGTCCGCCATCAGCTCGACCAGGCCGGGGACGTCGAAGACGTCCTGGAGGCACTCGCGGACCGCCTCCAGCACGATCGGGAAGGACCCGTACTCGGAGGCGACCTCCAGGAGTTGCGCGGCGCGCTGGCGCTGCTGCCAGAGCGGGGTGCGCCGGCCGGGGCTGCGGCGGGGGAGCAGCAGGGCGCGGCCGGCGCACTCGCGGAAGCGGGAGGCGAACAGGGCGGAGCCGCCGACCTGGTCGGTGACGAGCTGTTCGATCTCGCCGGCGTCGAACAGGGCGGCGTCCGCGCCGACCGGGGCGTCGTCGGCGGCGGGCCGCGCGGTGGGGCCGCCGAAGTCGAAGTCCGGGGACAGCAGGTCGGCGTCCGGGAGGCGGAGCACGATGCCGTCGTCGGCGTGCATCACCTGCGGGTCGAGGCCGTGCTTCTCGCGCAGCCGGGCCCCGAGGGCGAGTGCCCAGGGGGCGTGCACCTGGGCGCCGAAGGGGGAGTGGATGACGATCCGCCAGTCGCCCAGCTCGTCGCGGAACCGCTCGACCACGATGGTGCGGTCGTCGGGGAGGTGGCCGCAGGCGGCGCGCTGCTCGGCGAGGTAGTCCAGCAGGTTGCCGGCGGCCCAGTCGTCCAGGCCGGCCCGCCGGAGCCGGGCGGTGGCTGCCTCGGGGTCGAGGGCCCCGAGCTCGCGGGTGAAGGCGCCGAGGGCCCGGCCGAGTTCGAGCGGGCGGCCCAGGGTGTCGCCCTTCCAGAACGGGAGCCGGCCGGGGACGCCGGGGGCGGGGGTGACGAGCACCTTGTCGTGGGTGATCTCCTGGATCCGCCAGGAGGTGGTGCCGAGGGTGAAGACGTCGCCGACGCGGGACTCGTAGACCATCTCCTCGTCGAGCTCCCCCACCCGTCCGCCCCCCTTCCTGGGGTCCGCCCCGGCGATGAAGACGCCGAACAGCCCCCGGTCGGGGATGGTGCCGCCGGAGGTGACGGCGAGCCGCTGGGCGCCGGGACGGCCGGCCACGGTGCCGGCCACCCGGTCCCAGACCACGCGGGGGCGCAGCTCGGCGAAGGCGTCCGAGGGGTAGCGGCCGGCCAGCATGTCGAGCACGGCGTCGAAGGCGGACTGCGGCAGGGTGGCGAACGGCGCGGCCCGCCGGACCACGGCGAGCAGGTCGTCCACCGGCCAGGTGTCCAGCGCCGTCATGGCGACCAGCTGCTGGGCCAGTACGTCCAGCGGGTTGCGCGGGATGCGCAGCGCCTCGATCCGGCCGGCCCGCATCCGCTCGGTGACCACGGCGGACTGGACGAGGTCCCCGCGGTACTTGGGGAAGACGACGCCGGTGGAGACCGCGCCGACCTGGTGGCCGGCCCGGCCGACCCGCTGCAGGCCGGAGGCGACCGAGGGCGGGGACTCGACCTGGACCACGAGCTCGACGGCGCCCATGTCGATGCCGAGTTCCAGGCTGGAGGTGGCGACCACGGCGGGCAGCCGGCCGGCCTTGAGCTCCTCCTCGACCAGGGCGCGCTGCTCCTTGGAGACCGAGCCGTGGTGGGCCCGGGCGATCACCGGCGGGGCGCCCTTGGCGGCGCCGGAGCCGCCCATCAGCTGGGCGGGGGAGTGGTCCTCGGGCTGGATGGCGCCGGTGGCGCGCTCCAGGGCGATCTCGTTCAGCCGGTTGCAGAGCCGCTCGGCGAGGCGGCGGGAGTTGGCGAAGACGATGGTCGAGCGGTGGGCCTGGACGAGGTCGACGATCCGCTCCTCGACGTGCGGCCAGATCGAGTTCTGCCGGGCCGGGTCGCTGTCGGCGGCGGCGCCGGCGGTGGGGGCGGCGGGCAGGTCGTCGAGGTCCGGGACGGGGACGACCACGGAGAGGTCGAACTCCTTGGCGGAGGGCGGCTGGACGACGGTGGCGCCGCGGCCGGGGCTGAGGAAGCGGGCCACCTCCTCGACCGGGCGGACGGTGGCGGAGAGGCCGATCCGGCGGGCCGGGCGGTCCAGCAGCTCGTCCAGGCGCTCCAGGGAGAGCGCCAGGTGGGCGCCGCGCTTGGTGCCGGCGACGGCGTGCACCTCGTCCAGGATCACCGTGTCGATGCCGCGCAGTGCCTCCCGGGAGGCGGAGGTGAGCAGCAGGAAGAGCGACTCGGGGGTGGTGATCAGGATGTCCGGCGGGTGGGTGGCGAAGCGGCGGCGGTCGGCGGCCGGGGTGTCGCCGGAGCGGATGCCGACCTGGACGTCGGGCTCGGGCAGGCCGAGCCGGACGGCGGCCTGGCGCAGGCCGGTCAGCGGGGCGCGGAGGTTCCGTTCGACGTCGACGGCGAGGGCCTTGAGCGGCGAGATGTAGAGGACCCGGCAGCGGCGGGCCGGCTCGGCGGGGGGCGGGGTGGAGCTGAGCCGGTCGAGCGCGGAGAGGAAGGCGGCGAGCGTCTTGCCGGAGCCGGTGGGGGCCACGACCAGGACGTCGGTCTCCTGGCCGATGGCGCGCCAGGCCTCGGTCTGGGCGGCGGTGGGGGCGGAGAAGGCGGCGGTGAACCAGGCCCGGGTGGCCGGGGCGAAGCCGGCCAGCGGATCGGTCGGGGGCGGGGTCTGGTTCTGCGGCGCCATGCCCCCATGGTGCCGGGTGCCACTGACAACGGTGCGGGAGGAGGTCCGGCGGGCCGTCCGGTTCGGGTGGGCGGGGTCGCGCGGCGGGGCGGGCGGGCCGGGCCGGTGCGGCGGGGTGGGTGGCCGTTCGGTGGAGCTGGAAAGGCAGAACGAACAATCGGACCATATGGTGATGATTCAGACCCAGTGATGCTCCTGTGAAGACCAGCCCTCCTGCGGCCGCCCGACCTCGTACGGCCACCGGGACCGACGAGCGGAGACCGTGCCATGGCGCAGGTGGACCCGTCCGGCCGCGGTCCCGTCCACGTCCGGACCCGCCCGGCCGCCCGGCCCCGCGCGCGGGGCCCCTTCCGGGTCCTGCTCGCCATGCTGCTCACCGCCCTGGTGGTCGGCGGCGCCGTGCCGTACGTCTCCGGGCCCGGCCGGTCGTACCTCAGCTACCTGGTGCTCGCCGAGCAGGCGGACGCCGCCGGGGCCGCCCGGGCCGCGGGAGAGGCGCGCGCGGCCGGCGGGCAGGTCGTCCAGGAGTACCCGCAGATCGGCGCCGTCCTCGCGTACGCCGCCGGGGGCTTCGCGGACAAGGTCAGGGGCCGGCCCGGGGTGGCCGCCGTCGGCGCCACCCGGACCGCACCGGTGCCGGGCCCGCCGCGGCCGCTCGACGGCGCCGGCGACTTCGGTCCGGGAGCGGTGCGGGCGGGGAGCGCCGACGGCCGGGACGACACCACCGCCACGGTGGCCGACCCGGCCGAGCACGACGCCTGGAACCTCGCCCTGCTCGGCGCCGCCGGCCCGGGCGGCGACACCACCCCCGGCCTGCTGGGCGGACCGGCCGCCCCGGCCTCCGGCGCCCTCGGCAAGGTGCTCGTCGCGGTGCTGGACTCCGGCGTCGACGACACCCACCCCGACCTGCGCGCCGCCGTCGACCCCGAGGCCTCCGCCTCCTGCGCGGACGGCCGCCCCGACGCCCGGACCGGCGCCTGGCGGCCCGACGGCGGGGTCGGCGAGAGCGGGCACGGCACGCACGTCGCCGGGATCGTCGGCGCCGCCCGGGACGGCCACGGCGTCAGCGGGGTCGCGCCCGGCGTCCGGATCGCCGCCGTCCGGCTGCTCGGCCCGCTCGGCCAGTACTACGCCGAGAACGTCGTCTGCGGGATGCTCTGGGCCGCCGACCACGGTGCCAGGGCGATCAACAACAGCTACTTCGCCGACCCGTGGAAGTACAACTGCCCCGGGGACCGTGACCAGGCCGCGCTGACCGCCGCCGTCGGCCGGGCCGTCGACTACGCGCGCGGGAAGGGCGCCGTGGTGGTCGCCTCGGCCGGCAACGACGGGCAGGACCTCGGCGCCGCCCGCACCGACGAGCGCAGTCCGAACGACCGCACCGCCGGCCCGCCGCAGTCCCGGTACGTCGGCCCCGAGTGCGTCCGGCTGCCCGGCGAGCTGCCCGGCGTCGTCACGGTGACCGCCGTGAACCGGGACGGCCACCCCTCGGCGTACTCCAACCACGGGCGCGGCAAGGTCTCGCTGGCCGCCCCCGGCGGCGACCCGGACGGCGGCACGCAGGGGGCGGTGGTCTCCGACTGGCCGGGCGACCGGTACGCCGCGCTGGCCGGCACCTCGATGGCCGCCGCGCACGTCACCGGCGCGGTCGCGGTGGCCGCCGCGCTCCACCCGGACTGGGGCGCGGACCGGCTCGCCGACCTGCTGGCCGCCACCGCGGCCGCCGCCTGCCCGCCCGGCCCGCACGCCTGCGGCGACCGGCAGTACTACGGGGCGGGGACGCTGATGCTGCCGCGCTGACGGGCGGCGGGTGCGCGGGAAAACCGGGTGACGGGCGGGACCGCGGTGGGCGAGGATCGGAGGATGGAGGCTTTCCTCACCACCGAGCGGCTGGTGCTGCGCCGCTTCACCGCCGCCGACGCGGACCACCTGGAGGAGCTGGACGGCGACCCCGAGGTGATGCGCCACCTCACCGGCGGCCGGGCCACCCCGCGCGAGGTCGTCGAGGACGTCCTGCTGCCGCTGTACTTCGACCACTACCGCCGGTACGGCGACCTCGGCTGGTGGGCCGCGCAGGAGCGGGACGGCGGGGCCTTCCTGGGATGGTTCGAGTTCCGGCCGCCGAACGGCGACCGCACCGAGGTCGAGCTCGGCTACCGCCTGCGCCGCCCGGCCTGGGGACACGGCTACGCCACCGAGGGCGCGCGGGCGCTGATCCGCCGGGGCTTCACCGGGCTCGGGGTGGAGCGGGTGGTGGCGTACACGATGGCGGTCAACCACGGCTCGCGGCGGGTGATGGAGAAGGCCGGGCTCTCCTACGTCCGGACCTTCCACGAGGATTACCCGGAGGCGATCCCGGGCAGTGAGCACGGTGAAGTCGAGTACGCGCTGGTGGCGGCGGACTGGCGGCCCTAGATGAATGAGTCCAAGGGCTCGTAGCCATATGCCACCAGCGAGCGGTGACACATGTCGCTGCCATAGCTCGCCCAACGCGTGCAAGGCGTGCCAGTCGGCCTGGCGGCCAGCGGAAGACACGTGACCCATGCCTCAGCAGCTCGAAGGACGTCCCGGTCGGGGCCCAGCCGGGGAATAGCCTTGAGCCTCCAGTGACTGGAGACAGCAGAGTGGGGGCATGGACGTTACGACCCTTTACTCGATCGGGGAGCTTTCCCGGCGGACCGGCTTGTCCGTGAGGACCATCCGGTTCTACTCCGATTCGGGGGTGGTAGCGCCGACCACCCGAAGTCCCGCCGGTTATCGGCTCTACGACCTCGACGCACTGCTCCGCTTGGAACTCCTCCGCACACTGCGCGAGCTGGGCGTAGACCTGGCCACGATTCAACGGGTACTGGACCGCGAGCTCTCGGTGGCGGAAGTCGCCGCGGCGCAGGCCGCTGCCCTGGACGTCCAGATCCGGATGCTGCAAATGCGCCGGAGCGTTCTGCGAGTCGTGGCCAGCCGCGGGTCCAGCCCTGAGGAGACCACGCTCATGCACAGGCTCACGCAGTTGACCGGCGAGGAACGCCGACGTCTGATCGACGATTTCATGGAGGGCACCTTCGGCACAGTGGATGCCGCCCCGGCCGCGGTGGCCATGGTTCGCGTTGCCACTCCCGACGTCCCCGATGATCCGTCCAGCGAGCAGGTCGCCGCGTGGGTGGAACTCGCCGAGCTGATCGGCGACGAGGACTTCCGGGCCCGGATGCGCCGAACAGCCATATGCCAGGCCGCCGGGCGCACGCTCGACATCGAGAGCGAGGCAGGGGAGGAACTGATGGAGTTCACCCGCCAGAAGGTGGCCGATGCCAGGGAGTCGGGCATCGACCCGCTCAACGACAGGGTCGCACCCGTCATCGACGACCTCGTGCACCGCTTCGCCGAGGTGTTCGCGCGCACCCCTGACGCGGAATTCCGGGCCTGGATGGCCCAGCAGTTCGAAGAGGCGCACGATCCCCGGGTGGACCGGTACTGGCGGCTGGTGTGGATCATCAACGGCTGGCAGGTCGTACCGAACCTGATCCCGGTGTACCCCTGGCTTATCCAGGCCCTGCGCAATGACCGCGACGCATAAGTTACTGCAATGGAGAGCACCCCGGAGCCCTGAGTGAGTCAAGGGGTGGCCTGCGGACATGGCGCGAGGGTGTCCAATATCGGTGTGTGATGACAGACTTGGACACCCTCGCAACGGCACTGTACGTCAGGATCGACGATGCATTGAAAGCTTCGCCACATCTGGCTCCGTGGCGTCCGGCCGTTGGGATCGCGCCCACGCTCAGTGACGCCGAACTGGTCACCGTCGCGGTGATGTCGGCGCTGCTCGGCTACACCTCGGAGCGGCGGTGGCTGCGGCGCGCCGGCCGGGACTTCCGGCACCTCTTCCCCTACCTGCCTCAGCAGTCCGGTTACAACAAGCGACTCCGCAACGCATCCGAGCTGCTCAAGCACATGATCAGGATGCTGGCGCAGGACACCTCACTGTGGAGCGACGATGTGTGGGTGGTCGACTCCACCCCGGTCGGCTGCGGCTGCTCTCGGGAGACCGCCAGGCGCTCGGATCTCGCAGGCTGGGCGCAGTACGGCTACTGCGCGTCGCACTCCCGGTACTTCTGGGGCCTGCGCCTGCACCTGGTGTGCACGCTGGGCGGGCTGCCCGTCCTGTTCGCGCTCACCGGCGCGAAGGCCAACGAACGCGAAACACTGCGCGGCATGCTCGATGCCGCACACGACGTCACTGCCACCCATCCAGGACAGACGATCATCGGCGACAAGAACTACTACGGCCGCGACTTCGAGCGCGATCTCACCGATCGTCACCTGGAGCTGTTGCGCCCAGCCCGCAAGGGCGAACCTGAACGGGCCGGGGCACACCTGTTCAGGCCGCTGCGGCAGGTCATCGAGTCGATCAACCAGACCTTCAAAGGGCAGCTCGACCTGGAACAACACGGTGGCCGCACTCCCTCCGGAGTGATCACCCGGGTACTGACACGCATCCTGGCGCTCACCACCGCGATCTGGCTGAACGACAAGACCGGGCAACCTGTCAAGCGATCCCTGATCGCCTACGATCACTGACCGCGACGACAGCCCTTGGACTCATTCATCTAGGGCCGGGCCGGTCCGGGATACTGGTGGGCATGAGGCTGACGGAGTTCTGGCGGCGGATGCACGCACACTTCGGTGAGGCGTACGCCGAGTCGTTCGCGACCGACCACGTGATGAGCGAACTGGGCGGCCGGACGGTCCGGCAGGCGCTGGACGCCGGCTGGGAGGCCAAGGACGTCTGGCGGGTGGTCTGCGAGACCCAGGGCGTCTCCGCGGTCCTCCGCTGATCCCGGCCCGATGCTCGAACGGGCGTCGGGCATGGGTCAGACTGTGCGGGTGACAAGCAGTGCAGAACCGCAGAATTCGGACAGGTCGGCGCAGGTCGCCGACGAGGCCGCGGGCCCCCCGCCCGCCTCGCCGCCCGCCCGGACCGCCGACGACGGCCTCTGGGGTTCCGGGATGCCGCGTTGGCTGCCCCGGGCGATGGTGCTGGCGCTGCTCATGGTCGGGCTGTTCCAGCTCGCCGACTGGGCCTTCCACCAGCTGATCGACCTCTTCGTGATGCTGCTGGTCTCCTTCTTCCTGTCGCTGGCGCTGGAGCCGGCGGTCGACCGGATGGCGGCCCGCGGGGTGCGCCGCGGGGTCGGCACCTTCCTGGTCTTCGTCGCGGTGGCGATAGCGGTGGGCGGCTTCCTGACCGCGCTCGGCACCCTGCTGGTCGACCAGGTCGCGAAGATCGCGGGGGATCTGCCGCACCTCCTCGACAGCCTGATCGACTGGGTCAACCGGACCTTCAACCAGGATCTCTCGCTGGACGAGCTGCAGAAGAAGCTGCTCAAGGACTCCGGTGCCATCGAGAACTACGCCCAGCAGGCCGCCGACAACGTCTGGGGCGTCTCCTCCACCCTGATCGGCGGGCTGTTCCAGGCCTTCACCGTCGGCCTCTTCACCTTCTACTTCACCGCCGACGGCCCCCGGGTGCGACGGACCGTCTGTTCGCTGCTGCCGCCCGCCAAGCAGGCCGAGGTACTGCGGGCCTGGGAGATCGCGCTGGCCAAGACCGGCGGCTACCTCTACTCCCGGGCCCTGCTCGCCGTCGCGTCGGCGTTCGCGCACTGGGTGATGTTCGCCGTGCTGGACCTGCCGTACGCGGCGGCCCTGGCGATCTGGGTCGGCGTCATGTCGCAGTTCGTGCCGACCATCGGCACCTACCTGGCGGGCGCCCTGCCGGTGCTGGTGGCGCTCACCGTGGAGCCGGTCGACGCGCTCTGGGTCCTGGCGTTCGTGGTGGTCTACCAGCAGATCGAGAACTACCTGCTGCACCCGCGGATCACTGCGAAGACGGTGGACGTGCACCCGGCGGTGGCGTTCGGCTCGGTGATCGCCGGGGCCGCCCTGCTCGGGGCGGTCGGCGCGCTGATCGCGATCCCCGCGGCGGCCACCCTGCAGGGGTTCGTGGGGACGTACGTGCGGCGCTACGAGGTGGCGACCGACCCGCGGATCGACCGGGGCGAGCAGCGGCGGCACCGGCGGGCGCTGCGCCGGGAGGCGGCGCGCCGGCTGCGGCGGATGGTCCGCGGGGGGCCGCAGGGCGGTTCCGGTCCGGGCACCGGGTCCGGGTCCGGTTCGGGGGCGGGCCCCGGTTCCGGCTCCGGGCAGGGGCCGGGGGACGGGGGCGGCGAGGAGGGCGGGGAGAAGTAGTTCGAATGGCCCCGGCTTGAATCGAACACTTGTTCTTTGTACTCTCCGGCCAAGAGTTTTCCCCAGGCCGAGCCCGGTCAGGGTCGATTGTCAGTGGGACGCGCTAGCGTCGATGACGATGAAGCGCACAGCACAGAACCCGAGGGTGGAAGCCATGGCAGGTACGGACCGCGAGAAGGCCCTTGAGACCGCACTCGCCCAGATCGAGCGGCAGTTCGGCAAGGGCTCGGTGATGCGCCTGGGCGAGAAGGCCAACGAGCCGATCGACGTGATCTCCACCGGGTCCACCGCTCTGGACGTCGCCCTCGGGGTCGGTGGCATCCCGCGCGGCCGGGTGGTCGAGATCTACGGCCCCGAGTCCTCCGGCAAGACCACGCTGACCCTGCACCTGGCGGCCAACGCCCAGCGGGCCGGCGGCACGGTCGCCTTCGTCGACGCGGAGCACGCGCTCGACCCGGACTACGCCAAGAAGCTCGGCGTGGACACCGACGCCCTGCTGGTCAGCCAGCCGGACACCGGTGAGCAGGCGCTGGAGATCACCGACATGCTGATCCGCTCCGGCGCGATCGACCTGGTGATCATCGACTCGGTCGCGGCGCTCGTCCCGCGCGCGGAGATCGAGGGCGAGATGGGCGACTCGCACGTCGGTCTGCAGGCCCGTCTGATGAGCCAGGCGCTGCGGAAGATCGCCGGTGCGCTGAACCAGTCGAACACCACCGCGGTGTTCATCAACCAGCTGCGCGAGAAGATCGGCGTCATGTTCGGGTCGCCGGAGACGACGACCGGTGGCCGGGCGCTGAAGTTCTACGCCTCGGTCCGCCTCGACATCCGCCGGATCGAGACCCTGAAGGACGGCACCGAGGCGGTCGGCAACCGCACCCGGGTCAAGGTCGTCAAGAACAAGGTCGCCGCACCGTTCAAGCAGGCCGAGTTCGACATCCTCTACGGCGTGGGCATCAGCCGTGAGGGCGGCCTGATCGACATGGGTGTCGAGCACGGCTTCATCCGCAAGTCGGGCGCCTGGTACACCTACGAGGGCGACCAGCTCGGCCAGGGCAAGGAGAACGCCCGCAACTTCCTGCGGGACAACCCGCAGCTGGCCGACGAGATCGAGCGGAAGATCAAGGGCAAGCTCGGCATCGGCCCGAAGACCGAGGAGCCGGCCGAGGCCGATGCCGCGGCTGCTGGTGCTGGTGCGGCCGAGGGTGCGGCCAAGCCGATCACCGCGACCGCCGCCAAGACGGCCGCGGCGAAGAAGACGGCGGCGGCCGCCAAGGCCTGATCCGTTGATGCAGCACACCGGGGCAGCGGGCGGCGGCCCGGAGGACGATGACGACTACGGCCCGCCGGACTGGTTCGCGGC
This sequence comes from Kitasatospora sp. NPDC042419, assembly GCF_056437345.1. Classification (NCBI taxonomy): domain Bacteria; kingdom Bacillati; phylum Actinomycetota; class Actinomycetes; order Kitasatosporales; family Streptomycetaceae; genus Kitasatospora; species Kitasatospora sp. NPDC042419. Next base: position 31,405 of record NZ_JBWKAW010000048.1, read on the forward strand.
CGTGGCCGATCCCGAGCCGGCGCCGGACGGGGCGGCGGATCGGCAGCCGTCCGGTCCGGCGGTCGCGGGCGGCCCGGCGGACGTGGGCGACCTCGGGTTGGTCACGGCCTCCGAGCTGCCCGCAGGACGGCGACGGCGCCGGTCGGCGCTGGAGCAGGAGACCTCCGGCCCTGGTGCCGGGGAGGTTCGGGCAGGGGCGGCCGGTCACGGGGGTGTGGCCGCCCCTGCCCGGTCCGTGTCGCCGTCGGGCGGGCGTTCGTCGGGCGGGCAGTCCTTCACCGGGCAGTCCTTCGCGGGGCGGTCCTCCGACGGGGGTCCGCAGGGCGGGAGGCGGTCCCGCGGGCGGGCCGGACGGCCGGAACAGGGCGAGGCGCCGGACACCGGCGCGCCCCGGCGTTCCCGGGCCGAGGAGCCCGTCGACCCCGAGGCCCGGGCACGGGACATCTGCCTGCGCCTGCTCACCGGCGCGGCCAAGACCCGCAAGCAGCTCGCCGACGCCCTGCGCAAGCGGGAGATCCCGGACGAGGTCGCCGAGGAGGTGCTGACCCGGCTGGAGGAGGTCGGGCTGATCGACGACGCGGCCTTCGCCCGGGCCTGGGTGGAGTCCCGGCACGCGGTCCGGGGGCTCTCCCGGCGGGCGCTGGCCCAGGAGCTGCGGACCAAGGGGGTGGCCGCCGAGTGGGTCGAGCAGGCCCTCGCCCAGCTCGACCACGACGACGAGACCGAGGCGGCCCGGGCGCTGGTCGACCGCCGGCTCCGGACCACCCGGGGCCTGGAGCGGCAGGCCCGGACGCGTCGGCTGGTCGGCGTGCTGGCCCGGCGGGGCTACTCCGAGGGCCTGGCCTTCCGGGTGGTCCGCGAGGCGCTGGACGAAGAGGAGCTCGCGTGGCCCGCGGACGACGCGGCGGACGCGGACGGACCGTCCGGCGAGGGCTGGGACTGACGCCGGGTCGGCCCGGGCCGGATCGCGGAGTTGGCCAACTGCCAAGCCAGTCTTGACCGTTTCGTAACCCGCGCTTAGCCTCGCACTCAGTGCGGGAGCACATCGATCATTCCTCGGCCACCCCTGGCCACTCTCCTGGCCACGCCCGTGACCAGGCAGGTCCGGGCCGGCCGCGCGGTTGGTCCCGGGCGGCGTGCCGCCGCGGGACGGGGAGCGGGCAGGATGAGGATCGCGGTGAGCGCCGGATCGGCCACCTCCCTGCTGGTGGCGGTCCTGCTGGCCGTCGCTGTGGTGGCCGCCGTCGGAGTGGCGGTCTGGCTGTCGGCCGGGCGCCTGCGGAACGCACGGCGCAGGGCCGCCGCCGAGACCGAGCGGGCCCGGCGCTGGGCCGAGCAGCAGGCCGACCAGTTGCGGGCCGAACTCGACCGGCGCGAGGAGCGGTTGACCGAGGAGCTGGACAGGCTCCGCACCCGTGAGGGCGAACTGGCCGAACGGTCGGCTGAGTTGGAGCGGGCCCGCGGAGAGGCGGCGGATCTGGTCCGGCGCCGGGCCGAGGAGCTGGAGCGGACCGCCGGGCTGTCGGCGGACCAGGCCCGCGCCGAACTCGTCCGGGAGGCCGCCTCCGAGGCGCGCCGGGAGGCGGCGGTCACCGTCCGGGAGATCGAGCGCGCCGCCCGCGAGGAGGGCGAGCAGCGGGCCCGGGGGATCGTCGCCGGGGCGATCCAGCGGCTGGCCGCCGAGCAGACCGCGGAGACCGCGGTGTCGCTGTTCCGGCTGCCGAACGAGGAGATGAAGGGCCGGGTGATCGGGCGGGAGGGCCGGAACATCCGGACCTTCGAAGCCGTCACCGGCGTCAACCTGATCATCGACGAGACCCCGGCGGTGGTGCAGCTCTCCTGCTTCGACCCGGTCCGCCGGGAGACCGCCCGGCTCACCCTGGAACAGCTGGTCGAGGACGGCCGGATCCACCCGGTGCGGATCGAGCACGTCCACGAGCGCAGCCGCGAGGAGGTCGAGCGGCGCTGCGTGCGGGCGGGCGAGGACGCGCTGCTGGCGGTGCGGGTCGGCGGGATGCACCCGGACCTGGTCCGCACCCTGGGCACGCTGCGCTACCGGGCCTCGTACGGGCAGAACGTGCTGGGCCACCTGGTGGAGTCGGCGCACCTGGCCGGGCTGATGGCCGCCGAGCTGGGGGTGGACCCGGAGCCGGTGCGGCGCGCGGCGCTGCTGCACGACATCGGCAAGGCGCTCACCCACGAGGTGGAGGGCAGCCACGCGGCGGTCGGCGCGGACTTCGCCCGGCGGCACGGCGAGTCGGCGGACGTGGTGCACGCGATCGCGGCGCACCACGGGGAGGTGGAGCCGCGGACCGTGGAGGCGGTGCTGACCCAGGCGGCCGACGCCTGTTCGGGCGGCCGGCCGGGCGCCCGCAAGGAGTCGCTGGAGACGTACGTGCGCCGACTGGAGCGGCTGGAGGAGATCGCCCGGTCGCACGACGGCGTGGCCGCGGTGTACGCGATGCAGGCCGGCCGGGAGGTCCGGGTGATGGTTCGGCCGGAGGTGGTGGACGACCTCGGGGCGCAGGTGATCGCCCGCGAGGTGGCCAGGAGGGTGTCCGAGGAGCTGACGTACCCGGGTCAGATCCGGGTCACGGTGGTCCGGGAGAGCCGGGTCACCGAGGTGGCCCGCTAGGTTCGGCGGCCGGCTCGGCCACGGGAGCGGCCACGGGACCGGTGACGGGTCGGGTCATGGGCCCGGCCGTCGGCCGGGGCCCGGCGGCCGGTGCCGGTGCGTCGGCCGGTGTCGGCGCCGGCGCGGCTGCGGTGGCCGGCCCGGCTGCGGGCTCGGCCTCGGGCCCGCCGGTGAGCGAGGCCGGACCGCCGCGGGCCCCGTCGGCCAGCGCCTGGAGGTCCTCGGCCGCGGCGCCCTGGGTGACCCCGACCAGGTGCCCGTCGGGGCGGATCAGCAGCACGCTGTGCGGTCCTGCGCCCGGGTAGGCCTCGGTGACCAGGACCTCGGCCGGTACCGGCAGCGCGGCGGCGACCTCGGCCAGCCGGGGCATCAGCCCGGCGCCGAGCCAGTGCTCGGCCGACCAGACGGTGGTGCCGGGGGCGACCAGCAGCAGCAGGAAGCCGGAGCCGAGGCGGGCGTGCAGCTGGTCCGGAGTGCCGTCGGCGGTCAGCACCGGAAGGTCCGGGACGAGCACGCCGGGGGCGGTCGCGGGCAGCAGTTCGCTGAGCGAGGTGCTGCCGCGCGCCCCGCGCTGGACCGGGACGCGCCCGGGCACGCCGGAGGGGGCGGCCGGGTAGGCGGGCGCGCCGCCGAACCGGCCGGTGCCGAGCTGGCCGTCCGCGAGCATCGGCGCGTGCTTGCGGAACGAGCCGGTGAGCAGTGAGCGGCGGGTGGCCTGCCAGCCGCGCAGCGGGCGCAGCAGCGGCATGGCCTGGTCGACCGCGCGCAGCCGGGCGCCGACCGCGCCGCGCCGCTCGGCCTCGTACCCGTCGAGCAGGGAGCCGCCGGGCTGCGGGCCGCCCGGGTGGAGGTGCCAGGCGAGGGCGAGCCGCCAGGCGAGGTTGTCGGCGTCGCGCAGGCCGTCGGCGAGGTTCTGCATGCCGAGCGCGCCGTGCAGGTGGGCGGCGTCGCCGGCGAGGAAGCAGCGGCCGTTGCGGAAGCGGGCCGCCAGCCGCTGCTGGGCGGTGTGGTCGGCGGCGGCGAGCAGGTCGAACTTGGGGAGTTCGCCGCACCAGCCGGTGAGGGTGGCGGTGACCCGGGTGAGCAGGGTGTCGCCGGTGACGATGCCGGGCCAGGTGGCGTGCGGGTCGACCGTCTCGGTGGGCGTCGGCCGGCCGGGCGGCAGCCGCCAGTCCAGCCGCCAGACACCGTCCGGCAGCGGGCGGGCGGAGGCCTCGCGGTCGCCGCGCCACGGCGGCTCGCGGTGCAGCCGGGGCTCGGTGAACGGCAGGTCGACCCGGACGGTGGCGATGGCGCTGCGGTCGACGGCCGGGCGGCCGGGGAAGCGGATCTTCAGCAGCTTGCGGACGGTGGACCGGGCGCCGTCGCAGCCGACCAGGTGGCTGCCGCGCCACCAGGTCTCGGTGCCGTCCTGCGGGTTGCGGGTGTGCACGCTGACGCCGTCGCGGTCCTGTTCGAGCCGGGTGACCCGGCTGAGCGGGACCAGCCTGACCAGGGGGGTTCCGGTGAGGGCGTCGCGCAGGCCGCGCTGGAGCCGGTGCTGGGGCAGGTGCAGGACGGGGGTGTCGGCGAGGTCGATCCGGAGCACTTCCTGGCGGCGGCGCCAGATGGTGAAGGCGTCCCAGCGGGCGGCGTCGGAGACGGCCCGGGGGTAGCCGATCCGGGTGAGGAAGGCGGCGGTGTCGGCGCCGAGGACGACGCTGCGAGGGCTCTCGGGGCAGAGCCCGGAGCCCTCGTCGAGGACGACGGTCGGCACCTCGTGCCGGGCGAGGGCGAGGGCCAGGGCCAGGCCCACCGGCCCGGCCCCGACCACGATCACCGGGTCCATGCCGCGACCTCCGGGCACGGACGGTTCGGTGCGACGCGGCCGGGGACCTCCGGGCAAGGGCTGGTCGACGGGGTGGCGTCATATGCCGCGTGGATGCTCCCGGATGGTGTCACGAAGAGCAATGCAACAGTTCACCTGGGTGTCCGTCAAGCAGCAGCTGAAGTGCGCCGGTTCGCGCCGCGTCGGCCGCGTGCCTCGATCCACCGGGCGAGCGCGGTGAGCAGGAGGCACATCGCGATGTAGATGGGCCCGATCACCAGCACCACGGGGATGTAGGGGAAGCCCGCGGCGTTGAGCGGCTGACTGGCGATCTGCTTGCCGGCGTAGAGCAACTCGGAGTAGGTGATGATGTAGCCGAGCGAGGTGTCCTTGAGGGTGACGACCAGCTGGCCGATCATCGAGGGCAGCATCGAGCGGACCGCCTGCGGCACCAGGACGGTGGTCATCACCTGGGTCTTGCGCAGGCCGAGCGCGTAGCCGGCCTCGCCCTGGCCGCGCGGGACGGCGTTGACGCCGCTGCGGATGATCTCGGCCTGGACCGAGCCGTTGTAGAGGGTGAGCCCGAGCACCAGGGCCCACATCGGCTCCTTGGCGAAGAACGCGTAGTAGAGCGCGACGATCAGGATCAGCAGCGGCATCGCCCGGAAGAACTGGACGAAGGAGACGGCCGCCCAGCGCACCGGCTTGTGGTCGGAGAGCTGCCCGGCGGCGAGCAGCGCGCCCAGGGAGAGCGAGCCGACCGCGGCCAGCCCGAAGGCCTCCAGGGTGGACAGCAGACCGTCGACGATCCGCTGCTGGATGGTGTTGTACTGGAACGCGTCCCAGAGCTCGGCGTCGAACTGGCCGTTGTCGGCGAGCGCCGTGACGGCGTACCAGAGCAGGCCGGCGATCGCGAGCAGCGACAGCACGCCGAACACCCGGTAGCGGGAGCGGGCCTTCGGGCCGGGGGCGTCGTAGAGGACGCTGGCCGTGGAAGGGCGGGTGAAGATCGAGCTCATCGGGCCACCGCCAGTCGGTTCTCCAGGAAGCGGAACAGCAGGGCGACGGTGGCGCTGATCACCAGGTAGGCGCAGGCCACCCAGAAGAAGATCGCGAAGATCGAGTAGCCGCGCTCCGAGAAGGTCTGCTGCGCGCTGTACAGCTCGCTGACGCTGAACGCGCCGGCGATCGCCGAGTTCCTCGGCAGCGCGATGAACACGCTGCTCATCGGCGCCAGCACCGTCCGGGCCGCCTGCGGCAGGACGATCTGGGTCAGGGTCTGGCCGAAGGTCATGCCGAGGCTGCGGGCGGCCTCCGCCTGACCGAGCGGGACGGTGTTGATGCCCGAGCGCAGCACCTCGCAGACGAACGACGCGGTGTACCCGCCGAGCGCCAGCACCGCGAAGGTGAGGTGGCTGAAGTGCACGCCGAGCGGGGGGAGCCCGAACGTCACGGCGAAGAACAGCACGGTCAGCGGGGTGTTGCGGAAGAGCGTCACCCACGCGGTGCCGAAGCCGCGCAGCACCGGGACGGGGGAGACCCGGCAGGCCGCCAGCAGGGTGCCCAGCAGCAGGGCGAGCAGCGCGCTGAGCGCGCTCAGCTCGATCGTCTGCAGGAAGCCGTCGCGGAACAGCGCGAAGTTGCCGTCCTCGAACAGGAAGCCCATCCGGCGGCCCTCCTCTCAGGTGGTCGGTGGTTCGGGGGTCGTTCGGTCGATCGGGAGAGTTGGCGGGCGGGGGGGGGGGGGGGGCGGGGGGGGGGGGCGCCCCCGGCCGGACTTAAGCACCACCCCCGCGCGGGGGGGGGGCGGGGGGCACCCGGAGGCGGCGGGGGGGGGGGGTGGCG
>NZ_JBWKAW010000049.1:0-37067 GCF_056437345.1 Kitasatospora sp. NPDC042419
CGTGAGTAGCCCTGCTCGTGACCGCGACATGCGGGAACGCGACAGCGCCCCCGCCGTAGCGGGGGCGCTGCCTGGCCGCTCCCTGCCGCCTGGGGGGCAGGACTGGGAGGGCCAGCCTGGAATTCCGTATTCCGGAACCGGTCGGACTCTATCCACGATGCGACCGTTTGGGTACTGACGCATGATCGTTAGCCGCCCAGCGTGGGCGACGTGCCAGCTCGAAGAACACCTCTGCCCGAATCAGTCCTTCGCCGCCGTACCGCCCTGGGCCACCGTCTCCGCGAACTTCGTACAGCGGCCGGCCTGTCGCAGGACCAGCTGGCTGACCGGATCGGCATGGAGCGGCGCAGCGTCCAGCGGTACGAGCGCGGGGAACGCGACCCCCGCTTCACCGAGCTCCTCCTCATCGCCGACGCGCTCGGCGTACCCGTGGAGGAACTGGTGCGGTAGCCCCGACCGGAGGGCGGTCCGGCCGGGGCCGTTGAACCTGCCCGCCCGTGGTCCGCCATGACCACGGACGAGCAGGAGCTCAGGGGCGGGGACTTCGGGTCTCCGCGAGATGGCGCTGGAGCGGGCTGCTCCGCTGGTCGTCCATCGTGGTCACGCGCGGCAGGCGCGGCCCGCAGTCGCCCGGGCTGGCATGCCAGTAGGCGGGGGTGTGCGCGCCGGACGCAGCATCGTCGTCAAGGGCGCGCGCTTGGCCGGTGATGAGGTTCCCGCAGTACTCGCAGCGCTTCATCGTCGCCGGTCCTTTCTGTGACAGGGGCAGTCGCAGCGGATGACGAGAGCGACCCGACCGCACGAGGTGACCACCGGGCCGGCGTCGCACCACCTGTGCTCGCCGAGCTGGCACACGCCCCGGATCTGCTCCTTGGCGTCCTTCTTCATCGCCGCACCCCAGACGTCGGCGCGTCGATGAACAGGTACAGCGGGGAGACGCCGCGCGCGGCCGCGCACTTCTGGTGGGCGTAGATGTGGGCGCCGCCGGCCTCGGTGCGCAGGGTGCGGACGCACGCGTCGGCGCCGGGCTGGGGGCAGTACGTGCAGGGCCGCGGTCTGCTGGGCGTGTTCGGCATCGCAGCCTCCGGCTCGTCGGTGATTAGGAACATCACCATCGTGGCGAGCGGGAAGGCCCGGAACTCTTTCAGATGAGAGAGAGTTTCCGGCGGCCTACATGCCGATCCAGGCGGCCATGCTCCCGAGGGATTCCGGTGTGCGGCGGCTCAGGTGGACCAGTCCGCGGATCGTCTCGCGGGCCCCGGGGTGGTAGCGGGTCTGCTCGGGCGCCGCGCGGCGGGCCGCGAGGAGGGACTTCAGCGCGGCCTCGGTCTTCCCGAGCTCCATCTCCGAGCGGGCCCGGTCGATGAGGAAGTGAGCCCGTCGAGAGGTGGCCATGGCCGCCGGGGGCTTGATCGCCTTCGCCTGCTTCAGCGCCTCGTCGTAGCGCCGCATCTCCACCGCAGCGGACATGCGGTGCATGGCGACGTTCGTCGGGCCGAACGACAGCCAGTGGACATCCGACGCGTCCCCCACGCGGTCCGCGTAGCTGGTCGCCTCGGCGACGTGGGTGTCGACGGCGGCCTTGTCGTCCGCGCGGGCGGCGAGGACTGACGCGCCGAGGTGCAGCTGCCCGGCCACCGCGAGCGACTCGCGGGATTCCTCGGCCTGGCGGAGGATGCCGTGGCCGGAGCCGATGAGCCGGCGGCCGATGGAGTACTCGCCCTCGCGGAAGTAGACGAGCGCGCGCATGTACTGGCGGACGGCGGCGAGGCACGGGTCTGAGGCGCGCTGGGCGGCCCAGTCCATGCGGTCGAGGGCGACGGCGGACAGGTCGTAGTAGCCGAGCTTCACGGAGATGTCGTGCGCGGTGCGGTACGTCGAGGCGAGGGCCTGCCACAGGGCCGTTGCGGGGGTCCGCGACGCGAGCGTGCTCAGCTCCGTGATGACGTCGGGGAGCGCGGAGGCGGCGGCGTGGAGGTGGGTGGCGCGGACCTGTCCGCACAGCACAGAGGCGGCGGCGATGAGCTCACCGGCGGTGCGGGTGGTGACGGCGGGGTCCGGGCCAAGGTCGTAGAGGTCGAGGGACTCGCGGATCGGGCGGACGAGGTCGGCGAGCCGGTCTTGATGGAGCTGGGTCACGTAGGGCTGTCCCGTCAGGACTGTGACGTCGACCCGGAGGGCGCGCGCAACGGCGGCGGTGAAGTCGGCGGACGCCGGGCGGGCGCCGCACTCGACCTGCGTGAGCCAGCTGTAGGAGTACGGGATCCGAGCGGCTAGCTCGCGCTGGCTCAGCCGAGCGAGCCGCCGCTGCTCCTTGATGCGCGTTCCAGTGTGGTCGTCGTCGGGGGAGGGCATACTGGTCTCCGTTCCTGACTCGTCATCTGGAACGGTACCCGCGCACCGGTGCGGGTGTGCCTCTTCCGCCCCCGACTCCACCCGGAGCGGGGGCGGTTGCATATGGTCGGATGGGTGCATGAGCACTCGGACCCTGTACCTGTTCAGCTCGGCGGCCCCACCCGTCTTCGACATCGCCCACGTCATCGAGGACGCACAGGCCGACGGCTGGGACGTCTGCCTCGGCCTCACCCCCACTGCGGCCCGCTGGCTCGCCGACTCCCTCGACGGCCTTGCCGTGCTCACCGGGCACCCTGTCCGATGGGACTACAAGCTCCCCGGCGAGCCGGACGTATGGCCGAAGGCGGACGCGATCCTCGTCGCGCCGGCCACGTTCAACACGATCAACGCCTGGGCGCTCGGGCTCACGGACAAGTTCATCGTCGGCGTGGTCGCGGAGGGCATCGGCAAGGGGATCCCGACGGTGGCGATGCCGTGTGTGAACGCGGCCTACGTCCAGCACCCGCAGTTCGAACGGTCCGTCGAGACGCTCCGGAGCGCCGGGATCATGGTGCTGTACGGCGAGGGCGGGTTCGTGCCCAATCAGCCTGGTCAGGGAAACCCGGCGGCGTACCCGTGGCGCGTGGCGCTCGATGCTGTCAGTGCCGGGTCGTACGATCCGGCTCGTGGCAATCGAACTGAGTGATGACCTGATCCAGCTGGAAACAACGGCCTGGGAAGAGATCCAGGCCAAGGAGCTGACCGTGGACACGGCGGCCGCCGTGCAGGCCGCAGTCACGGCACACGCCGCGACGACCGCGCAGTCCCGTTTCGACGTGGAGGCAGAGCTCAAGTTCCGCATCCGTAACCCGGAGGCGTACGAGGAGCGAGAGCGGAAACGCCGCGAGGCCGCCGCCAAGAAGTAGCCGGACATGACGAAGCCGCCCCCTCCGCCCGAAGGCAGAGGGGGCGTGGCTCTTGCTACTTCACCAGGACGTTGACGAGCCAGCCGCCGGCGGGCACCGCGAGGAGCCCGATCCCAACGGCCGTCCACGCGAGCTTCTCCACGGAAGCCAGCCGCGGCCCATGCGTAGAGGAGGCCTCGGCCTTCGCCTCCAGGGCGTCGACCCGCTCCTCAACCCGCTTCGCGTTGTCGCGCTGCTCGTCGAGCGCGCGGTCGGTCTGATCGGACCGCTGGACCAGCAGCGCGACCGAGCCCTCGACCCGCGCGAAGCCGGTCTCCAGCGTCCCGCGCAGGCGCTCCAATTCGAGGGCCACCTGCCCCGACTCGATCGGCGTCATCCTCGCGCCGCCGGCTCGTCGGTGCGGAGCCAGCGCGGCAGCAGCGCCTGGACGGCGGAGAGGGCCATGACCCGCGCGAAGCCGCCCGCGACGGCCAGGCCGCCCGCGACCCACGGCAGGGACTCGGGGACTCCCGACGCGGAGACGACGGCGGGGAGGACGACGGCGATGCCGACGGCGGACTGGAGGACGGTACGCGCGGTGCGCTTCGAGGCGTCGGACATGGTCACTTCTCCTTCTGGAGCAGGGCGAGGATCTTCTTCACGTCCGCGGCGAGCGTCGTGACGGTGGCGAAGGTCTGGACGATGTAGCCGTAGACGTCCGGGATCCGGCGGCCAGCCTTCTTGCTGGCCTCGTCCGCCTTCGGGTTGCGGTACTCCAGGACGCGCAGCGCGATGCGGTCGACGTCCTCCTTGGACAGGGCCATGACGGGGTCCTCCTCCTCAGGGGGTTCAGGGGTGACGGTCGCGCGGGCGACGATGCCTGGGAACACGACCGTCTTGAACTGGGCTACGCGGGCGTCGCCGGGGCACGACGTGCCGGAGACGGCCCACTCGGCGTGGAGTCGGTGGTAGCCGAAGCCCGGGTCGTCGTGGGTGCGGCAGATCCGCAGGGGGATGCCGTGGCGTTGGTGCAGCCACACGCCGAGCTTGATGAGCTCCTCGACCTGCTGCGGCGTCCACGGGTCGCTGCCCTGCAGGTTCGACGCGGTCTCGATGGACACGGCGCCGGTCCCGTCCGGCCTGCGGTTCGCCTGGTAGTTGGCGTCCGCGCGGGTCTCCGTCCCGATGAACTGGCCGAGGTCGCCCTCGTAGCCGAGCCCGAAGTGGGACTCGAGGTTCGTCGAGTCGCGCCAGTACTCGTACGTCCGCTTTGCCGTCCACGGCGCGATGATGCTGTGCATGATGAACTGCGTCGGGCGGATCGCCGGTTGGTCGTCCGACTCCGGCTGCAGCTCGTACCGGGTCGCCCCGGGGTACCAGGCCATAGGCCCTCCAGAAACAGAAGAGCCCCGGCCGGATGGCTCGGGGCGAACAGGGGTGGGGCAGGGTTCAGATCGGGGCGTCGATGTGGACCCCGTCGAGCAGGATCCCGTTGCAGTTGTTGCCTGCTGCGGTGGGCACACCGACCTGGAGAGCGCCAGAGGTCTGGATGGTGGTGCGGACGCCGTAGAACCCGGTAGTGCCGCCCGCGAACTGCTCACCGTGCTCGAACGCGGGCCGGTACCCGACGTTGAAGGTGTACGCCGTGGTGTTGACGTTGGCGACGATGGTTCCGGCGACGACGCTGATGCGGCCCTTGTACTCCCAGCGCTCGGCCCCGAGGAATCGGATCTTGCGCATCATGGGGGTGAGGGTCGCGGCAGAGAACCCTGCCGAGAAGGACCCGATGGAGGTGAACGGGGTCCACTCCATGATCTCTTCGATGAGCCTGGAGTTCAGTTTGGCGGCGGTGAGTTCCTCGCCCGCCAGGAACGGCGTGTAGAGCGCCATGGGCTACCTCCTCAGAGAGCGAGAATCAGGGGCTGGGCGAGGCGGATGGGTGCCCCTGCGCTGTGGGACTTGGTGATCCCGTTGACGGATCGGACGACCGTGGCGGTCTGCGTGAGGGTCGTGCCGGTGATGCCGGTGACGCGTACCTGCTCGCCGCCGATCAGTACGTCGAACGGGAACTCGGTCGGGAAGCCGGCGGAGTCGATCCAGCGGGGTCCGGGTGAGGACACGAACGTCATGCTGGTCGCGCTTGCCGAGACGCCGGATCCGAGGGTGGAGCCGTCGGTGCCGAGACGGCCGAGGAGCTTGTCGTCGAGGACGCCGATGGTCCAGGGCCCGGCGGGGGTGCAGTTGAGCTCCATGTCCCACGTGTACAGGTCGAGGACCTGGCCCCAGCCCTGCACGATCAGGTCGACGGGCCCGGGCGGGAGCCACGGCGGGAGGTCGGTGATCCGGATGCGGTCGCCGACGGTGAGGTCGAGGGCCGCGGGGATCAGGTGGGGGGCGGCGTGGAGCATGAGCCGGACGGTGGGGTAGCGGGCCTCGTCCCAGGTCCCCAGGTGCAGGCGCCAGTTCGCGATCTGCTCGGGCTGGGAGTCGTTGGCCAGGTTCAGGGTGACGCTGTCGTCGTAGACGCCGACACCGTTCGGCGGCGCGGCCGTCGACATCGGGCCCGTTTCCTGTACGGCGCGCGCTGAGGAGCCGGCGGTGCGGGAGACGGTGATGTCGTTGCGTGTCCGCTGGTCGTCCTCGATCGGCTCCAGCGGGGGCCCGATCTCGCCGTCGGCGGCGTAGGACAGGACGAGCCTGGGCGTCTGGTTGTAGAGAGAGCGCAGGTCGCGGTAGGCGAGGCTGTCGTTGGTCTTGGACTCGTAGAGGATGCCGCCGTCGGCGTCCGCGCAGTCCTGGAGGAGCGTGAGGAGGTCGTCGGGGCGTTGGGCGCCGAGGAGCGCGGAGGGGATGGAGGGGTCTGTGTAGACGGAGAGGGCCATGGTCCGGCTCTCTTCGGTGGCGAGACGGGACATGCGGGTGGTGGCGGTCTCGCCGGTGAAGCCGTGGTCTGCGGAGTCGTAGGCGCCGGCGATGACGTCGGTGGACCAGGCGGTGATGTGGCCGACCCGGATGTCCGGGAGGCCGGCGCCGAAGACGGTGTCGATCTGGGAGACCGTGCCGACGGTGCCGGTGACGCTGCCGGGGATGGAGATGGTCCCACCGCTGCCGACGGGGGTCCAGCCGATCTTGTAGGCGATGTTCCCGCCGGACTGTTCGGCAGCGAATTCGAGCCGGGTCCACCCCAGGAAGGCCTCGGGGATCGCGGCGATCGGCGAGTCGAGGACGAGGGCGCCGGTGGCGTCATACCCGAAGAGGTGGGTGCCGCTGGCGCCCATGGTGATACGCCACCTGCGGAGCGTGCCGGTGGTGGTCCACGACAGCAGCTCCTGCTCGGCACCGGGCGCAGCGCCGTCGATGCGGAAGGGCATGCACAGTGCCCAGGCGTTGGTGGGGACGGCGGGCGCGGGGACGCGGCCGCGCATGGTGCCGCCGGGGGCGACGGTGGGCAGCGCGGATGACCCGCCGAGGCTGTCGTCCTGGGCGAAGTCGAAGCCGCTGACGGCGAGCGGGGCGATTCCCACGAGGGGTGAGTAGGCCTGGGTGGCGCCGTCGGCGTCCTCGCATGGCCAGTAGGCCAGCGGGGAGCGGGAGGGCAGGCGGCGCCGGAGCGTGCTGTCGAGGGCCTTCGTGCCCTGGCCGAGGCGGCGCAGGGTGCCGGATGCCTCGACTGGTACCCACACGTCCTTTCCGGAGACGTCCCAGCGGGTGGGCCAGGAGGAGATCACGCCGGTGAACAGGGTGTGGCGGTTGGAGATGGATCCGTTGAGGGCCATCGTCCACACCTTGCCGGTGGAGTCGGTGACCGACGGGGCTCCGGGTGTCTGGGCGGTGAAGTCGGGGTTCGCGACGACGGTGCCGCCGATGCCGTTGCGGAGTTCGAGCGCGTGCACCTGGCCGCGCGGCTTGACGAAGGCGAGGTTGGTGGCGTCGCCGACCTTGAGGATCGTGGTCGAGTTGAAGATGGACGTGACGCCGGTGCCGGTGACCGGGTCGCCGAGCTGGGTCCAGGGGCCCGCGATCGTCTCGGCGGTGTAGAACGTGGCGGTCCAGCCGCCGGCGCCGTTGTTGACGTCGAGGGTGACGCGCCAGGCCATGCGCCCGGACGGGGGGACGGCGGGCACCACGGTGCTCTGTGCGCCGATGACGGTGGTCCCGTCGGCCGACCACTCCAGGTAGGGCCGGTTGTTCCGCTGCTGGAACATCCAGGAGCGCTGGTTGCTGACCGTGCTGAACTTGCCCGTGAGATCCGTGGCTTGGGCCCCGGGCGGGGTGACCCAGCTGTCGAGGGTGGCGTCGAAGCGGATGTCGATGTCGCCGGTGATGTCGAGCGCGGCTGTGTCCGGGGTGGACGCGCCGGTGCCCGACTGCCCTGTGACGCGCAGGTACGTGGCGCCGGCCAGAGTGGCCACCTGTACGGGGGTGTTGCGCCCGATGAGCCCGTAGTACGGGCTCATCGGGTTGCGCGGGCTGTACTTCCCCAGCCGGTTGTTGACCTCCAGTGAGGCGCGGGCCGGGTTGGTGCGGGTGCTCTCCTCGGAGCGTCCGCACTCGATCCCGATCGGCGAGCGGGTGTAGACGTCGCTGGTGATGTCCGTCCAGACACCGCCGATCTGGAGCTCGGTACGGACGTCGAGCGGTGTCTGGGGGAACGCCACGGCAGGACTCCTTATCTACTGCCCGAAGGCCAGCTGCACGTTGCCGCGGCCCTCGACGCGGACGAGCTTCTGAAGGAACGTGCGGGTCGCGGAGTCGCCGCCGGTGGCGTCCAGCCGTACGACGACGACGCCTCCCGCGCCTCCCGCGCCCTGGCGGAGCAGCGGGGCGGCCGGGGCCATCTGCTGGCCGGTGAGCAGGCCTGCCGAGGCAGGCGGGACCTGGGCGAGGGTGGCCATCGAGCGGGCGACCGCGGGGCGGCCGTCGTCGATGCCCCGGATGAGGCCGGCGGGGATCCACTGGCCGAGCATCGCCATCACCCGCGACGGCGACCGGATCCCGAGCGCCTTCTTGATCGCGGTCTGCATGCCCTTGGCGATCGTCAGCATCTGCTTCTCGATCATCTTCTGCTCCCTCTGGAGCCCCTTGACGAGACCCTGGGCGGCCTGGATTCCCGCCCCGTACATCGCGTCACCGGCCGTGTTACCGGCCGTCGTTGCAGCGGCGACGAGCTGGGACTGCGTCGAGTTGATCTGCGCGATCTGGCCCTTGGACGCGGAGGCGAGGGCGGCGGCCGCGGCCCCGCCCTGCTCGGCTCCGGCCTGCGCGATCTGCGCGATCAGGTCCGCCCGCACGCCCTTCTTGCGCAGGACGGCGAGCTGGGACGCGAAGGCTTTGGCCTTGGCCAGCTGCTGGTTGAGGTTGGCCCAGATGCTGGTGGCCGTGGCGCCGCCCGCGTCCGCGCCCTGGGTGATGTCCGCGGCGTCGAGGATGCCCTTGCGGACGTCCGCCGCGAGGGCCGTACGGGCCTTGATCAGGTCGTTCAACCGGGCGGTCGCCGTCTTGAGCCGCGTGGCCACGAGCTCCTCGCGGCTGGCCAGGGTTCGGAGCTTGTCGGTGCCCCTGTTGAGAATCCCCATGGCCTTGTCGCGGACGTCCTTCGACCTGCGCAGGAGGAGCTTGTTCTGCTCGTCGATCTTCTTGTTCTGCTGGTCGATCCGCTTGTTCTGCTGGTCGATGTCCCGGTTCTGGCGGTCGATCTCGGCGTTCTGCTCGCGGATGCGCTTCCTCTGCGCCTTGGTGCCCTTGACCTCCTTGTGGTCCTTCCGCGGAAGGCGCTTCTTCCGGGGAGCCAGGGTCACCTCGGTCGCATCGATGACGATGCCGGCCATCTTGGCCGCCGTGGACCGGATCTGACTCAGGCCGCCCGTCATGCCGACGACCAGGCCGCGCGCGATCCACTCACCCTGCTTCGCAGTCACCTTCGACGGGCTCGCGATCCCCAGCGCCTTCGCGATTGGACCGGGGATCATGTCCCGGGCCCAGCCCATCAGCTTGCCCCTGATCCATCCGCCCATCGACTGGATACCGGAGAGCAGGCCGCGCACGACGTCCTTGCCCTTGTCGATGAGGAGATTGCCGAGGTTCCCGATCGCGCTGCCGATCTTCTCGGGCAGGCCGCGGAGCCAGATGATGAGCTCGGCCATCTTGCGGATGGCCCACTCTTTGATCTTGCCGAAGAAGTCGGACACCATCTTGGGCAGTCGGCCCAGCCATCCGACGGCCGCCATGACGTTCTTGATGGCGCCCGCGATCTTCTGCCAGATCCAGTCCCAGGCCTTTTGCGTGAAGGACTTGATCTTGTCCCAGTTCAGGATGACCAGCGCGACGAGGCCGACGATGACGGCGATGACCCAGCCGACGGGACCCATGGCAATGAGCCACTGCGCGGCCATGACGGCGGCCCAGGCGACCGCCCGGGCGGCCATCACCACGAACTGCGCGGCCGAGGTCACCGCGGTCCGCACGACGGCGGCGAGCCATGTGCCCATCGCAGCGAGCGCGGACCCGAGCCACGCGGAGGACGTCGTCGCGGCGGAGACGACGGCGGCCCCGGCAATCCGCGCGTACATGCCGAGCCCGATGGCGTTCATCCGGATCCAGTTGCCCATGACGGTCCAGCACGAGGCGGAGATCAGGGTCTGGGCGGCCGTGACGACGGTGGCCCCTGCGGCGTAGACGGCCATGGCGGCCTTGACCGCGAGGACGGCGACGGCCAGGCCGGTGAACGCGTACGCGAGGGGGACCATCACGGACTGATGAGTCATCGCGAACTGGGCGACGGCTCCGCCGACTTGGCCGAGCTCGGCCAGGGCGCCGCGCTTGAACCTCTCCAGGGCGGCGGTGCCGTTGTTGCTCACGGTGTCCGCCATGCGGTTCGCTGCGCCGCTCGCCTTGTCCATCCCGGCCGCGGCAGCGGCGGTCGCCGGATCGAGGGCGAAGAGGCTGGCCCCCATCACGTTGCCGGGGTCGCCGAAGAGGGCCGCCGCGACGTTGAGCTTGACCTGCTCGGACGACGTGCCGCGCAGCGCGTCCATCGTCATCTGCAACGCCTTGGTCGCGGACGTGCCGCCGGCGCCGAGGAGCCGGGCCATCTCCTTGCTGTTGAGGCCGATGGACTTGAAGGCGTCATCGACGGCCTTGCCGCCCTTGAGGGCGATCTCGCCGAACTGGCCGATGCCGTCGGCGACTTGGTCGGCGTCCCGGGCGCCGGCCGCGAGCGCCTGGGCCAGCAGGCCGGTGGCGGTCTTCCCGTCGAGGCCGATCCGCCGAAACTGAGTGCTGTACTCGTTGAACGTCTCCAACAGGTCGCCGGACTTGTCGGCGGCGCCCTGGAGGCCGACGGTCATGATGTCCATGGCCTCGTCGACGTCCTTGGCCAGCCCCGTTCGGACGAGCTGCCCAGCCGCCGCAGTGGCCATGTTCAGGTCCTGGTCGAAGGTCTGCGCCAGGGCGAGGGCCTTCTTGGTGACACCCTCCAGGCCGCCCTCGGCCGTCGAGGTGTCGCCGATGTTCTTGTAGACGCCGCGGATCGCTTCGTTCACGGTGGCCGTGGAGTCGCCCCACGCGTCCTGGTAGACGCGGGCGGAGACCTCGGAGAGCTCGGCCGCCTCGGCCTGGCCGACGCCGAGCTGCGCGGCGAGCTTGTCGCCGGCGGCCTCGACGTCCATCGCCGAGACGAGGCTCGCGCCGAGGGCAGCTGCGAACCCGGCGCCGATTCCGGCCGCGGCCGTGTTGAACCGCTCGCCCATCGCCGAGACTTCCCCACTGGCTCTGTCTCGGGCCACGAGGTTGAACACGAGGGAGGTGTCGGACACGGTCCCTCACCCCCTTCGCATCTTCTCCTCGGCCTCGTCCATCGAGGCCTTGTACGCGTCGAGCCAGTCGAGGGCGGCGTCGGCCTGCTCGACCGTCATGAGGTCCCACTCCCATGGGCGGATGTGCAGGAGGTGGGCGGCGTTGCCGACCTGCCTCAGTCGGCGATCGGCAGCCCCGCTTTTCCCTCGTCGCTGGTGTCGTCGAAGGCGGTCTCGATCTCCGCGTCGAACTGGGTGATGGCCTGCTCCCGCTCGGCGCCGACGAGGTTCTCGGCGGCGCGGGCCCGCATCTCCTCCCACTCCTGCTTCGAGTACTCCAGCTTCAGCTCGTCCCAGAAGAACTCGACGTCCTCGAACTTGGTCTTGGGGTGGTCGCGGCGCAGGAAGGTGTAGAGCAGGGCCCGGCGGGCGAGCGAGTTGCCCTGGAGGACGTCGGTGGTGAACTCGGTGAAGTTCTTGCCGGTGAGGCGCTCGATCGTCTCCCGCTCGACGGTCATGAGGCGGCGGGGGTTGTACCGCCAGCGGGTGGGTTCGCTCTGGCCCTCGGGCTGGTAGGCGAGAAACACGGGTGTGGCTCCTATCGGATGCGGGCGGCGAGGCGGCGGGCCATGTCCTCCATGGCCTTCTCGACTGCCTCTTTGGCGTTGGGGCCGATGCCTTCCATGGCGTGGTCGAACCAGTCGGTCTTGCCGTGCTGGGTGACCCAGGAGTCGGCGCGGCCGTAGACGAGGTGGCGCCAGCCCCGGGCGCGGTTGGTGCGCTTGGGGGCGTTGGGAAAGTGGCGGATGTTCTTGGTCTTGAACGCTTTGACTCTGGCGCCGCTCCAGCGGCCGCCGAGCTTGACCTCGGGCCGGATCTTCCGGGCGATCGAGGACCGGAGCCCCGGGGCGGTGCCGGGGCCGGCCGACGCCATGGACATGATCTTGGACTTGGCCTCGGCGGCCGTGGGCGCGAGCGCGGCGCGCATGTTCTTGGCGAGGTCCTTGCGGAGCTCCTTGCCGTCCGCCTCGGCGCGGATCGCCCGCGTGAGGGCCTGGATCGCTTCGTGGGCGTCGACGCCGAGCTCGAACGGCAGGCCGTTGTCGGCCATGTCAGGCGGTCGCGCGGAGCACCGGGCCGGACGTCGGGAACGACGCGGAGGAGGTGGCCTCGTCGCCGACGCCGCCCTCGATCGGCTTCCACTCCTTGATCAGCACGCTGCCGGTGTACTTGGGGTTCGAGACGCCGACGACCGCGTTGGTCGGGCGGACCTCGAACGGAACGACGGCGCCGAGCAGCGGCCACATGATCGAGTCGATCCGGGTAGCGGCGAAATCCTGGAGGAACTCGGTTCCAAGCTCACCGGACTTGAGGCCGCCGATGACT
Source organism: Kitasatospora sp. NPDC042419 (assembly GCF_056437345.1). Lineage (NCBI taxonomy): Bacteria > Bacillati > Actinomycetota > Actinomycetes > Kitasatosporales > Streptomycetaceae > Kitasatospora > Kitasatospora sp. NPDC042419. The sequence goes on from NZ_JBWKAW010000049.1 coordinate 12,419, forward strand.
TCCTTCCACCCGGCGGAGGCGTAGGTGGTGACGTCCTTCTCCTCGACCTCGACGGCGAGCTCGGCCTTGCGGGTGTACTCGGAGAGGTCGACGCCGTTGAGGCTGATGTACTCGGCTGTGAGGACCATCTTGGGCATGGGTGATCACCTGATTCCCAGAGAGACAGCGAACATGAAAGAGGGGGTCGTGCCGGAGATCGCCCAGGCGACCCGGTAGTGCGTATCGGTGATGGCCGCCGCATCGGTGCGCAGCGTCTGCCCGCCGGCCACCGTCGCCGGATCGAACGTGAGGCGGGTGGTCGGGGTGGCCATGCCGACGGCGTCATCGGACTCGATCGAGACCGTGAGCGACGGTGTCGTCCCGGCGACGGAGAGAACGTGCAGGGCGGCGTACAGCCGCTTCCCGGCGGCGATGGTGCCGAGGTTCAGCGCGGTGCCGGTGCCGGTCGCGCTGCGGGCGGTGCCGGGCGGGTGCGCGATCTGCCCCCGTACGAGCGGCCAGGAACTCTTGGCGGTGCCCGACCAGGGGGCGACGTCGCCGACTGCGCCGAGGAGCTTGTAGTCGGAGCGGAGCGCGCGGGTGAGGTAGGCGAGCGAGCCGACCTGCGCCGTGTCGGGGCAGATCGTCCACGGGCCGACGCCGCCGAGCTGCGTCCAGGACGCGTTGTCGACGAGGCCCGGGTCGCCGGCCTCCCACTGGCCCTCTCCCGCGATCTCGGCGGAGCCGATGCCGCCGATGACCTCCTTGTAGCCGCCGGAGCCGTAGTTCGTGACGTCCTTCTCCTCGACCTCACCGGACAACTCGACCTTGCTGCTTGCGCCGGTGAGGTCGGCGCCGACGGCGAACGTGCGGACGTTGGTCAGGACGAGGCTCACGACGGGGCCCCCTTTCCGATGACGCGGATGATGAGTTCGGCGCCGACGTACTGCGTGCCCTGGTGCTCGTACCAGCGGTATCCCTGGATGCGGGTCACGCGGAGGTCGTCGGCCAGGCCGCCGAGGGCGTACTCGCCGGGGGCGCCGCGGGCGGCCTCGATCGCGGCCTTGAGGGAGGCGGGGCCGGAGCCGTCGAGGAGGGCGTCGAGGATCTCCTGGCCCGCGCGGTCGTCCGCCCGGCCGACGAGGACCCGGCACGTGAACTCCGCCTCGTCGAGCGCGCGGCCCATGGCCTTGTCGAACTCGACGGAGTACTCCCCGACGAAGAAGTGCGGGTGCGTGACGGCATCGGGGACGTACCCGGAGCACGTGAGCTTGGCGGTGCCCGCGGGCATGACGACCTGGCGGGCGGCATCCGCGATCGCGGCGCGGACAGCGGACATGCGCATCGGCGGTCTCCTATCCGAAGCCGGGGACGATGAAGTGCTCGATCAGGGCCCACACGTCGGGGTCACGGCGCGACAGCCGCATGACGCCCCACTCCGCCGAGCCGGTCACGCCCTCTGGTGAGTCCTTGCGGCGGTAGAGGCGGGCGGCCTGGATGAGCGCGGCCTGCTCGATCTCCTCCGGGACAGCGGGCCATCCCCAGCGGGCGGTGACCCGTACGCGGCCGGCACCGGTGCCCCACGTCGACGTGGTGAGCAGGGCCGTGACCGGGCGGTCACGAGCGAGCGCGTTGTCGGGGGCGGTCTCGTAGTCGGAGACGGTCGACCAAGCGCCGGTCGTGCCGGTCTCGACGACGAGGCCGGTCGTACTGCCGATGTCGTCGACGACCAGGCGCTCGCCGTCGTCGCCGCATACGGTCCGCCCGGCAGGGCGGTAGACACGGGCGGTGGCGTCGGCGTCGAGGTAGAACCGGCGGCCAGTCGCGCGGTCGATCCCCCGGCACGCCGCCGTGAGCGCGGTGGTGAGCAGGTTGTCCCGGCTGATGTCCGCGTCGGCGAGGTTGAGCATCTCGCGCAGGTCGGCCAGGGCGGCGTACAGGGGGGCGGCCACTGCTACGCCCTGCGGCGCGAGCGGGGCCGCGTCTCGGCCGTGTCCGGCAGGTCCGCGGTCTCGACGTTCCCCTCCTCCGGTGTGGCCTCGGGCTCCTCCGGGTCCTGCTCGTCCTCGCCCTTGTCGGTGTCGGTGTCGGTGGCGTCCGGCTCGGTGACGGCCTCGGCCGCGCCGTAGCGGAGCAGCTGCTCGGCCTCGTCGTCGGGCACGGTGATCTCGCCGCCCTTGTCCGGCCAGTCCTGGCCGTCCCGGGTGCCGGAGATCTTGATCTTCATGCGTACGCGCACGGTGGTGCTCCTCTCGGGTGGATGGGGCCGGGGCGGGCCCGGGCGGGCCCGCCCCGGAGGGGATCAGGCGGCGTTGCCGATGAAGTGCTTGATGGCGCCGGTGGTGTCGACCTGGTCGCCGTCGCCGCGCAGGATCGCGCGGTAGGTGATCAGGTCGGTGTTGAACGCGAAGTCGTCCGACCGCTCGAAGCGGAGCGACTCAACCTGGCGGACGAAGTAGGTGGAGAAGTCGCCGAAGATGATCGACTTGGCGCCCAGCGCGACGGCCGGGACGTTCGGGTCGGTCCGGACCGGCTTGGCGAGGATCGTGTCCGGGGAGCCGGCCTGGAGTCCGGGCTGCCACAGGTACTGGCCGGTGGAGTCCTTCAGCTTGCGGATCGCGGCCACCGTGGCATCCCGCATGAGCCAGCCGCAGGAACCGGACTGCCGGTACGGGGCGATCACGCTGTAGAACATGTCGATCAGGTCGTCACCGTTCGGGGCGCCCGCGACCGATGCGGCGCCGGTCTTGCCGAGCGTCGACGCGGTCAGGACCCCGTTGGGCTTGGACGAGCCGTCACCGGTGACCAGGTGGGCGCCGAAGCCGTTGCCGAGCGCGCGGCCGGCCTGCATGGCGAGGTAGCCGAGCAGGTCGACGGCGGTGTCGTTCGCCAGCTCGTGGGAGACCTGGAGCAGGAACCCATACTTGTAGGCGTCCAGGGAGACCTGCCCAAACGTCGGCTCGTTCGCGGACAGGGTCCCGGCCTCGGCGACGATCCCCGCGGACGCGGAGTGCGCGGTGGTCTTCGGGATCTGCATCTGCTCGCCCGTCGACGTGCGCAGGACCGTCGGCCCGGCCGCCAGGACACCGGACGTCTCGATCATGTGCTGAACGAGCCGGTTGTAGAAGCTGATCGGGACGGTGTTCGCGCCAGCGGCCGCGGTCAGCTTGGACAGCGTGCGCTGGTCCAGCGGCAGGGACTTGTCGGGGGTGATGTCCAGGGAGCGGCTGCCGGACGCGCCGGTGAGCCAGTCGCGGACCCGCGTGAGCTCCTGGTCGGCTTCACTGCCCCGGCCCTCGGGGGCCGGCTCCTTCTCCAGGAGCTTTCGGAACGCCTCGTCGGCGTCCTTGGTGCGCTGCTCGGCCTCGAGCAGGGTCTTGACCCGCTCGTCGATCTGGCTGATCTCGGTGTTGATGCGCTGGTAGGTCTGCTCCTCCTCGGCCGTCAGGTCGCGCTTGTCGGCCTCGGCGGTGTCGAGCAGGGCCTTGGCCTGCTCCCAGGCGCTGGTGCGCCGGTCCTGAATCTGCTGAATGAAGCTGGGCATGTGCCCTCCTTGGGCATGACGACAGCGCCCGTGCGGCCGGTGGCCGGGGCGTCAGGTGATGGGTGTCGAGGTGGGTGTCGCCCTGCCTCAGGGGGTGCGGCGCTGGTCCAGCTCGGCGCGCCGCCGCCGGATCGCGATGAGCGGGTGGGTGTCGCCCTGCCCGCTCGGCGCGAGGTCGATGGTGATCGGGGGCTTGGCCCCCAGGAACCGGCCGAGCTCGCCCGACTCGGCGGCGGCTCGGACCTCGGCGAGGTCGGCGCCGGCCCTGTCGGCGAGCGACCGGAGCCCGGTCGAGGTGTCCATGTACGCGGGGGTGTTGACGGGGGCGACGTCGACGAGCGAGCCGGACAGCAGGGTGCGCAGGGGGAAGCCGTCCTCGGTCTGGGACCAGTCGTCGGCGAACGTGCGGAACGCGAAACTGGAGCGGCGGACGTCGCCACGCTGGACGAGCTCGTAGACGTCCTCGCGGGAGGCGGGGACGTCGACGCTGTAGTCGAGGCCGGTGCCGTCGACGAGGAGCCGCAGCGTCTCCGCCTCGGTGGTGCCGAGCAGCCGGTTGTCGTCGTGGTTGTAGCGGGCCATCACCTCGGGCCAGCCGTCGCCCTCCGACTTGGCGAAGAACCCGGAGTCGAGGCGCTCGACGAATCCGCCGAGGTTCTGGGACAGCCGGTTGAACTTCGCGGCGTAGCCGCCGATCTGCCGGGTCTGGCCGCTGTTGGCGCGGACCTCGACGAGGCCGCGGGTGAAGCGGCGCTCAGCGTCGCCCATGGTCATACCTCCTGGGTCGGGGTCCCTGCGGGAAGGGCGGGGAGCGGGCCGTAGATCTGGCCGGCGAACCCCTCGATGGGCGCCATGTTCTCCACGGCGCGGACGTCGTCGCGGTTCTTCCAGCCGTCGCGGATGGACATGCCGTGCGCGTTGTAGCGGTCGAGGAGCGAGGTGCGGATCATCGCGTCGACGTTGAACCGGACGTACTCGCGGCCGGGCATGAGGCGGGAGAACACGTTCTCCAGGCGGACCATCCACGGCCGCAGGGTCATCGCTGCCAGGTCGTTGGCCTCGGCCTCGACGTTGGCGTAGGTCATCGAGCTGCCGGAGTCGCCACCGACCTTGGTGGGCGGGACGCCGTAGATCGCGGCGATCTGCGTGGCGTTGAGTCGGAGCGACTCGATGAACTGCGACTCCTCCGGGCTCACGGACAGGGCGGTGAAGTCCCAGTCGGAGCCGATGACGAGCGGCTTTCGGGCCCGGATCCGCGCGGACAGGCGGTCGGAGATCTCCTCGGAGTCGGCGGGGGTGATGGTGCGCTGGGAGTTCTTCAACACGGCGGGCGGGGTGCCGCCGTTGGCGAACCAGCTGCGCCCGTACTCGGTGATGGTCAGGCCGAACCCGATGGTCTGGGCGAACGCGGCGACCGGGGACAGGCCGACGACGTGTCCGGGCAGGACGATCCACGGAATGTGGACGATGTCGCCTGTCTCGACGTGCCGGCCGCGCCAGTAGTAGACGGGCCGGATGGGGTTGGTCTCGTCGACCCAGACGTCGTCGGGGTTGAGCCACTCGATCATCGTGGGGAACCCGAGGGCGTCCCGCTGGGTGATCAAGCCGTAGGCGTTGCCGCGGAGCAGCATGCTCGTGAGGCACTTCGTCAGCCACGTCACTAGGTCGCCCTGAGTGTCCGGGGCCCAGAAGAGCTGGGGCACGAAGTTCAGCGGCTCGCGGGTGGAGCCGTCCCGGCGGAACAGTTGCAGCGGCAGGGTGGCCACGGACTGGGAGATGATCCGCACGCACGCGAACACAGGGATCAGGCTGAGGGCCCGTTCGGCCGACATGGCCGTCGGCGACGGGCCTCCGGCGCCCCAGGGGAGCGAGGTGATCGCCCGCTTCGTGATCTCGCCGAGCCGCCGGAACGGCGCGGCGAGCGCCCGGGTCCAGCGCGGCATACCGCCACCTCCTCTCATCCGATGCTGCTGAGTACGTCGTAGTCGTCCAGGACGGCCGGCCCCTTGGCGAGCAGCGCCCAGCGGGCCGCGGTCACCGCGACGAGCGGGGCGACGTCGACGAGGGACGCGGTGCGGTCGATGACCCAGGCGTCACCAACGCGGCGGGTCCGGCCGCCGTTGATCGCTGCGGTGAGCGGGGCTTGCTCGATGTGCCGGACGGTGTCCTGCCGGAGCGCGTCGGCGAGTTGTCCGCACGCCTCGGTCATGTCGCCGCCGCGCAGGACGACGAGGTGCCCGCGGTGCGGCTGGTCCTTCTTCTCCGGGACCGTGATCCCCGCGGCGACGAGGTCGTCGACGAGCGACCCGGCCGGGGTGCCCGCGCCGGAGATCGCGACGACCAGCGGTCGCCACAGCTTCGCCAGCTGGGCCACGGCCGGGACCACCCAGGCGGTACCGGCGCGGCGGTCGATGAGCTCCAGGTGCACGCGCCCGTCGGGCCGCTTGATCGCCACACCGATGCTGGCGTGCTTGCGGTCCTGCGAGACATCGACGGCGAGCGCCAGTTCCTCAGCGGCCGGCCGCGACGAGGTATCGCCGAGGCCCAGCCATTCAGCCTTCGGGATGTTCGGGTCAGACGGCGGTGTCGCCGTCCTCGTCCGGTTCAGATACGCGCGGTCGAACTCCGCCGGGTCCAGCTTCTCCAGCTCGGCCCGGATCGTGTCCTCGGTGACCGTGAACCCAAGCGCGGGCAGCGTGGCGTACCAGGTCGTCGGGTCGTCCCGGGGCATGGTCTCGGGGGCGAACCACTCGAAGTACGCCGCCCGTGGCCGAACCGCGGCCTCGTCCTCGGCGAGCGCGGCGAACAGGGCCTCGATCACCTCGCGGCCCTTGGCCCGCTTCTTGTTCAGCCAGGCCGACTTCTCCGTACCGCCCGCGGACGCCCACCACAGCTGAGCCATCGCGCGCGTCAGCATCGCAGGGGAGAACGCCTGCTCCAGGCGGTCGTCCTCGTGGGCGAACGCCTCGTCGATGAACCCGAGGTCGAGCGGCGGCCCGTGCCCCGCCTTCTCGGTGTTCGCGGTGATGCCCATGCGGGAGCGGGTCGCACCCCACAAGATCGCCTCGTTGCCGTTGCTCTTCCGGATCCGGGCCCGCTTCGCGAGCGGTGAGCCGGAGATCTTCTCCCAGAACTCGTCCTCCCAGCGTTGCCGGGCCATGCCCCGGGTCTGGGCGGCGTAGATGATGTTCTGCCGGGGGAACGCGAGCGCGCGGTGGACCTGCGCGCCGAGGGTGAGCTCGGTCTTTCCTTGCTGGCGGGAGACCGATAGGCCCACCTCGCGGTGGACGAACAGGCCGCTGGCCGGGTCGATCTCCAGGGCGACGTCGGTGACGTACTTCTGCCACGGCATCGGCGGGGCGCCGAGCGCGGCCATCACCTTCCACAGCTTCGGGCCCAGGCTGGGGAAGTCGGGGTTGCGCGGGGTACCCCAGCGGGGCGGGCACGTCAGCCCGTACCGGTCGAGGAGGTCGGCGGCAAACTCCGGCGGCGGCGCCCAGGTCTCAGACTGCTCCGAGGTCGCCGAGGTCGTCATCGTCGTCATCCACGGTCCGCCCCTCCAGCAGCGCGGCCACGGTCGCCCGCAGCTCGCGCGTCAGCTGAGGGAGAGTCCGGGCGTCGGTCACGCCGCGGACCAACGCCCCGCACTCTTCGCACGGAACGGGTCGGCCGCCGTCGACCAGCTCGGCGAGCCGTACAGCGGTCGCGGCGAGGGTCGGTTCCATGCCGGTGAGGTCGCCGAGCACCTCGATGTCCTCGGCCAGGGCGGCGCTCACGGCGCCGAGCTCGTCGACGACGAGGCTGGGGGTGTCTCCCCGCACGCTGCCTGTCCCGGCTGGTGCCTGCTCGGCGGCGTCCGGTGGGAGGAGGAGGGCGACAGGGACGCCGAATGCGGCCGCGATGGCGACCAGGTCGTCGGCATCGACCCGGCGGGTCGCGGCCTCGACGCGGGACAGGACCGACTGGGACATCGGCCGGCCCTCGGCGGCCAGACGCTCGCCGAGCGCCTCCTGATCCCAGCCGCGGGCCTCTCGTAGCCGAGTCACGGCCTGGCCCACGTGCATTCCGGCCGAGCCGATCTCCAGGGGGCGAGCAGCCATGGGGACCTCCCGACGTCTGGGGTCAGCAACCGCATATGGGCTGGTCAGGGCCGGGGGGAGAAAAATAAAAGCTGGGCGCGGGGCTGGGAAGCGGCCCGTCCCGAAAAACTCCGGGGCGCGCCGGGCGGGAGCAGCGGGTCAGGGGCCGGGTGTCGTTGCGATCATGCCCGGGTTGGTGTGCTCGTCGACGAAGTCGCCGCCGGTGGGGGTGGTGCGCTGGGAGTCGGGGTGCCCGACGGGCGGGTCCCAGCCCATGGCGATGAGCACGGCCTCGGTCTCCTTCGGGACGTAGAACCGTGCGGCCTCGACGTGAGTGCTGACGTCGAAGACGAGCAGCTCCAGCTCGATCACCGGGAGTTCGTCGACCTCGGCACGAAGGGTCAGTCCGCGGACGGCGCGGCTGATGTCCACGTCGTTGATCTTGATGGTGCCGTGGCCGGAGCCGTCGAGGGTGATCTGTGCCGAGCGGGGTTCGGGCATGGGCGCTCCTTCAGGGTCCTGCGTACCAGTCGCGGGAGGTGTTGAGCTGGGCGGCTTGGGCGAGGGGCTTGTCGCTCTTCTCGCCGTTGCAGTTCCGGCCGCAGGTGGGGCAGCGGTTGACGCCGTGGGCGGGGGCCCAGTTGTCCTGGTCGCGTGGGTCGCCGCCCTTGCTGACGGGGATGCGGTGGTCGATGACGTCGGCCTGGGCGTGGCCGCAGAGGTGGCAGACGTCGTTGGCGGCGAGGAAGGCAGCACGGGCCTTGCGGTAGCCGTACCCAGTGAGGTCGTTGCGCTTCGCCACGGGATCACCCCCGACATGACGAAGGCCCGCTCGGTGGCGGGCCTGTCGATGTCCAGGCACGCCGGACGTGGGGTCAGTGTTACACCCCTTTGGGGTGCGGATCAAGCGGCCTTGGCGGCGAGGCGTTGTTGTAGTTCGTGGAGGTCGACGAGGGCGCGGCCGGCGCGGTCGTGTCCGTGGCGGGTGAGGTGGCCTCGGTGGAGCCAGATGCGGATGGTTCCGGGGCGGGTGCCGGTGGCGGCCGCCGCGGCGTGGGTGTCGACGACGAGCGGTGTGTCCATGGGGACATGATGCGCCCCGCCGTACCGGACGCTGTTCCGGCAGGGCGGGGCGTAGGGGTCCGAGTCGCGGGCAGCCAGCCGCAGCGAATGGGGACTGGCTGCCACGGTAGCGGCGGGGTCTGACAGTTCAGTGGCCGCAGCTGGGTCGTGTCCACCAGCCGCACGTCTCGCAGTACGTCATGGGATGCTCCTCAGCGCTCTTCGCCGTCGGCGAGGCCGTCCCACGGCTCCTGGTCGGTCAGCTGCTCAGCGGCGGCCGCTTCCTCGGCGGCCCAGCGCGCCTCGTCCTCGGCGTCGAGGCGGTACTCGTCGGCGCGTTCCATCTCGTACAGCTCGTCGGCACCGAGGACGTCAGCGTTGGTCATGTCGTCGTAGTCGGACACGTGGATCTCCTAGGGGTAGACGGCCCGGGAGAGGGCCGGGAGACGGTGGTAGACGGCGCGGTAGACGTGCAGGTCAGGCCGCGTCTACCTGGGCGGGAGACGGGGCCGTCTCCTCGGTGGGGAAGTGGTGGTCGAGGTCGGCCGCGCGGACCCCGCGGGTGGGCACTCGGCCCACCTTCACGCGGGGGTCGACGGGGATGCCGAGGGCCTCCAGACGGACCCTCAGGTCGGCCACCTTCCAGCCCTTCCCCTGGCCGTGCTCCTGAAGGTGGGCGAGGACCTCGGAGAGGTGCACTGCGGGACGCTCGCCGAGGACATCCCGGAGGAGCTCCACGGCGGCCTCCGCCGGGTCGGCCGCCGGGGGCTGCTCCTCGTCGTCGGCGAGCTTCTCCTCGGCGTCCTCGGCGGGGGTGGCCGCGCGCCATGCGGCCCGCAGCCACAACGCGGTGAGCAGCCACATGATCCAGGGCATCGCCCGCGCCAGGGCGAGCGCGCCGTACGCCACGACGGCGAGGCCCACCAGGCGGACGACCGGCCCGAGGGCGGCGGTCCATCCGGTGAGGTCGTCCCGGCGGCCGGCGGCGACCCAAGCAGCGAGCGCCTCGGAGCGCTGCCGGGCGACGATGACGCTCCCGGCGGCGAGGCGGCCGATCACAGGACGCCCGCGCTCTCGAACGCGGCCCGGCCCGCGTCCCCGGCCTGGTTGACGAGGCCGGGGAGGAAGGAGAGCGCCCCCGCGACGCCAGCGGTCGCGCACAGTGTCGCGCCGCAGAATGCGCCGCCGGCCATCCGCTTGCGGTCGTCCTTCCCCGCCTTCCTCCAGGCGAAGACGACGCCGACAGCGAGGAAGAAGACGACGATGGCGCCCTCCTCGCTCAGGCTGCCGGACAGAGACCCGCGGGCGAGGGCGGTGCCGGACTGCGCACCGGTCACGGCGCCGACGGCTTTCGCGCCGGCCGCGCTGCCGACTGCCGGGGCGCATCCGGCGAGCCAGCCGAGGAGGCCGCCGGCGCACATGGCGCTGAGGATGCCGAGGGCGGCGCCTTTGCCGAACGGGGCGAGCATCTTCGGGTCGCGGCTGCCGGTCCACCAGGGGCGGAGGTTGGCCCAGAGGATGACGATCGTGAGCGCGAGCCCGGCGAGGGTGAGGGCGGCCTGGTTCATCGGGTGACTCCGGTGGTGATGGTGACGATGTCGAAGGGGTCGAGGGCGCCGAAGATGAGGCCGGTAAAGGCGATGACGGCGGCGATGAGGAAGCGGAGCGCGCGGGTGCGGTGCAGCGCGCGGGCGGCGAGCAGCAGGGGCACGGTGGTGAGGGCGTAGGCCCAGGGGGCGCCGACCTCGGTGCGGGCCTCGCCGACGGTGTAGGCCCAGACGCCGGCGAGGCTGTAGCCGACGCCGGGGATCGGGACGAGCGAGGCGAGCAGCGCGGCCACGAGCTTCCAGGGGGAGGCGATGCTCGTGACCCACGCCCACAGCCGTTCCCCGCGGGTCGGCTCCGGGGGCTCCTCGACGGGGAGGAGCCGGACGTGGATCTCGATCGGCTCGATGGGCCCGGGCGGCGGGGCCTCGTGCCAGGGCATCGCCGTCGGCGGGACGGGCGGGGCCGGGGGCGTGGGCGGCGCTGCGGGGGCGGTGCGCCACGGGGGGATGTCGTCGGGGCCGGGCGGCCGCTCGGGGAGCGGCGCGCCCGCGGGGATGATCCGGGTCGGGACGATCGGGAGGTCGGTCACGCGGTCCTCCGGGCCATCCGGAGCGTCCGGAGAACGCTCTCCTCCTTGGCGTTGGCGTCGACGACCTTGCGGACGTAGCGGAGGACGGCGTCCGGGTCGGTGATGTTGCAGGAGAGGGCTGTCCGGACAGCCTCCGCCATGGTCACGGGCCCGGAGCTGGGGAGCTCCGGAACATCCTCCGGGGTCTCCTCCTCGTCCTCCGGAGAGGTCCGGAGGGCGGTCTCCTCGGCGGCGACGAGGCCGCGAGCGCGGGCCAGGTCGCGGCGGACGGGGATCAGGGCGAGCTGGCCTTCGGCTTCGGCGCGCTGTGCGTCGACCCACTGCTGTGTACGCGGGTTGAGTCGGTGGGCGAAGCTGCGCAGGACGAGTGTCCACATCCACTTTGCGAGGCCCGACACGGCGGCGCCGATGATGCCGACGGTGAGGGAGTCCTCGGCGCGCCCGTGGGCGGCGATGGCGAGCATGGCGATGACGAGCGCGACCCATCCGGCCTTGCGGGGTGCGGCGGCTCGGGCGGGGTCGTAGCGGGCGAGCCACTCCAGGGCCATGCAGCCGATCCACATGAGGTCGAAGACGCCGGCGGCGGCGTAGGCCGCGGCCGGGGGGACGTCGACGGCGAGGAGGGCGCCGATGCTGACGGTGGACCAGGTGACGGAGGCGAGTCCGATGAGTCCGGATCCGGTGAGGACGGCGGTCCGGACGGTGCGGTCCCAGTCGCGGGGCGGGATGGGGACCTGGACGGTGTAGGGCTCGTCGACGAGGACGGTGTGGCCGTCGATGGTGTGGGGGACCTTGCGGGTCTCGGTGATGGTGCGGGTGCGCATCAGGAGGCGCTCCAGGAGGTCTTGTGGAGCAGCAGTGCGTACTCGCCGCGGGTGATGGGGCGGTCGATGTTCGGCATGCGGCCGAGGAGGGCGCGCTCCAGGTCCTCGGCGGCGTCCTCGTCGCGGGGGTGGGTGACGTACGCGGCGGACAGGGCGATCGCCATGCGCGCGGCGTCGGTCATGAGGACCTGGGGCCGGCGGGCGGTGAGGCGTGCGGCGATCCAGTGGAGGCCGTCACGGATGGGCGCGTCGGTACGGGTCTGGCGGAGGGCTTCGTCCTGCTGGGAGAGCTGGGTTCGGTCAGCCACGGCTGGTCACCGCCTCGGTGTGCATGTCGAGGATCAGGCCGAGCTGCTTGTGCTCGAGGTGGGTGAGGCGGCCCATCGAGGCGCGGCGGGCGTCGGCGGCCTCGGTGAGGGTGCGGCAGCGGTTGCAGCGCTCCTCGTGGCCGGCCTGTGCGGCAGCGCGGTACGTGGCGGCCAGATGGGTGCCGGTGGAGTGGGTGAGCTGGGTACGCTCGGGCATGGCCTTCTCCTGGTGATGTCAGGGGTGGGCTGGCCCTGGCGGGTCTGGACACCCGTCGGGGCCGTTGTGCACTGGTGGAGCGGTGCTACTTCCATCACTGTAGGGGGACCCCCTACAGTTTGGGAAGTGGCCCGCCGAAGAGAGGGGCCGGATGAGCGAGGAGGTGCGACGGGTGTTCGATGCCATCGAGGCGCTCGAAGGGATCGCCGACCCGCTGGAGCGGGCGAAGGCGTTGGGGCAGGTGCTGAAGGCACTGCCGGACAAGAACAAGGCCTTGAAGGCGGCCCGGCAGCAGGCTGTGGCCGAGCTGATGGCACGCCCGAACGCGTCGCTCCGGTCGGTGGGTGCCGAGCTGGACATCAGCTTCAGCACGGTGCAGGACATCATGAAGGGCTACTCGGGCTCCGGCTCGCAGCGGCCGAGGAAGGCCTCGGAGGAGTGACGTGATCGAGCATGAGCACACGCCGGCTGACGTCGCCCTGGGCACTGTCACGCTGTGCGCCACCAGGGAGATACACGGCGGGATGAAGTGGGCGCACTTGCCCGTTGACCGAGCGCTGTGGGCCGACGAGTCGCTGCGGGACGGGTTCCGGGCGCGGGTCCGGCGCGAGGTGAACGACATGTCGGCGGCCGTTGAGGTGGTCGAGGCTCCGTAGGCGCGTACGCGCGAAGGCCCCCGTCCGGATTCGTCCGGCGGGGGCTTCGTTGTGTCCGGGCGGATCGCCTGTCCGGACCGGTCCGGATGCAGTCCGGAGGCTCCGGATCCAGGGTGGGGGGATGGACGAGGAGCAGCCGCATGTGGTCGTGAATCCGCCGGGCCCGGACGGTGGCCGGACGGTCCGGATCGGCGACGACATCCCGGGCAGGGCGTTCAGCATGGGCGACGTGGTCGAGTTCCTCAGGCGCGCGGGCTGGCTGGACGCGGAGTCGTGGCCGCCGATCGAGTGGCGCGGCGGCGGGCCCGAGGTGTGGGCCCCGGAGCCGCCGGCGTCGTCGTGATCAGGCGGCTTGGGCCGCGTCGTGGTGGATGAGGTCGCGGAGGGCGGTCCAGGTCGCGGGCGGGTAGGTGGTGGTGCACCACTGGCAGGTGACGAGCCGATCGCCGGGCGGGAGCCGGAGGATCGCGCCGCAGAGCGAGCCGTCGGCGTGTTCGGCGGGGCAGGGGCCGAGGCGGGTGCCGGTCGGGCGTTCGCGGGCGCCGATGATGCTGGCGATGTCGCCGTGGAGGTCGCGGATCTCGCGGGCGAGGTCGCCGGCCTCGGGCCAGCAGGTGCTGATCCAGTCGACGGAGTGGAGGAGCGCGCCCGCGGCGAGCGCGATGCGGTTGGGGATGCCGACGGCGGGGGTGGGCGGGCCCCAGCGGCGGGCGTCGTGGAGGGCGGTGCGCCAGTCCTCCAGGATGCCGACGATGCCGCCGGGCCCGCGCAGGTTGAGCACCGGCTCGGAGACGGGCAGTGGGGCTTCGGCGTGGCCGGTGCGGCCGCCGCCGGGCTCGCGGGTGGCCGAGGGGGTGAGGAAGGGTTCCAGGGCGGTGTAGAGGCGCGGCATGCGCTGGAGCCGGTCGGCGAGGGCTCGGGTGCAGCCGGGGCAGAGGTAGCCGTGCTCGACGGGGGTCTCGCACATGCCGCAGGTGGTCATCGGGTCTCGTCCTCCTCGACGGTGCGGGTCTCGGTGCGGTCGACCCGGACGACGCGGAGCGGCCCGTAGTCGCTCGTCTCGGTGGCCCAGTCGAGGGCCGCGTCGGCGCTGTCGAAGCTGGGGCTGAGCTCGTACCACTGGCCGGTCGGCTTGTGTGCCTCGATGGCCCACTCGGTCTGGACAGCGGGCTCGTCGTGGCCGGGGCAGGGCTCGCCGTCCGGGCACGTGTGGACGTCCGGTGCGAGGTCGCCCCGGAGCGCCTCTGCCCGCTCGGGCTCCAGCTCCAGCCAGTACGGCTCCCCGTCGGGCCCGGAGAGGCAGACGATGACCGTGTCGTCGTCGCCGTGGAGGACGTCGCCGAGGCCCCAGCGGAGCGGTGTGGGGTCGTCGGCGGTGGTCGGGTCTGACTCTCCGACGGCGGTGCACGCCTCCGGTTCGGTGTCGCACACGCACGGCGTGGTGTCCGGCTGTTGTCCGCTGGCCTGGCGAGCGGCGGCCCGGATCCCGGCGGCGTAGTCGAGCATCGACCGCCACTCCCAGTCCTGGGTGTACGTGCAGGCGGGGTCGGGGCAGATCCAGCCGGTGTGCGTGGCGTCGAGGACGGGGCTGCGGCCGGAGGCGTGCTCCTCGGTGCCACAGACGCGAGGCGGCCGGGTGCCGTGCTCCTGGTAGCCGTTGAGGGCCTGGACCTGCTCGGAGGTCCACGGCGCGCGGATGACATCGGTCATGTGCTGCTCCTGGTGTTGGGGCCGGGCCGCCACGGGGACGACCCGGCAGACGGCGGGGGGTCAGTCGAGGACGGTGTCGATGAACTCCTGCTCGTCGACTGCTTCGCGGTCGCAGCAGCGGACGCAGAAGCGGGGGCGGCGGTAGCGGCCTTCGATGCGGGCGAGGCACCAGCGGTCGTCCTGGTCTTCGAGACCCGCGATATGGACTGCGGCTTCGACGAGGTCGACGCGGCCGATGACTTCGATGCAGTCGTGGAGGGGCTTGTAGGGGAAGAGGGGGCGGGTCTGCTTGCAGCGCTGGCAGGTGCCTTCGGCGGGCGGCGGGGTGGGCATGGGGTTCTCCTTCAGGCGGGGGTGATGGTCCAGCCGCTACGCCGGAGTTCGCGGGTGATGCGGGTGGCGCGTGCGTGGTCGTTTTCGCCGAGGGTGGTGGCGTCCTGCTCGGCGGCTTCGATGACGGCGAGCGCGGCCGCAGGGATGGCAAGCTGCCCGGGGACCTCGGTGGTGGGTGGCTGGTCGAGGAGTGCGCGGGTGGCGGCCAGGCGCCCGGCCGGCGTCACTCCGGGTCCTCGGCCGTCTGGTTGTTGATGGCCGGGTAAAGGTCGGGGAAGGCGAGGCACTCCTGCACGACGATGGCGGTGACCCAGCTGTCCTTGGGGTGCTTCTCGCCGCGGGGGTGGAGGGTGCCTTGGACGTAGCCCATGACGGCGGCGTCGCGGACGAGGGCGCGTTCGCGGTCGGTGAGGGTGGCGTAGAACTCGGCAGCGGTGTTCTGGCGTTCCGCGTCGCGCTGGACGATGTCGGCAACGAGCCAGTCGGGCAGGCTGTTCATGCGGCGCTCCTCATGGCTTCTGTGGCGGCTTGGACGCGGGCGGGGTGGTACTCGCGGCGGTCGCGTCCGTTCGTGCGGCAGCGCTGCCCACGGGGGGCGCGGCAGGCGTCCCACGGACAGGCGATCGACCGGGGGTCGGCGAGGCCGGAGCGGACCAGACGCTCGCGTTCGACGGCCTCGGGCCGGAGGGCGGCCAGGGTGTCCTTCACCGAGGCGGGCATGTAGGTGCCCATCTGGTCGAGGCGGGCCTGAACTTCGGCGGCGGCCGGGCCGGCGGTGATGGCCCGGAGTTCGTTCGGCGGTCGGGCGCCGATGGCGACGGCGTGGCGTTCGGCGGCGAGCGCGGCGCGGTAGCCGGCCTCGTCGTCGGGGTGGAGCTCGGGGTGGGCGGTGGGCTCGAAGGTGCCGATGTGACGGCCGAGGCGGTCGGCGACGGCAGCGGTCCAGCGGGTGGCAATGTCGGCCGGGAGGATCGGCCACGTGGACTTGGTGTAGTGCTCGTGGGCGTAGCGGACGGCGGCGTCGTACGGGACGTCGGCGAGGATGCCGGCCCACATGAGGACCTGGGCTCGTCGTTCGATCTTGTCCTCGCGGCGGACGCGGGGGTCGGCGAGGGCGATCTCGGCGAGAAGCTGGGGGATCTGCTCGGGTTCCATCAGGCACCTCCTGCTGTGCGCTTGGCGCGGAGTTCGTTGGCGATGTCCTGCATGTCGGCGAGGTACTCCTCGGCGGCGGACGGGGGCCCGGCGAGCGGCTGGGGGCCGGTATAGGTGGTGGCTTGGAGGCCGGCCCATCCGGCGAGGAAGTAGCGGGCCGAGTAGGGCGGGGTCTTGGCGTTCTTCCAGGCGCGTTCGGCGTGGTCGACGAGGGCGGCTACGCCGACGCGGCGTACGGCGTCGCGGAGTTCGATCCACTGCTCGCTGCTGAAGGTCCAGGAGACGCGCATGCCGCGGTGCTCCATGGCCTGGATGAGGGGGTCAATCTCTCCTCTTCCGCTGCTGGCCGGAACCACGTCGGTGCCGGGCCTGTCGGCGGAGGGGGTAGGGGAGGAGGTACTCCCGTAGGGAGTACTGGATGGGATGGGAGGGGATGGGACACCCGTCGCACCCTGGAGGGTGTCACGCTGTGACATGCCCCTCTGACCTGCGATTCCTTCCGGAAACAGGTCCTCATTTTCGTCGTCGTTTGGAGCGAAACTCGCGCCATTTTCGCGCGAATTTGAGTCGAGATTGGCGCCAGAATCGCGGGAGTTTCTGTTGTTGCGAGCGCTGTCGCGGCCCTTCTGCTGCCGCTGCCGACCCGCCTCACGGGCCGCCTCGATCTGCTTGCGCGACCGGTTGTAGTCGAGGAAGTCGTGCATGAAGTAGTCGCCGATGGCCGGCTGCTGGCACTTCGAGTGCGAGCAGCCGTGGCCGGTGGGGTGGAGCATGCCGACGTCGACGAGCTTGCGGATCTGGGCCGGGGTGCCGTAGTCCCTGACGATGGCGCCGTCGACGTGGCCGTCGGTGAGGTGCTTCGCGCAGTGCGCTCCGAGGCGGGTGAAGAGTCCGGCCGCAGCGTTGCCGGCCTTGCGGACCTTCGGGTGGGTGTCGAACCCGTCGTCGAGCGCGAACCACGGCATGTGCGGCTTCTTCCTGGAGTGCGGGGAGGGTGGTTCGGGGCCCGGGGCTCGCGGCCCCGGGCCGGGGGGTCAGGCGGCGTCGGCGGCCTGGCGGCGGAGGCGGCGGCGCTCGCGCTCGGACAGGCCGCCCCATACGCCGAACCGCTCCTCGTGGCTCAGGGCGTAGTCCAGGCAGCGGACCCGAATCGGGCACGCCAGGCACACCTGCTTGGCGTCCTTCGTCGAGCCGCCCTTCTCCGGGAAGAACACCTCGGGGTCGGTCTGGGCGCAGACGCCGTCGTCGAACCAGTCCGGGGTCTTCAGGGCGAGCGTCATGCGACGGCCCCCTTGTCCTGGTGCTGGCCGGCGCGGAGGTTGCGGAGGATGTCCCGGACGTAGCCGGGCGTCATGTCGAGCCGGGCGGCGATCTCCTCGTGACCGAAGCCGAAGCTGGCCAGGTGAAGGATCTCCTCGCGGCGAGCCGTAGCCAGCTCGTGGGAGTTCAGCTGCTGCTCGGTCGAGGCCGGGGTGGCGTCAGGCAGGTCGATCGCGTCGTCGTCCCACGCGGCCGGCGGCGGCCATCCAGCGGCGGCTGCCGTGTTGCAGGCCCGGGCGTACGCCTGATTGCCGACACCGTGGTGACGAGGGTTCTTGTCCCACAGCTCGGCGTACACAGCGCGCACGGCGAGCGCGGTCCGGGCCATCACGTGGCCAGCCCGGAGTGCGCGGGAGAAGTTGTTGGGCTGCATGCCGATTCGGGTGGAGAGGTGGACCTGAGGCCAGCCGATGGCGATCAGGGCCTGGATGCGCCGGTGGGTGCCGGTCGCGTCGACGGGCGTGCTCGGGCCGATCGTTTCGAGGGTGGCTTCCACCCGCAGAACGGCCTCGGCATTCGCGGGCCGGACCTTCTCCTGCGGGCCCGTGCCGCGGTGGGGCCTCCCGACGAGGACGGCCTGAAGCCGCCGCCGGTCAACGCCGGACAGCTCGGCAACGCGGCGCATTCCCATGCCAGCTTCACGGAGACGGAGGAGGTGATCGCGGACGGGCTGGGCATCGACGAACGGCTTCCAGGTGCCGTAGGCGATGGCTCGGGCGCGGGCCTCGTAGTACTGGGAGTGGGCGAAGCCGCACGTGTAGCAACGGCAGTTGTCGATCTTGTAGCGGGCGTACCCGTGAGGGCGGCTGGTGCCCGCGGCCGGGAGGCGGGTCATCCCGGCCGCGGGAGACGGAGTGGAGGTCACGCGTGGACCTCCTTGTCGTGCGCGTGGTTGGCGGCAGTCACCTCAGCGAGCCGCAGGGCCAAGGCCTTGTTGGCCGCCTTCTCCATGGCGAGCTGGCGGCGGAGTTCGGCGGTCTGCTCGTCGTCGACGACGCCGGTCCGCAGCTGCGCCACGATCCGGGTGAGGCGCTGGATCCGCAGCTCCAGACCGTCGACGTGCGCGGCATCGGCACGGCCGCGGACGAGGGCGGCGATCCGGTCCTCGGCGGAGCGGCGCGCGGCACGCTCGGCCATGAGGACCTTGCTCTCCTCGTCGAGGATGTGGGTGGTGGCGGAGGCCGCGAGGTTGAGGGCGGCAGTCATGTGGCGGCGGGTCACGATGGGAAGTCGCATCACGCCACCTCGTCCTCGTCGATGGCGTCCTGGTCCCAGCCGTCGGACGTGGTGTCGTCGCGGGTCACGGTGTACTCGGTGTCCACCGGGGACGAGACGGCCGGCGGGGTGCTCGGCGTGGTGAGGGCGGTGATGTTCAGCGGCGGCTTCGGCTCGACGAGCTCGGCGTGGACCGTGCCCTCCAGTTCCTCCGCGGCGTACGGCATGCCGTGCAGCGCGTCGGAGGCGATCAGCCGGGACAGTTCGCCGGTCGCACGGGCCACGAGCATGTTCTGCGGCTGCTTCTTCCACTCCGGCTTCTCGGTGAGCTTCATCAGCGCCGCACGGGCCAGGTCCCAACGCACCTGCTGCCACGTCTCGGACCCCTTCCGGCGGCCGCGCATCACGCAGTGCTGGGGGGTCGACTCAACGAGCTCGATGTCGTGCCCCTGCTTCTGGACCACGGCGCGCATCGCGTGTGCCCTGAGGGCGGGGGTGCCCTGGATGACGTCGATGGACTTGAGCGTGGCCATCGGACTGAACCCGAGCTCTGCACCGGCGAGGATCGCGGCGGCGATGTCGCCGGGCTTGCCGCGCAGGGACTGCGGGACGAACGAGGTGCCGGCCAGCTTGGTCGCCATCTGGTAGGCGAGGTCTGCTTCCTGGGCCCACGCCATGAGGGCAGTGGTTCCGGCGGTCGGCGTGACGGTGGCGGGCTGCTGCTCGGCGGGCAGGGCGTCCTGCTCGCGGGTGGCGATCTCGGTCACGGCAGGTACTCCTCGGCTTGGCGGATCGTGTCCCACGTCGGCATGCCGATCTGCGGGATTTCGGTGGTGGGCCCGGTCCAGTCGGGCCAGATGCCGGTGGACTCGCACTCGGCGTAGATGCGCAGCGCGCGGTCGTTGCGGGCGCGGCCGATGTCGCGGTCCTGCTGGTGGAGTTCCCGGACGGTGATCAGGTACGGGGCGGTCTTGGACTGGAAGACGAAGACGAACCGGACCTGCTCCGGGGCCAGGACGGCCTGGATGCCGTCGATGTAGAACGCGTCCTGCTGGTGATAGCTGTGGTCCCGGATCGCCCGGGACACGGCCACCGGGGAGGCGTCCGCGCAGGTCTTGTAGTCGACGCACAAGGTCAGGCCCGGAAGCTGCTTCAGCCAGTCCGGCCGGACGCGGCAGCGGACACCAGTGCCCGGATCCGTCCAGTACAGCGACTGCTCGGCCAGCCCCCTGCCCGGGGCCAGCAGCGGACCGGCCAGCGGATGGGCCCGCAGGGCGTCAGCCATGGCGTGGACCTGGTCGAACTCCGCCTGCTTCAGCGGGATGTCTTTGCGGTCCCGGATCTCACGGATCTTGGCCTTCGCCACGTTGGTGTCCCAGCGGGCACCCTCGACGACCTCTAGGTCCGGACCCTCGCCTAGGACCAGCTTGTGTGCGGCGTGCCCCACGTCGAACGTCTTCTTCGGCGCCGGCGGCTGCTCGCGGTCGTGCTTGAACTGGGCCGGACAGCCCGGGACGAGGAGCGCGCGGAGCCCCGAGGAGGAGATCGACGACCGGTCCGCGTGGTACACCTCGGCCGGAATCCCGTCACGCATCTCCGGGGCGGTCAGAACGGGGGTGCCCATTCGGGACCCTCCTTCGGCTCGCTGTCCGCATGACGCCACTGGGTGCCGTTCTCGGTCTGGTGCCAGGCGTGCAGGTCACCGCCCGCGTGCGGGCCGAGGACGCAGCGTCGGAGAGAGCCGGTCCTCGGGTTGAACAGGGCCTCCGGGCAATGGAGTTCGGTGCTCACGCAACGCCTCCGCAGGTGCAGTCCTCGAACGTGTGGCCCTGGGGGCAGCGGCCGGTGGTCTGCCGGGGGATGGTGGGCAGGTCACGGCCGAGGGCGTAGTCGTGGTGGTTCGGCCCGTCGTGCGGGTCCTCCAGCTGCCGGGCCTGCCACTGAGCGATCTCGCCAGCCGAGAAGCGGGGGATCGAGTCGTTCGGGTCCTCCGCCTGCCGCTGCTGCGGTACCGGCGGCAGGGCCGGGGCGTTGACCGTCACGCCGTCGGCGGCGTTCCGCACAAGGGCCACCCACTCCGGCACCGGCAGCGGCTGCTCCCACTGCGTCGCCTGCTTCTCCGCCGCGTCGCACACCGCGTACACGGCGTTCAGGCACCGGTTCACGTAGGCCAGCTCGTCGGCCACCGTCGGCTCGACGCCCACGTACTTCTTGAGCGTGGCCTCCAGCTCGGCGATCCGGTCCCGCTGTACCCGCAGCTGCTCGGCCGCGTCGGACAGGGCCTCGTTCGTGGTGTGCCGCTCCGTCCGCAGACGGGACACCTCCTCGACGAGCTCCGGCAGGAGCCAGCCGCCGACCTTTGCCCGGTCCTCCGGGTCCAGCAGCAGGGCAACCGGGTGGCCGCCGATGGTGACGGCGCCGATCGTGAGGAACGGCTTCTCCTCCGGCGCGGGCTCCATCGCTACGTCGAACCGGCGCACGATGAACGGGTCCTGGCGGGCGGTCATGCGGCACGCTCCACCAGCTGGGCCAGCGGCACCGTTGCCGCCATCGACACCTGTACGTCACGCCACACCGTCGACAGGCGGAACGGGTACACCGTGCGACCGTCGAACACGTACGGCATGCCCTGCGCCACCTCGGCACCCAGTACCTCGGCGTACGCCTCCAACGCCGAACGAGACTCCTCGTGCAGGAATCCGTTCAGCGAGCCCGTCAAAGCGTCGATCGACCAGCCAGCGGCGCTCAGCTCCGGGTGCTCCTGCAGCAACTGCGTGAGCGCCAGCACGGCGCCCAACTGCGGGCTACGGGTAGGGTTGTGGTTCACGTCCACTCCTTGTCAGTGGTCGAGGGGTCGCATGCGGACCAGGCCCGGTCCGGGCGGCCCCGACTGCTTTCTCAGCCGGTTCGTACGGCCGCGCCGCGAGCGGGCAGCGGCCGGAGATTGGCCAGCGGGTGGGCTCCGGAGGCCGGCGCCGGGGCGAGGGCGAGAGCGCCCACCGTCGGCTCGTGGTGGTGCAGAGCGTCAATACGCTCCAGGTCCGCGTCGGTGAAGGTGACGACGCGCCCCTTCTTCGAGTGCGGCAACCGCTTGATGTGTCGACGGAGCCACGACTCCTCGACACGCAGTGCCTCGGCGGCCTCGGAGTACGTGTAGCGGGTCACGCTGTCACCGCCAGGTCCGGGCTGACGACGCCGAGTTCGGCGCGCTGCATCGGGACCCAGAGGATCAAGAAGTCGACGCCGATCACGGCGGCGATCTTCCGTGCGGATTCCTCCGGCACGGACTCCTGCTCGCCGGTCAGCAGGTTGCCGATCGTTCCGCGGCCAACGCCAGATCGTGCGGCGAGACGGCGGACGCTTACGGCTTCCCCGGTGCCCGTGCGGCGCATCAGGGTTCTGAGGAGTTCGGTGCTGACCAGTCGGTACAGCAGGACAGGTGTGCTCATGTCCACCTCGTGCGGCATTTCGTTGCACTGCTTGGATGGCTTGAGCATTGCATAGCTTGGACGTTCTGTCCATCTGCTTGGACGTGCGTGTGGGGATCTCGTCAAAACACCAGTGCGCCCTAGCGCGCGCCGCTGTATTGCGTGGACACTTCGTCCAGCGGCTTGGATGGCAGACCAAGTGCTACCAGGGGGGAAGTGCCAAATGCCTCTCTGGCCCCATGGACACCCCACAGCCCATGACATGACACGGAGTGGCAGGATGAGCCTCATGGCTACCGAAGATCGCTCGCGCGCGGAGGCCCCGCGGCCCGCGCTCAGGGAGCTCGTCAAGAGACGTCGGGCTGAGCTCGGCCTCAGCTACGTCAAGCTCGCGCTCCGATGCGTGGACCCGGAATCGGGAGTCCAGACCGTCAAGGACTCGTGGCTCCATCGACTGGAGACGGGGCAGTCCGTCATCCCGCCCGAGTATCCGGCGATCGTCGGCCTGGCCGCCGGCCTGCAAGTCCCCCTGTATGCGGTGCAGGCCGCCGCCGGGGAGCAGTTCTTCGGCATCTCGACGGTGGAGGCAGGGTCCAGCCGGGCGCGCGCCCTGCTGGCCCGCGCGGATCGGATGACCCCCGAGCAGGTTGATGCCCTGGCGGCGTTCCTCGACGTCGTGGCTCCGAAGGAGTAGCTCTCTGGCATATTCCGGGCCAGCGCCTCACGGAGCGTGAGTGCCGGGTGCAGGGTGTAGTCAAACCTTCATCGACCTGGCAGCATGAACCATCCGCCTGGGGGGCGTGCATGTCCGGTAGCCTGCATATGCCGTGCCGATCGAACTGGTGATCGAACGGCGTGGGCCACGCCAATGGGGGTCACATGGCTGACGAAGGAACGGCGAAGCGCGAGCAGCACGAGCAGCGTCCGTCCGTCCGCATCGAATTCGTACCCAAGGAGCAGATGCCAGACGGCCACATCGTCGTCCCGATCGAGGTACCCGGCACGCTCGTATGGGGAGTCCTCGAAGGCGAGATGAGCGACGACCTCCGCGACGAGATGAACCGCTGCCTCCAGCACATCATCGGCTCCGGCCTCTGGCGACAGAACTGGGACGGGGACGAGACGCCCCCGCCCCACCCCCATTAAGCGCTCTTCACCGAGTGCAGCCCCGTCCGCGGTGCGGGAGCAGCCATCGCCGCCTCGACGGCCACCGCGATGTCGTCGTCGAGGCCCTGCACCAGGTGCCCGTACCGGTCCACGGTTGTCTGGATGCTCTCGTGCCCCAGTCGAATCTGAATGGCTGGCAGCGGGATCCTGGCCGCGATCAGCCATGAGACGTGGGTGTGTCGAAGGTCGTGCAGCCGGGGTCGCTTCGGCAGCCCCTTCTCCATGGCCTTCTGTACTGCCGGCAGCCACTTCCGGTTGTAGTAGTTCGCGTGCCGCCACGACTTGCCCGTGGTCGTACGGAACAGGTAGTCGTCCGGCTGCATGCCGCTTGCATGCCGCCGTGCCACCTCGACCTGCGCCGGCGCCAGGCGCAGGAGACGACGGGCCTTCTTCGTCTTCGGCGGCCCGAGGTAGAACGCGCCGCTGGCGGTGCCCTTCTTCGCCTTCTTCCATGCGCGCTGGACGTTGGCCGACGGGCGGTCCGAGTTCAGGCTCAGGTCGGAGATCCTGAGGGCCGTGGCCTCGCTCCAGCGCATCCCGGTGCCGACGAGCCAGTCGGCCAGGTCGCGGGCATCCGGGTCGGTGATCTCGGCGGCGATCCGCTGGTACTCCTCGCGCTCGAGGAACGTCATCTCCTCGTCGACGTGGTCGTCGACGCGGGGGAGGCGGGTCTTCGCGCAGCAGTTCTTCGTGCGGAGCTGGGGTTCGGACTCCACGGCGGCCTGCACGATGCAGTAGAGCAGCCCATGGCGGTTCCGGATGGACTTGGGGTCGGCTTCCCGCCGGAGCCACTTCTCCGGGTCGTCAGGGTCCCTCTCGCCGTCCTCCTCGAGGCGGACCCAGTCGGATACATCGTCCTGCGTGAGGTTGCAGATCGTCGCCTCGCGCTCCGTGCCGGCCGGGTCGGTGTGCCGGATGAGGGAGAAGTGGATGCGGATCTCGCGGTGGTAGTCCTCGCGGGTCCGGTCGTCGATGCCGGTGAGCCGATCAACGTAGCGTGTGGCGTACGCCACAAGGGACATGTCGCCCGGGACCTTGGGCTGCTCGACGAATCCCTCGCCTCGCACCCAGCCGTGCGGCCAGCGGCCGCCGTGGGCCTCGACGAGGCCCTTGAACTGATCGGCCGCCGGGCGCTCGCCGAAGTTCTCCGTCTGCCACTGTCCGTCCTGGCGCCACTTCACCTGGAAGGTGGCGGTTCCGTCCTTCTTGGGCCGTTCCACGATGCTCGCCATGGGCAGACGATACGACCGGCATCGGACACCCGTGTTCCCACGATGTTCCCAAAGTCCGGGGCATGAAGAAGGCCTGACCCGTTTTCACAGGTCAGGCCTTGATCATTCAGGGTGAGTAACGGGACTCGAACCAGTTTTGTTACCCACTTTTGACCTGCGGCGATGCGGTAAATGGGGACAAACTGATGTCTTTCGATGACGCTCGATGACGCGGAATGCGGCCGAGGAGTGGGGCCTGTTCCCACGGGAACACCCTCGGGAACAGCGGGCCGTGGCCCCCATG
>NZ_JBWKAW010000050.1:0-36358 GCF_056437345.1 Kitasatospora sp. NPDC042419
TTCCACCACCTGATGGCGGAGGGTGGTGAGGACGCCTACCTGATGCCGGTGGTCGTCGAGATGGACTCGCGGGAGCGCGTGGACGACTTCGTTCGCGCTTTCCAGCAGGTGATCGACCGGCACGACATCTTCCGCACGTCATTCGTGTGGGAGGGGTTGCGCGAGCCGGTTCAGGTGGTGTGGCGCAAGGCCGAGTTGGCGCTGGCCGAGGTGGCGCTTGATTCGGCGGCGGTCGACCCGTCGGCGGAGATCCAGGCGGTTGTGGGCCTGTCGGTGGACCTGGGCAGGGCGCCGCTGATCAGCGTGCACGCGGCGGCGTTGCCCGAGGGTGGTCGCTGGCTGGTGCTGCTGCGGTTGCACCATCTGGTGCAGGACCACACCGCGTTGGAGGTGCTGCTGCACGAGGTGGCGGAGTTCCTGGGCGATCGCGGTGGCGAGCTGCCGCAGCCGCTGCCGTTCCGCGACTTCGTGGCGCAGGTGCGCGGCGGGGTCGAACGGGCCGATCACGAGCGGTACTTCGCCGGGCTGCTGGGTGACGTGACGGAGCCGACGGCGCCCTACGACCTGGTCGACGTGCAGGGCGACGGCGCGGCGGTCGAGCGCGCCGTGGTGCCGCTCGCGCCGGAGACGGTGGAGCGGCTGCGGGCGGTGGCGCGCCGGGTCGGGACAAGCCCTGCGACGCTGATGCACGTCGCGTGGGCGCGGGTGCTCGGCTCGGTGAGCGGTCGGGACGACGTCGTGTTCGGCACGGTGCTGTTCGGCCGGATGAACGCCGGTGCGGGTGCCGACCGGGTCGCGGGTCTCTACCTGAACACGCTGCCGGTGCGGGTGAGGACCGGTGAACTGGGCGCGCTGGAGGCCGTGTTGGCCATGCGCGGCCAGCTGGCCGAGCTGCTGGAGAACGAGCACGCCTCGCTGGCCCTGGCCCAGCAGGCCAGCGGTCTCCCGGGCAACACCCCCGTGTTCACCTCCCTGCTCAACTACCGCCACAACACCGCCCCGGACACCGAGCGCGAGGACACCGGCGGCCCCGAGGGCATGCGTGTGCTCTCCTCCCGTGAGCGCACCAACTACCCGCTCGGCCTCTCCGTGGACGACAACGGCGGCGGCGGGATGTCGCTCGCGGTCGACGCGGTCGCCCCCATCCTCCCCGAGGCCGTCGGCCTGCTGATGCGCACCGCCGTCGAAGGGCTGGTGCCCCTGGTCGAGAAGGCCCTCGACGGCGGACCCGATGCGGCACTCCGCACCATTCAGGTGCTGGACGCTGTCGAGCGGACCCGGATTCTGACGGAGTGGAACGACACTGCGGTCGGGGTCGAGCCGTCGACGCTGCCGGGGTTGTTCGCGGCGCAGGTGGCGCGGACGCCGGATGCGGTGGCGGTGGTGTTCGAGGGCACCGAGCTGACGTACGCCGAGGTGGACGCCCGGGCGAACCGTCTGGCACGCCTGTTGGTGGGCCGTGGTGTGGGTCCGGAGTCGGTGGTCGCGGTGGCGTTGGAGCGCGGTGTCGACTTGGTGGTGGCGCTGCTGGGTGTGGTGAAGGCCGGTGGTGCGTATCTGCCGGTGGATCCGTCGTACCCGGCGGAGCGGATCGCGGTGGTGCTGGAGGACGCGGCCCCGGCGGTGGTGCTGACGGCGCGGGCGTTCGCGCAGCTGCTTCCTTCGGACATCGCTGTGGTGGTGCTGGACGAGCCTGCGGTCGTGGAGGAGTTGGCGGGTCTGCCGGGCACGGTGCCTGGGGTCGACCTGCTGCCCGCCCACCCGGCGTATGTGATCTTCACGTCGGGTTCGACGGGGCGCCCGAAGGGTGTGGTGGTGTCGCACGAGGGCATCGTGAACCGTCTGTCCTGGATGCAGTCGCGGTTCGAACTCACGGCCGCTGATCGGGTGTTGCAGAAGACGCCGTTCGGTTTCGATGTGTCGGTGTGGGAGTTCTTCTGGCCGTTGTCGGTGGGTGCTGCTCTGGTGGTGGCGCGTCCGGAGGGTCACAGGGAGCCGGAGTACCTGGCGGAGTTGATCGCCGATCAGAGGGTGACGACGGCGCACTTCGTGCCGTCGATGCTGGAGGTGTTCCTGGCGGAGCCGGCGGCCGCGGGTTGTGGTGGGGTGTTGCGGCGGGTGGTGTGCTCGGGTGAGGCGCTGCCGCTCCGTACCCAGCAGCGGTTCTTCGAGGTGTTCGACGGTGTGGGGCTGCACAACCTGTACGGGCCGACGGAGGCGTCGGTCGACGTCACGGCGTGGGAGTGCGAGCCGGGGCAGCTGTCGGGCGTGGTGCCGATCGGCGGGCCGGTGGCCAACACCCGCCTGTACGTGCTGGATTCGTCGTTGCGGCCGGTGCCGGTCGGCGTCGCCGGTGAGCTCTACCTCGCGGGCGTCCAGCTGGCGCGTGGCTACGCCCACCGTTCCGGGCTCACGGCGGAGCGGTTCGTCGCGAACCCGTTCGAGCCGGGTGCGCGGATGTACCGCACGGGTGACGTGGTGCGCTGGCGTGCGGACGGCGAGGTCGAGTACCTCGGCCGTGCCGACGAGCAGGTGAAGATCCGCGGTTTCCGGATCGAGCCGGGCGAGGTGCAGTCCGTGGTGGCCGCGCACCCCCAGGTGGCGCAGGCTGCCGTCGTGGCCCGCGCGGACGGCGCGGGTGACCTGCGCCTGGTCGCCTACGTCGTCGCGGCCGACGACGCGTCCGAACTTCCGGAATCCGTCCGTGGGTTTGCCGCCGGCCGGTTGCCGGAGTACATGGTTCCCGCCGCGGTCGTCGTCCTCGACGCGCTGCCGCTGAGCGTGAACGGCAAGCTGGACCGCAAGGCGCTGCCCGCCCCCGAGTACACCTCGGGTTCCGGCCGGGGCCCGGCGAACGCCCGCGAGGAACTCGTCTGCGCCGCCTTCGCCGAGGTCCTCGGCCTCGAAGGCGTCGGCGTGGACGACGACTTCTTCGCCCTGGGCGGCCATTCCCTGCTCGCCGTCCGCCTGGTGGAGCAGTTGCGCCTGCAGGGCGTCTCCGTCTCCGTGCGGTCGTTCTTCCGGTCGCCGACCCCGGCCGGCCTGGCGGCCTCCACCGGGGCGAGCCAGGTGGAGGTGCCGGCGAACCTGATCCCCGCCGACGCGGTCGAGATCACCCCGGAGATGCTGCCGCTGGTCGAGCTGACCGCCGAGGAGATCGCCCGGATCGCCGCCACCGTTCCCGGCGGCGCGGCGAACATCGCGGACGTCTACCCGCTGGCGCCGCTCCAGGAGGGCCTGCTCTTCCACCACCTGCTCGCCGACGGCGGCGAGGACGCCTACGTCCTCCCGACGGTCCTGGAGTTCGATTCGCCGGAGCGGCTCGACAGCTTCGTCCGGGCGTTCCAGCAGGTGATCGACCGGCACGACATCTACCGGACCTCGATCGTCTGGGAGGGCCTGCGCGAACCGGTGCAGGTGGTCTGGCGGCACGCCGTGCTGCCGGTCACCGAGGTGGCCCTCGACCCGGGCACCGCTGACGCGGCCACCGCAGCGGCCACCGACGGGGCCGCTGACCCGGTGGCTGCGCTGGTGGCCCGGGTGGGCGCCTCGATGGACCTGGGCCGCGCCCCGCTGGTCACCGTCCACGTCGCGGACGTCCCCGGTACCGAGCGGCGGCTCGCGCTGGTGCGCCTGCACCACATGGTGCAGGACCACACGGCGCTGGAGGCCCTGCTCGGCGAGGTGGCTGCCTTCATGACCGGACGCGGCGGCGAGCTGGCACAGCCGCTGCCGTTCCGCGACCTCGTGGCGCAGGCCCGTGGCGGCGCCGTCCGGGCGGAGCACGAGCGGTACTTCACGGAGCTGCTGGGGGACGTCGACGAGCCGACCGCCCCGTACGGGATGGCGGACGTGCGGGGCGACGGCGCCGCGGCGGTGTCGGCCGTCGTGCCGCTCGCCCCGGAGCTGAACGGGCGGCTGCGCGAGGTCGCCCGCCGTCTGAGCACGAGCTCGGCGACGCTGATGCACGTCGCGTGGGCCCGGGTGCTGGCCGCTGTCTCGGACCGCCGGGACGTGGTCTTCGGCACCGTGCTGCTGGGCCGGATGGGCGCCGGCGCCGGTTCGGGCCAGGTGCTCGGCCCGTACATCAACACCCTCCCGGTGCGGGTCCGCACCGGGGAGCTGGGGGCGCTGGCGGCCGTGACGGCGATGCGGCGCCAGCTGGCCGAGCTGATGGAGCACGAGCACGCGTCGCTGGCCGTGGCGCAGCGGGTCTCCGGGGTCGGCGGCGACACGCCGCTGTTCACCTCGCTCTTCAACTACCGCCACAACGCGGCTCCGAGCGAGGTGCGGGCGGCGGTCGAGGGCTTCGCCGGCGTGCGGACGCTGTTCGCGCAGGAGCGCACGAACTATCCGCTGAGCGTCTCGGTCGACGACAACGGCGACTCCTTCGCGCTGGCCGTGGACGCGGTCGCCCCGGTCGATCCGCAGGCGGTGGGCGTGCTGCTGCGCACCGCGGCCGAGCAGTTGGTCGGTGCGCTGGAGACGGCGCTGGCCGGCGGCGCGGACCGGCCGCTGAGCTCCCTCCCGGTGCTGGCGGAGGAGGAGCTGCGCCGGGTCCTCGCGGAGTGGACCGACACGGCGGCCGAGGTGCCTCCGGTGCCGGTGGTCGGGCTGTTCGAGGGCTGGGCCGAGCGGTCGCCGGACGCGGTGGCGCTGGTCGCCGACGGCGTGGAGGTGTCGTACGCCGAACTGGACGCGCGTGCGAGCCGCCTGGCCCGCTACCTGGTGGGCCGGGGTGTCGGCCCGGAGTCGGTGGTCGGGCTGGCGCTCGACCGGGGCGCGGACCTGATCGTGGCGGTACTGGCGGTGCTGAAGGCGGGTGCCGCCTACCTGCCGGTGGACCCCGAGTACCCGGCCGAGCGGATCACCTTCATGGTCCGGGACGCGGCGCCGGCGCTGGTGCTGGCCTCGGCGGCCACGGCCGGGGTGGTCTCGCGGGCGGGGGCGCCGGTGGTGCTCGTGGACTCGGCGGAGGTGCTGCGGGAGCCGGCCGGACCGGTCCCGGTCGAGCGGCCCGCGGGGCTGCCCGGGCAGCTGGCGTACGTGATCTACACCTCGGGGTCGACCGGTCGGCCGAAGGGCGTGGGCGTCCCGCTGGGGGCGTTCGCCAACACGGTGGCGGCGCTGGCCCGGTTCGGGGCCGGTCCGGGCTCGCGGGTGGCGCAGTTCGCCTCGGTGAGCTTCGACAACTTCTGCCTGGAGTGGTCGCTCGCCCTCACGTACGGGGCGACGCTGGTGGTGGTTCCGCCGGAGCGGCGTCTGGGTGCCGCGCTGGCCGGGTTCCTCACCGAGGCCGGGGTGACGCACGCGACGCTGCCGCCCGCCGTGCTGGCGGGTCTGGCGGAGGGCTCGATCGGCGCCGAGGTGGTCCTGGAGGTCGGTGGCGAGGCGTGCCCGCCGGAGCTGGTCGACCGCTGGGCCGCCGGGCGACGGCTGTTCAACACCTACGGCCCGACCGAGACGACCGTGGACGCGCTGACCTGGCAGGCGCGGCCCGGGGTCGCCGAGGTGCCGATCGGCGCGCCGATCGGCAACACCCGGGCGTACGTGCTGGACGGTTCGCTCTCGCCGGTCCCCGTCGGCGCGGCCGGTGAGCTGTACCTGGCCGGTGCCGGTCTGGCACGCGGCTACCTGGGGCGTGCGGGTCTGACGGCGGAGCGGTTCGTCGCGAACCCGTTCGGCGGGGCGGGCGACCGCCTGTACCGCACGGGCGACCTGGTGCGCTGGAACGACAGGGGCGAGGTGGAGTACCTCGGCCGGGCGGACGACCAGGTGAAGGTCCGCGGTTTCCGGATCGAGCTGGGCGAGGTCCGGGCCGCGGTGGCCGCGCACCCGCAGGTCGCCCAGGCAGCGGTGGTCGTGCGGCGGGAGTCGGCGGGCGACGCCCTGCTGGCCGCCTACGTCGTCGCCGTCGAGGGCGCGGTCGGGCTTCCCGCCTCGGTCCGCGACTTCGTCGCCGAGCGGCTGCCCGGGTACATGGTGCCGTCGGCCGTGACGGTGCTGGACGCGCTGCCGCTGACGGTCAACGGCAAGCTCGACCGGCGGGCCCTGCCGGCGCCGGAGTACGCGACCGGCAGCGGCCGCGGCCCGGCCACGCTCCAGGAGGAGCTGCTGTGCGGAGTCTTCGCACAGGTCCTGGGCCTGCCCCGGGTCGGAGTGGACGACGACTTCTTCGCCCTCGGCGGCCACTCGCTGCTCGCCACCCGGCTGATGAGCCGGATCCGCACCGTCCTGGGCGTCGAGGTGCCGCTGCGGACCCTGTTCGACGCGCCCTCGGTGGCCTCGCTGGCCGCCCGTCTGAGCGACGCCGGCACGGCGCGGACGGCGCTGACGGCCGGGGAGCGGCCGGAGCGGGTCCCGCTGTCGTACGGCCAGCGCCGCCTGTGGTTCCTGGGGCAGCTGGAGGGCCCGAGCGCGACCTACAACGTGCCGGTCGCGCTGCGGCTCCTCGGCCGGCTGGACGAGGAGGCGCTGAACGCGGCGCTGCTGGACGTGATCGGCCGGCACGAGGTGCTGCGCACGGTCTTCCCGGTCGTGGACGACGAGCCCCACCAGCAGGTCCTCCCCGCGGAGGGGCTGGCCTGGCGGCTGTCCGTGGCCGAGGTGGCGGCCGGGGAACTGGACTCGGCGGTCGCCGAGGCGTCGGGGCACCTCTTCGACCTGGCCTCCGAGCTGCCGATCCGGGTGTCGCTGTTCCGGACCGCTCCCGAGGAGCACGTCCTGGCGGTGACGATCCACCACATCGCCAGCGACGGCTGGTCGACGGGCGTGCTGGCCCGCGACCTCTCGGTGGCCTACGCGGCGCGCTGCGCGGGCCGGGCGCCCCAGTGGGCGCCGCTGCCCGTCCAGTACGCCGACTACGCGCTGTGGCAGCGCGGTCTGCTGGGTGACGAGCGCGACCCGGAGAGCATGATCTCCCGCCAGGCCGAATACTGGCGCGGTGCGCTGGCGGGGGCTCCGGAGGAGCTGGAGCTCCCGTTCGACCGCCGGCGTCCGGCCGTGCCCTCGCACGTCGGCCACCAGGTGCCGGTCGCGGTCCCCGCCGAGGTCCACGCCCGGCTGGTGGAGCTGGCGCGGGCCGAGGGCGTGACGGTGTTCATGGCGCTGCAGGCCGCCCTGGCGGTGCTGTTCTCGCGCCTGGGCGCCGGCACGGACATCCCGATCGGCTCGCCCAACGCCGGCCGGACCGACGACGCGCTCAACGACCTGGTCGGCTTCTTCCTCAACACCCTGGTGGTGCGCACCGACCTGTCCGGCGACCCGACCTTCCGCCAGGTCCTCAGCCGGGTCCGCGAGCGGAGCCTGGAGGCGCTCACGCACCAGGACGTGCCGTTCGAGCGGCTGGTGGAGGAGCTGGCGCCGAACCGTTCGATGGCCCGCCACGCCCTGTTCCAGGTGATGCTCACGCTGCAGAACACCGAGGAGGCGGTGCTGGAACTGCCCGGCCTGCGGGTCGAGCAGCGCGCGGCCGGCCGTCCGCTGGCCCGGTTCGACCTCGACGTCATCGTGTCCGAGGTGTTCGACGAGCAGGGTGCCCCGGCCGGTGTGCTGGGTTCGGTGACCGCGGCGGCGGACCTACTCGACGAGGCCTCCGCGGCGCGCCTGGTGGCGCGCCTGGTGCAGGTGCTGGACGCGTTGACCGGCGATCCGCAGGTCCGGCTGAGCGCCGTGGACGTGCTGGGCGCCGACGAGCGCGAGCGGCTGTTGGTGGAGTGGAACGCGACCGACACCCAGGTGCCCTCGGGCACGGTGGCCGAGCTGTTCGCCGCCCAGGTGGCGCGCGACCCGGGCGCGGTGGCCGTGGCCGCCGACGGCACCGAGGTGTCGTACGGCGAGCTGGACGCCCGGGCGGATCGCCTCGCCCGGCACCTCGCGGGCCGGGGCGTGGGGGCGGAGTCGATCGTCGGGGTCTGCCTGGAGCGCGGCGTCGACCTGATGGTGGCGCTGCTCGCCGTGGCGAAGGCCGGCGGGGCGTACATGCCGATCGACCCGGCCTATCCGGTCGACCGCATCGCGTACATGCTGGCGGACGCGGAGCCGGCCGTGGTGCTGGCCTCCTCGGGCACGGCCGCGGTCGTCCCGGGCGCCACGGTGCTGGTGGACGCGGTGCCGGTGGACGCGCCGGAGACGGCGGCGGAGGACGGCCCGCTCGTCGCCCCGGCCGTGCGGACGGAGAACCCGGCGTACGTGATCTACACCTCGGGTTCGACCGGCCGGCCCAAGGGCGTGCTGGTCTCCCACAGGGGTGTGGCGAGCCTGGTGGCGGGCCACGTCCGCTACCTGGAGGTCGGCGCCGGGTCGCGGGTGGGCCAGTTCGCCTCGGCGGGCTTCGACACCTTCGGCTGGGAGTGGCTGATGGCGCTGCTCAGCGGCGCGACCCTGGTGGTGATCCCGCAGGAGCACCGGCTGGGCGAGGCCCTGCCGCGCTTCCTCGCGGAGCAGCGGGTCACGCACGTGACGCTTCCCCCGGCTGTGCTGGCCACCCTCGACGAGGAGTCGATCGGCGCGGACGTGGTGCTGGTGACCGCCGGCGAGGCCTGCCCGCCCGAGGTGATGGCGCGCTGGGCGCGCGGCCACCGGCTGTTCAACTCGTACGGCCCGACCGAGACCACGGTCGACGCGACGCTGTGGCGCTGCGACCCGGCGGCCGCGGAGGTGGCGATCGGCTCGCCGGTGCTCGACACCCGGGTGTTCGTCCTGGACGAGTTCCTGACCCCGGTCCCGGTGGGTGTGCCCGGTGAGCTGTACGTGGCCGGCATCGGCCTGGCCCGCGGCTACCTCGGCCGCCCCGGTCTGACGGCGGAGCGGTTCGTGGCGAACCCCTTCGGTGGCGCGGGCGACCGGCTCTACCGCACGGGCGACCGTGCCCGCTGGGAGGCGGACGGACAGCTGGTCTTCGCGGGCCGCACCGACGACCAGGTGAAGATCCGCGGCTTCCGGATCGAGCCCGGCGAGATCGAGAACGTGCTGGCCTCGCACCCGAAGGCGGCCCAGGCCGCCGTGGTCGTGCGCGAGGACACACCCGGGGAGAAGCGCCTGGTCGCCTACGTGGTCGCAGCCGAGGGCGGGCACCCCGACCTGCCCGGGCTGCTCGCCGGCCTGGCCGCCGAGCGGCTGCCGGAGTACATGGTGCCCTCGGCGGTCGTGGTGCTCGACGCCCTGCCGATCACCGTGCACGGCAAGCTGGACCGCGAGGCGCTGCCCGCGCCCGAGGAGCGCCCCGCTGCGGGCCGGGGCCCGGCGAACCCGCGCGAGGAACTGCTCTGCGGCGTGTTCGCGCAGGTCCTCGGCCTGGAGAGCGTCGGCGTCGACGACGACTTCTTCGGTCTCGGCGGCCACTCCCTGCTCGCCGTCCGGCTGGCCAGCCGGATCCGCGCCACGCTCGGCGTGAACCTGGACATCAGGGTCCTGTTCGACGCGCCGACCGTCGCCGCCCTGGCCGCCCGGATCGCGGACGAGGGCGGGAACAACCGGCCGGCCCCCACTCCGATGGAGCGCCCCGACCGGACACCGCTGTCCTTCGCGCAGCGCCGGATGTGGTTCATCGGCCAGCTCCAGGACGCCGGCGCCGCGTACAACATCCCGATGGCGCTGAAGCTCCCGGCGGAGATCGACCGCCAGGCCCTCGGCGCGGCCCTGCGGGACGTCGTCGGCCGGCACGAGGTGCTGCGCACCGTGCTGCCGGAGCAGAACGGTGAGCCGTGGCAGCGGGTGATCCCGGTCGAGGAGTTGGAGTGGGAGCTGTCGGTGGTGGAGGTGGCGTCGGAGGAGTTGGACGCCGCTGTGGCCGGGGCGGCGGGTCATCTGTTCGATCTGGCGGTGGAGGTGCCGATCCGGGCGTGGGTGTTCTCCACGGGGCCGGGCGAGCATGTTCTGGTGGTGGTGGTGCACCACATCGCGGCGGACGGGTGGTCGTGGGCGCCGTTGGCGCGTGATCTGTCGGTCGCGTACGCGGCCCGTTGCGCGGGTCGGGTGCCGGTGTGGGTGCCGTTGCCGGTGCAGTACGCGGACTACGCGTTGTGGCAGCGTGAGTTGTTGGGTGACGGGGACGACCCGGACAGCCTGCTGTCGCGTCAGGTGGAGTACTGGCGTGGTGCGTTGGCGGGTGTGCCGGAGGAGTTGGCGTTGCCGGTGGACCGGGTGCGTCCGGTGGTGGCGTCGAACCGGGGTCATGAGGTGCCGGTGGTGGTTCCGGCGGTGTTGCACGCGGAGTTGGCGCGGGTGGCGCGGGCCGAGGGTGTGACGATGTTCATGGTGCTGCAGTCGGCGCTGGCGGTGTTGTTGTCGCGCCTTGGTGCGGGGACGGATGTGCCGATCGGTGCGGCGAACGCGGGTCGTACGGATGCGGCGTTGGACGATCTGGTCGGGTTCTTCGTGAACACGTTGGTGGTTCGGGCGGATCTGTCGGGTGATCCGACGTTCCGTGAGGTGTTGCGGCGGGTGCGGGAGACGAGCCTGTCGGCGTTCGCGCATCAGGACGTGCCGTTCGAGAAGCTGGTCGAGGAGTTGGCGCCGGCGCGGTCGATGGGGCGGCATCCGCTGTTCCAGACCGTGTTCACCATGCAGAACAACGCCCAGGCGGTGCTGGACCTGCCGGGCGCTGGCGTCAGCGGGATGTCGGTCGGCGGCGCCACGTCGGCGCGGTTCGACCTGGACGTGCTGCTGGGCGAGGCGTTCGACGCCCAAGGCGCTCCCGCGGGAGTCCACGGCACGGTGATCGGTGCGGCGGACCTGTTCGAGGCGGAGTCGGTCGGGCGGTTGGCGCGGCGTCTGGTGCGGGTGCTGGAGCTGGTGGCCGGTGATCCGGGTCTGCGGTTGAGCGCGGTGGACGTGCTGGACGCGGATGAGCGGGCGCAGGTGCTGACCGACTGGAACGACACCTCGGCCGAGTTCGGTTCGGTGCTGGTGCCGGAGCTGTTCGCGGCGCAGGTGGCGCGGACGCCGGACGCGGTGGCGGTGGTTTCCGACGGTGTGGAGGTGTCGTTCGCGGAGTTGGACGTGCGGGCGAATCGTCTGGCGCGGTATCTGGTGGGTCAGGGTGTCGGTGCGGAGTCGGTGGTGGGTGTGTGCCTGCCGCGTGGCGTGGAGGCTGTGACGGCGATCCTGGCGGTGTGGAAGGCGGGGGCGGCGTTCCTGCCGATCGATCCGGAGTATCCGGCGGAGCGGATCTCGTTCATGCTCGCGGACAGCGGTGCGGTGCTGACGCTGACGGACGAGGAGACGCTGGACGAACTTCCGGCCGGGCGGAACCGGTTGGTGGCCGTGGACGGCACGCTCACGGCGATGCAGCTGGCCGCCGGTCCGGACACGGCACCGGTGGCGACGACGCGGGCCGACGGTCTGGCGTATGTGATCTACACGTCGGGTTCGACGGGTCGGCCGAAGGGTGTGGCGGTTCCGCACGGAGGGTTGGCGAACTACGCCCGTTGGGCGGCGGGTTCGTACCGGACGGAGGGTGGCGCGCCGCTGCACTCCTCGCTGGCGTTCGACCTGACGGTGACGAGTGTGGTGGTGCCGCTGGTCTCGGGTGCGCCGGTGGTGGTGAGCCGCGCAGGCGGTGCGGAGGGTCTGGCGGAGCTGGTGCGGGGCCGTGGCGGGTTCGGTCTGGTGAAGGCCGTTCCGGCGCATCTCCCGCTGCTGTCCGAGCTGTTGACGGATGATCAGCTGAAGGATGCGGCGGCCACGTGGGTGGTCGGTGGCGAGGCGCTGCCGGGTTCGGTGGTGCGGAGCCTGCTGGAGCGCGTTCCTGGGTCCGTTGTGGTGAACGAGTACGGTCCGACGGAGACGACGGTCGGTTGTGCGGTGTTCGAGGTGCGGGCCGGGGACGAGGTGGGCGACTCGGTGCCGGTCGGGCGTCCGGTCGCCAACACCCGCCTGTACGTGCTGGACGGGTCGCTTCGTCCGGTGGCGCCGGGTGTCGCGGGCGAGTTGTACATCGCTGGTGCGCAGTTGGCACGCGGCTATGTGAGGCGTCCCGGTCTGACGGCGGAGCGTTTCGTGGCGAACCCGTTCGAGCCGGGTGCCCGGATGTACCGCTCGGGGGACGTCGCGCGGTGGCGTGCGGACGGCCAGTTGGAGTTCCTGGGTCGTGCGGACGAGCAGGTGAAGGTTCGTGGTTTCCGGATCGAGCCGGGCGAGGTGCAGGCTGTGGTGGTCGCGCATCCGCAGGTGGCGCAGGCGGCGGTGGTCGCCCGCGAGGACGTGCCGGGCGACGTGCGCCTGGTGGCGTATCTCGTCGTGGAGGATGCGGAGGACGTGGACGGACTTGCCGGGTCGGTCCGGGGGTTCGTGGCGAAGCGGTTGCCGGAGTACATGGTTCCGTCCGCCGTGGTGGTGCTGGGCGCGCTTCCGCTGACCGGGAACGGGAAGCTGGACCGCAAGGCCCTGCCGGCTCCGGACCGCGCGGCGGGTGCGGGTGCGGGTCGGGCGCCGGCGAACGCGCGCGAGGAGGCGCTGTGCCAGGCGTTCGCGGAGGTGTTGGGGCTGGCGAAGGTCGGCGTCGACGACGACTTCTTCGAACTCGGCGGGCACTCCCTGCTGGCCGTCGAAGTCGTCGCCCGGATCCGCGCCGCGCTGGAGATCGACGTTCCGATCCGGACGCTGTTCGACGCGCCGACCGTGGCGGGGCTCGCGCAGCGGCTCGGAACCGAGAAGTCCAGCCGGCCGGCCCTGCGGCCGATGCGCGACCGGGGCGGGAAGTGAGGCCGCCTCGCCGCCCGGGACCAGGGTGAACACCGACGGCCGGCCGCCGCGGTCCGCGGGAGCGGACCGGGCGGCCGGCCGTCGGAAGCCGGCGCCGGCCGGGGGTCAGGGTGTGACCAGACCGGCCTCGTAGGCGATGATCACCAGCTGCACCCGGTCGCGGGCGTCGAGCTTGGCCAGCAGCCGGGTGACGTAGGTCTTGGCGGTGGCGACACTGATCACCAGGTGCTCGGCGAGCTCGGTGTTGGACAGTCCCTGGGCGACCAGGGTGAGGACCTGACGCTCGCGGTCGGTGATACCGGTGACGGTCCGCCGCGGCGCGGCGGCGGCTCCGGCCGACGGGCGGGCGGCGAACTCCTTGATCAGCCGGCGGGTGACGCCGGGGGCGATCAGGCCGTCGCCGCCCGCGACGACCCGCACCGCGGCCAGGATCTCGTCCAGGGCCATGTCCTTGACCAGGAAGCCGGAGGCGCCGGCCTGCAGGGCGCCGTAGACGTAGTCGTCGTCGTCGAAGGTGGTGAGCACGACGATCTGGGTCCTTCCGGGCCCGGCGGTGATGCGCCGGGTGGCCTCGATGCCGTCCATGACGGGCATCCGGATGTCCATCACCACGACGTCGGGGTCCAGCGCGGCGGTCAGCTCCACCGCCTCGGCGCCGTCACCGGCCTCGCCGACCACCTCCAGATCGGGGGCGTCGGCGATCACCATCTGCAGGGCGGCGCGCACCAGCGGCTGGTCGTCGGCCAGCACCACGCGGATCGTCATCGGACTCCCTCCGGGACGGGAAGACGGGCGGCCACGCGGAAGCCCCCCTCGGGCAGCGGTTCGGCGGAGAACTCGCCGTGCAGCAGGTCGACCCGCTCGCGCATGCCTGTCAGGCCGAGGCCGGACCCGCCGGTGTGGTCGCGCGGCTGCCGCCGGCCGCGGTTGAGGACCTCGATGGACAGCTCCGACTCCCGGCAGTCGATGGACACCCGGCACGCCTTGGTGTCCGCGTGACGCACCACGTTGGTGACCGCCTCCTGGATGATCCGGAAGGCCGACATGTCGATCTCGGGGGGAAGGTGGCGCCGTTCGCCGCTCCACCGGACGTCGACCCGGACGCCGGCGGCCGCCGTGGTCGCGGCGAGGTGGTCGACGTTCGCCAGACCGGGGCCGGGGTCCATCGGGGCCGGCTCGGCGTCCGAACCGGGCTCCGGTTGCCGGAGGGCGCCGAGCATCCGGCGCAGCCCGGACAGGGTCTCCCGGCTCGCGGTCTCGATCTCGCCCAGCGCGTTGCGGGCCCGGTCCGGCTGGGTGTCGATGACCCGGCGGGCCGCGCCGGCCTGCAGGGCGATGATGCCGATGGTGTGCGCGACGATGTCGTGCAGCTCACGGGCGATCCGCAGCCGCTCGGCGGTGACCGCCCGGGCGGCGGCCTCGGTCCTGAGCTGCTCCGAGTGGTCGCGGGCCTGGTGCATCGACCGGCCGATCAGCAGCGCGATGACGGCCAGCAGCACGGCCCCTTGGGCGTCGCTGGTGTCGGTGCGGGGGACCATGACGACGTGTGCGACCAGGACGCCGATCAGCATGCCCGCGGCGATGCGTGCCGTGCGCCGGGGGCGGGTGGCCGTGATGACGAGCAGGGCGATGTCCGCCGAGATGAACTGCAGCGGCGGGAACTGGGACCCGTACGACCAGCCGTTGGTCACTCCCACCGAGGCGGTGATCAGCAGGGCGAGGCCGGCCAGCGGCCGGCGCGTCAGCAGTGCACTGCCGGCCACGGCGACCAGCGCCGCCACGGTCACCATGTTCCAGTCCCGGCTCGCCGCCGCGCGGCCGCCCATGGCGATGCTGTTGAACCAGGCGGCGGCTCCGCCCTGCCCGACGAGCAGCGTGGGGTAGACGGTGACCACCAGCCAGGTGAGGGCTGTCCAAGCGCCCGGTGGCACGCGCTTCAACCGCGGGAGAGTCATCGTGGCGTACATATCGGTGATGGTAGTCAGGCGGTCCCGGCCGGGCATCGGACCACGGGTGTACTACCGTGGTCGACAGGCCGGAGCGCGGAAGTGTCACCGTCGGTCTGATGCACTGAACACCGCGCCGGCGGCACGATGGGCCGCATGATCGAAGTCCACGAGCTGACGAAGCGCTACGGCAAGAAGCTGGCGGTCAACAACCTGACCTTCACGGTCGACCCGGGCCAGGTGACCGGGTTCCTCGGCCCGAACGGGGCCGGCAAGAGCACCACCCTGCGGATGATCCTGGGTCTGCACGCCCCCACCAGCGGGACCGTCACCGTGGACGGCCGCCCGTTCCGTTCGCTGCCCCGCGGCCTGCGGCACGTCGGCGCCCTGCTGGACGCCGGCGACGTGCACGGCGGGCGCACCGCCCGGGCCCACCTGCGGGCGCTGGCCCGCAGCAACGCCATCCCGCGCAGCCGGGTGGAGGAGGTCCTGGGGGAGGCCGGCATCGCGGACGCGGCGGACCGCCGGATCGGCGGGTTCTCGCTCGGCATGCGCCAGCGCCTCGGCATCGCCACCGCGCTGCTCGGGGACCCGCCGGTGCTGCTCTTCGACGAGCCGCTCAACGGGCTCGACCCGGAGGGCGTGCACTGGGTGCGCGGCCTGTTCCGCCGGCTGGCCGCCGAGGGGCGCACGGTCTTCGTGTCCAGCCACCTGATGTCCGAGATGGAGCACACCGCCGAGCAGCTCGTCGTCCTCGGCAAGGGCGAGCTGATCGCCGCGGAGAGCGTGGCGGACTTCGCGGCCCGCGGTGCCCGTCGGAGCGTGGTGGTCCGCACGCCCGACCCGGCGGCGCTGCAACCCCTCCTGGTCTCCGAGGGGGCCGAGGTGGAGCGCGAGGCCGACGGGAGGCTCACGGTGGTCGGGCTGGACTCGGACCGGATCGCCGGGATCGCGTTCCAGAACCGCATCCTGCTGAACGAACTGACCAACCACACCAGCTCGCTGGAGGAGGCGTTCATGGAACTGACCGCCGACAGCGTCGAGTACCTCGCGGGGGAGAAGAAGTGACCGCGCCGACGACGTCGACGGCGACCACGGTGCCGGCCGTGGCCCAGCTGGAGCCCAGGGCCCGTTTCGGCGACCTGTTCGCCGCCGAGTGGATCAAGCTGTGGTCGCTGCGGTCCACCCCCTGGGCCTTCGCCGCCACCGCCGCGCTGGTCCTCACGATCACCGTCTTCGGCTCGCTGTCGGACGCGCGGCACTACACCGGCTTCGACGCCGAGCAGAAGGCGTACTTCCGCAGCTTCGGGACCCTCGCCGACGCGTTCTCCCAGGGCGCCGCGACGATGCTGATCGTCGGTGCCGGCGCGATCGGCGCGATCGCGGTCCTCAGCGAGTTCACCTCGGGCCTGATCCGGACGACCTTCACGGCCGTGCCGGCCCGCAACGCGGTGATGGCGGCGAAGCTGGCGGTGGTCACCGCGGCCTCGACCCTCCTCGGCGTGGTCACGGCGTTCGCCTCCTACGGGGCCGCGCAGATCGTGCTGTCCGGCGAGGACGCCGCGGTCGGGCTCGGGCACCCGGGGATGCTGCGCCTGCTCGTGGCCTCCGCGCTGCTGGCTCCGGTCTCGGCCCTGGTGGGCATGGGGATGGCGGCGGTGATCCGGCACAGCGTGCTGACCGTCGTGGCCACGGTCGCCCTGCTCTTCGTGATCCCCTCGATGCTGAACGGCCGGACCCGCGGCGGGGCGAGCCTGGTCCACCTGACCGTGGCCGAGGCCTGGAAGCGCCTCGGCCACGAGCAGCCGACCGACATGCTGTGGCCGTGGACGGTGGGCGGCGCCTGCGCGGTCCTCGCCGGCTGGGCCCTGGTCGCCGCGGCGCTGACCGTGTTCACCTCGAACCACCGGGACCAGTGACGTGAGCGCGCCGACGACGTCGAGGGCGACCACGGTGCCGGCCGTGGCCCGGCCGGAGCCCAGAGCCCGTTTCGGCGACCTGTTCGCCGCCGAGTGGATCAAGCTGTGGTCGCTGCGGTCCACCCCCTGGGCCTTCGCCGCCACGGTGGCGCTGGTCCTGGTGAGCACCTACTCCATCGCCGTGGGCGACCTGCGGGAGTACGGCAGCGGTGACGAGCAGCAGCGGGCCCTGTTCCGGGTGCTCGGACCGGTCGCCGAGACCTTCCCGTCCGGCGCCGCGACGATGCTGGTCATCGGTGCCGCCGCGATCGGGGCCATCACGGTCCTGGGCGAGTTCACCTCGGGCCTGATCCGGACGACCTTCACGGCGGTGCCCGCCCGGGGCCCGGCGATGGCCGCGAAGGCGGCGGCGGTCGTGGTGGCCACGACCCTGCTCGGTACGGGCGCGGCGTTCGCCTCCTACGGGGCCGCCCAGGTGGCGCTGTCCGGCCAGGACCTCGCCGTCGGGCTCGGGCACCCCGGGGTCCTGCGCCTGATCGCGGCCTCCGCACTGCTCGCCCCGGTGTCCGCCCTGGTGGGGATGGGCGTGGCCGCGGTGGTACGGCACAGCGTGGCGACCGTCGTGGCGACCGTCGCCCTGCTCTTCGTGATCCCCTCGCTGCTGAACGGCCGCAGCCGCCTCAGCGTGGACGTGCTGCACATGACGGTCATGCAGGCCTGGGACCGCCTCGGCCACGGACAGCCGGCCGACGCGGAGTGGCCGTGGACGGTGGGCGGCGCCTGCGCGGTCCTCGCCGTCTGGGCGGCGGCCGCCACGGCGATGACCGTTCTCGCCCCGCTCCGACGGGACCAGTGAGCGCTGTTCCGCACTCCCTCGCACAGGCGCGGGCCGATCCGGCCCGCGCCTTTTTCCTGCCGTGAATTCGCGGCATTGTTCTCGACCGGTGAATTCGCGGGCCCGGGGAAACCCGGGCCGTCCGTTTGTCAAGCGTTCGGACGGCGGACGGTTCTCCGCGGCCTGTTCAACTGGGCTCGCGGGGGCAGTTGAACAGGCGGACCGAACACCCCTCGCGGAGCCGTGATCGCGCTGCCCGGGCCGGTTCCCGGGCGCGCGGGCCGAACATTGATCATCCGCCGGACGGTGGGTCATAGTGACTGCCGGGGAAGCTTCGGTGCCCCGTATCACCGAAGAAGGAAACAGGGGCATTCGATCGGGCCGGAATCCGAGTCGATGCGGTGCCGAGGGCAACCGGAATCGACCGACGGCCCGTACGCAACGGTTGTCAGAGGCCGGGCCGGGCGGAGGAATTCCGCGCGGTCCTCACAGCCGTGCCCACCGGCGCTGCCGGCAGCGCCGGTGGGCACGGCCGGGAGAGCGGCCGGAGTTCACCAGTCAGCCTCGGCCGACGTCGCGGCGAGGACGTACGCAGGAGGGGTCCTGATGGTTCCGTTGTCATATGCGCAGCGTCGGTTGTGGTTCATCCAGCAGGTGGAGGGGCCGAGCGCGCACTACAACATCCCCCTCGCGCTGCCGCTGTCCGGCGAGATCGACCAGGACGCCCTCGCCGCCGCCCTGCGCGACGTCCTCGAACGCCATGAGGTCCTGCGGACCACCTTCGCCGTCGCCGACGGCGAGCCGTACCAGCGCATCCACTCCGCCGAGGACCTCGACTGGGCCCTCCGGCGGGTCGACCTGTCCGGCGGCGACCCGGCCGCGGTGCGGGCCGAGCTCGATCGCGCGCTCGCCGGCGCGGCCGCGACCGCCTTCGACCTCTCCTCCGAACTCCCCATCCGCGCCTGGCTGTTCAGCACAGGGCCGACGGAGCACGTGCTGGCCGTGGTGGTGCACCACATCGCCGGCGACGGCTACTCGCTGCGCCCGCTGGCCCGCGACGTCTCCGCCGCCT
The DNA here is from genome assembly GCF_056437345.1 of Kitasatospora sp. NPDC042419. NCBI lineage: Bacteria > Bacillati > Actinomycetota > Actinomycetes > Kitasatosporales > Streptomycetaceae > Kitasatospora > Kitasatospora sp. NPDC042419. The sequence continues at coordinate 18,478 of NZ_JBWKAW010000050.1, forward strand.
ACGCGGCCCGCCGCGCGGGCCGTGCGCCCGACTGGGAGCCGCTGGCCGTCCAGTACGCCGACTACACCCTCTGGCAGCGCGAACTGCTCGGCGACCCGGACGACCAGGCGAGTCTGATGAACCGTCAGCTCGCCTACTGGCGAACCGTGCTGAGCGGATCACCGGAGGAGCTGGAGCTCCCGTTCGACCACATCCGGCCCCCGGTGGCCTCCTACCGCGGCCACCGCACCCCGCTGGAGATCCCGGCCGAAGCCCACGCGCGGCTGGTGGAGCTGGCCCGCGCGGAGGGCGCGACCGTCTTCATGGCCCTGCAGGCCGCCCTCGCGGTGCTGCTGTCCAAACTCGGGGCGGGCAGCGACCTGCCGATCGGCACGGCGGTGGCCGGCCGCACCGACGTGGGCCTGCGCGACCTGGTGGGCTTCTTCATCAACAGCCTGGTGCTGCGCACCGACGTGTCCGGTGACCCGACCTTCACCGAGCTCCTGGCCCGCGTGCGCGAGACCGACCTGTCCGCCTTCGAACGGCAGGACGTCCCGTTCGAGAAGCTGGTCGAGGAACTCGCCCCGACCCGTACGCTCGCCCGCCACCCGCTGTTCCAGGTCATGCTCAGCGTGGAGAACCTCGCCCGCGCCGAGGCCTCCCTGGCCGGCGCGCAGGTCGCCGGCGGAACCGGCGCCGAGCCGTCCCCCGCCGAGGGACCGACGGGCACCGTCGCCAAGTTCGACCTCGAAGTCGTCGCCGAGGAGACCTTCGACGAGACCGGCGCCCCGGCCGGCCTGAGCGGCTCGGTCATCGTCAACGCCGACCTCTTCGAGGCCGGCTCCGCCGTCCGCTTCGCCGAGCGGCTGGCCCGCGTCGTCGAGCAGCTCACCCGCGCGCCCGAGGCCCCGATCGGCGCCGTCGACGTGCTCGCCGCGGACGAGCGCGAGCGGCTGCTGTCCGCGTGGAACGACACCGCGGCCGCGGTCGGAACGGGCCTGCTGCCCGAGCTGTTCGCCCGGCACGCCGAACTGACCCCGGACGCCGTCGCGGTGCTGCACGAAGGCACCGGCGTCAGCTACGCCGAGCTCGACGCGCGGGCCAACCGGCTCGCCCACCGGCTAGCCGGCCTCGGCGTGGGTGCCGAGACGGTGGTCGGCCTCTGCCTGCCGCGCGGCGTCGACATCGTCACCGCGATCCTCGCCGTCTGGAAGGCCGGCGGCGCCTACGTCCCGCTCGACCCCGAGCACCCCGTCGACCGCCTGGCCTACATCCTCGACGACAGCCGCGCCCGGGTGGTGCTCAGCACCCGGGACGCCGCCGACGGCGTCGCCGCCCGGCTCGACACCGACCGGGTGCTCTGGCTCGACGACCCGCAGGAGGCCGCGGCGCTCGCCGGCCTGCCCACCACCGCCCCGCACCGCCCGGTCGGCCCCGACGGCCTCGCCTACGTCATCTACACCTCCGGTTCGACCGGCCGGCCGAAGGGCGTGGCCACCGGCCACGGCGCCCTCGCCAACCTGGTGTCGGTGTTCGGCCCCCTGATGGAGGTCGGCCCGGGCGTCCCGGTCCTGCAGTTCGCCTCGTTCAACTTCGACGCCTCCGTCCTGGACGTCGCCGTCACCCTCGCCAACGGCGGCACCCTCGTGGTCGCCACCGCCGCCGAACGCTCCGAAGCCGCGCTGCTGCGCGCCCTGGTGGAGTCGGCCGGCGTCCGCTCCGCCAGTCTGGTGCCCTCGCTGCTCGCCGTCCTGGAACTGGAGGACCTCGCCGGGGTCGGCGCCATGGTCGTCGGCTCCGAAGGCATCGACCCCGCGCTCGCCCGCGCCTGGGCCCGTGACCGGCGGCTCGTCCACGCCTACGGGCCGACCGAGGCGGCCGTGATCACCGCAGTCGGGCGGATCGACCCGGACGGCACCGGGGCGGTGCCCTTCGGCGGCCCGGTCGCCAACACCCGGATGTACGTGCTGGACCGGCGCCTGCAGCCGGTCCCGCCCGGCGTCGCCGGTGAGCTCTACATCGGCGGCGCACAGCTGGCCCGCGGGTACGTCGGCCGCTCCGACCTCACCGCGGAGCGGTTCGTCGCCTCCCCGTACGCGCCCGGTGAGCGCTTCTACCGCACCGGCGACCTGGTGCGCTGGACCGAGGACGGCCGACTGGTCTTCGCCGGCCGCGCGGACGAGCAGGTCAAGATCCGCGGCTTCCGGATCGAGCCCGGCGAGGTCCAGACGGTGGTCGCCGCGCACCCCGGGGTTGCCCGGGCCGCCGTCGTCCCGCGCGAGGACACCCCCGGCGACGTGCGCCTGGTCGCCTACGTCGTCCCGGCGGAGGGCGCCCCCGGCCAGGCCGAACTCGGCTCCACCATCCGTGAGTTCGTCGGGTCGAGGCTGCCGCAGTACATGGTCCCGGCGGCGGTCGTCGTCCTGGACGCCCTGCCGCTGACCGTCAACGGAAAGCTCGACCGCAGGGCGCTGCCGGCCCCGGAGTTCGCGGTCGGCGGCGGCCGGCCCCCGGCGAACCGCCAGGAGCGGATCCTGTGCGAGGAGTTCGCCGAGGCGCTGGGCCTGGAACGGGTCGGCGTCGACGACGACTTCTTCGCCCTCGGCGGCCACTCGCTGCTCGCCGTCCGGCTGGTCGAGCGGCTGCGCGCCCGCGGCGTCCCGGTCTCCGTGCGCGCGCTGTTCGCGAGCCCGACCCCGGCCGGGCTCGCGCTGGCCGGGGGCACCGCCCAGGTCGCGGTCCCGGAGAACCTGATCCCGGCCGGCGCGACCGCGATCACGCCGGACATGCTGCCGCTGGTCGACGTCACCGCGGAGGAGATCGAGCGGATCGCGGCCACCGTCGAGGGCGGCGCCGCGAACATCGCGGACGTCTACCCGCTCGCCCCGCTCCAGGAAGGCCTGCTCTTCCACCACCTGCTCGCCGGCGCCGGCGATGACGCCTACGCCCTGCCCACCGTGCTGGAGCTCGACTCGCGCGAACTCCTGGACGGCTTCCTGGGCGCCCTGCAGCAGGTGGTCGACCGGCACGACGTCCTGCGCACCGGCATCGTCTGGGACGGGCTGCGCGAACCCGCCCAGGTGGTGTGGCGCCGGGCCGAGCTGCAGGTGGCCGAGGTCGCCCTCGACCCGCACGGGGACGACCCGATCGCCGAACTGGTGGCGCTCGGCAGCACGCCGATGGACCTCACCCGGGCCCCGCTGATCGGCCTGCACGTGGCGCACGCCCCGCAGCGCGGCGCCGACGGCCGGTGGCTGGTCCTGATCCGGATGCACCACATGGTCCAGGACCACACCGCCAAGGAGGTCCTGCTGGCGGAGGTGCACGCCTTCCTCACCGGGCGCGGCGCCGAACTCGCCGAGCCGCTCCCGTTCCGCAACTTCGTGGCCCAGGCGCGCGGCGCCGTCGACGAGGCCGAGCACGAGCGCTACTTCGGCGAGCTGCTCGGCGACGTCGACGAGCCGACCGCGCCGTTCGGCCTGGTCGACGCGCGCGGCGACGGCAGCGGCGTGGTCCGGGACGGGCTCACCCTGCCGCAGGACCTGACCGATCGGATCCGGGAGATCTCCCGGCGGATCGGCGTCAGCCCGGCGTCCGTCCTGCACGTCGCCTGGGCGCGCGTGCTGGCGGCCGTCTCGGGCCGGTCCGACGTGGTGTTCGGCACCGTCCTGTTCGGCCGGATGAACGCCGGCGCCGGCTCCGACCGCGTGCCCGGCCCGTTCATGAACACCCTGCCGGTCCGCCTGCGCACCGGAGAACTCGGGGCGCTGGAAGCCGTGTCGGCGATGCGCGGTCAGCTGGCCGAGCTGCTGGAGCACGAGCACGCCCCGCTGGCGGTCGCACAGCGCGCGAGCGGCGTGCCCGGCAACGTCCCGCTGTTCACCTCGTTCTTCAACTACCGCCACAGCCACGGCACCCGGGGCGCGCAGGCCGATCGGGCCGACGCGCCGGAGGGCGTGACCGGCGGCATCCGGATGGTCTTCGAGCACGACCGGACCAACTACCCGCTGTCCGTCGCGGTGACGGACGACGGAGACACGCTCGACGTGACGATCGACGCCATCGCCCCGATCGTCCCGCACGCGGTCGCCGAGCTGGTGCAGGTCGCCACCGCGGACCTGGCGGCGGCACTGGTACGGGCTCTCGACGGCGGGGCGGACGTGCCGCTGGGCTCGGTGGACGTGCTGGGCGACGCCGAGCGCCACCGGGTGCTCACCGAGTGGAACGACTCGTCGGCCGACCTCGGGCCGGGGCTGGTGCCGGAGCTCTTCGCGGCGCAGGCGGCCCGGACGCCGGACGCGGTGGCCGTGGTCGCCGACGGCGAGGAGGTGTCGTTCGCGGAGCTGGACGAGCGGGCCAACCGCCTTGCCCGGTACCTGGTGGGCCAGGGTGTCGGGGCCGAGTCGCTGGTCGGCGTCTGCCTGCCCCGGGGTGCCGAGGCGGTGGTCGCGATCCTCGCCGCCTGGAAGGCCGGGGCGGCGTTCCTGCCGATCGACCCGTCGTACCCCGTGGAGCGGATCTCGTTCATGCTCGCGGACAGCGGCGCCGTGCTGACGCTGACCGACGAGGAGGTCCTGGGGGACCTGCCGGCCGGCCGCGCGCGGATGGTCGCGGTGGACTCGGCCCTGATGGGCGTCCAACTCTCGATGCTGCCCGCGACCGCCCCCGAGACGTCGGTCTCGGGCGACGGCCTGGCGTACGTGATCTACACCTCGGGGTCGACGGGCCGCCCGAAGGGCGTGGCGGTCCCGCACGGCGCGCTGGCCAACTACGTCCTGTGGGCGGCCGGTTCGTACCGGACCGAGGGCGGCGCCCCGCTGCACTCCTCGCTCGCCTTCGACCTGACGGTGACCAGCGTGGTCGTGCCGCTGATCTCGGGCTCGCGGGTGGTGGCGAGCCGCGCGGGCGGCGCCGACGGCCTGGCGGAGCTGCTGCGCGGCGGCGGGAGCTTCGGTCTGGCGAAGGCGGTACCGGCACACCTGCCGCTGCTGTCCGAGATGCTGACCGACCGTCAGGCCGCGGAGGCGGCGGGAACGTGGGTGGTCGGCGGCGAGGCGCTGTCGGGTCCGGTGGTGCGGGCCTGGCTGGAGCGCGCGCCCGAGTCGGTGGTGGTGAACGAGTACGGGCCGACGGAGGCTACGGTCGGCTGCTCGGTGTTCGAGGTGCGGGCCGGGGACGAGGTCGGCGACTCGGTGCCGATCGGCCGCCCGACCGCGAACGTCCGCCTGTACGTGCTGGACGCCGCGCTGCGCCCGGTGCCGGTGGGCGTCGCCGGTGAGCTGTACATCGCGGGCGCGCAGCTGGCGCGCGGCTACGTCAAGCGCCCCGGCCTGACGGCGGAGCGGTTCGTGGCGAACCCGTTCGAGTCGGGTGCGCGGATGTACCGCTCGGGGGACGTCGCCCGTTGGCGCGCCGACGGCCAACTGGAGTACCTGGGCCGCGCCGACGAGCAGGTGAAGGTCCGCGGCTTCCGGATCGAGCCCGGCGAGGTCGAGGCCGCGATCTCCGGACACCCGCGGCTGGCCCGGGCGGCCGTGATCGCCCGCGAGGACGTGCCGGGCGACGTGCGCCTGGTGGCCTACGTCGTCGCCGACGACCCCGACGAGGACACGAGTGACCTCCCCCCGTCCGTACGGGAGTTCGCCGGGCGGCGGCTGCCGGAGCACATGGTGCCGTCGGCCGTCGTGGTGCTGGACGCGCTGCCGCTGACCGGGAACGGCAAGCTGGACCGCAAGGCCCTGCCCGCGCCCGAGCTGTCGGGCGGTGCCGGATCCGGGCGGGCGCCGGCGAACGAGCGCGAGCGGGTGCTCTGCGGGGCGTTCGCCGAGGTGCTGCGGGTCTCCGAGGTCGGCGTCGACGACGACTTCTTCGCCCTCGGCGGCCACTCCCTGCTCGCCGTCCGCCTGACCAGCCGGATCCGGACGCTCCTCGGCGTCGAGGTGGAGGTCCGCGACCTGTTCGAGGCCCCGACCGTCGGCGGCCTCGCCGCCCGGCTCGCGGGCGCCCAGGCCGCCCGGAAGCAGCTCACCCGCCGGGAGCGCCCGGAGCTGGTGCCGCTCTCCTTCGCCCAGCGGGGCCTCTGGTTCGTCAGCCGGCTGGAGGGCCGGAGCGCGTCGTACAACATCCCGGTGGCGCTGCGGCTGGCCGGCGCGGTCGACCGCGAGGCGCTGGACGCGGCACTGCGGGACGTGATCGGCCGGCACGAAGCGCTGCGGACGGTGTTCACGACCGTGGACGGCGAGCCCTACCAGCGGATCGTCGGGCTCGACGACCTGGCGTGGGAGCTGGAGGTCGTCGACGTCGCGTCGGCCGACCTGGAGGCCGCGGTCTCCGCAGAGTTCGACCACGCCTTCGACCTGGCGGAGGAACTGCCGTTCCGCGGCCGGCTGTTCCGCGGCGGAGCGGACGAGCACATCCTGGTCGTGGTGATGCACCACATCGCCGGCGACGGCTGGTCCAGGGCGCCGCTGGCGCGCGACCTGTCGACCGCTTACGCGGCGCGCAGCGCGGGCCGGGCGCCGGAGTGGGAGCCGCTGCCGGTCCAGTACGCGGACTACGCGCTGTGGCAGCGCGAGCTGCTGGGCGACGGGGACGACCCGGACAGCCTGCTGTCGCGCCAGGTGGAGTTCTGGCGCGCCGACCTCGCCGGCCTCCCCGAGGACCTGGCCCTCCCGGCCGACCACCCGCGCCCCGCGGTCTCCTCCCACCGGGGCCACGGCGTGTCGCTGGACGTCCCGGCGGAGGTGCACGCCCGGCTCGCCGAGATCGCTAGCGCCGAGGGCACGACCATGTTCATGGTCCTGCAGGCCGGTCTGGCCGTGCTGCTGAACCGCCTCGGTGCCGGCACCGACATCGCCGTCGGCGCGGTCAACGCCGGCCGTACCGACGAGGCGCTTGAGGACCTGGTCGGGTTCTTCATCAACACCCTGGTGCTGCGCACGGACCTGTCCGGCGATCCGGCGTTCACCGACGTCCTGGCGCGGGTGCGCGAGACCAGCCTGTCGGCCTTCGCCAACCAGGACGTGCCGTTCGAGAAGCTGGTCGAGGAGCTCGCCCCGTCCCGTTCGCTGTCGCGGCACCCGCTCTGCCAGGTCCTGCTGTCCGTGGAGAACACGGCGGAAGCCGAGGTGGACCTGTCCGGGATCGAGGCCGGCGAGCTGTCGGCGGGGACCACGGTGTCGCGGTGCGACCTGTGGGCCGGCATCCGGGAGACCTTCGACGCCTCGGGCGCGCCGGCGGGCCTGCGCGGCTCGCTGGTCGCCTCCGCCGACCTGTTCGAGCCGGAGACGGCGGAGCGCCTCGCGGCCTGGTTCGGACGGGTGCTGGCGGCGGTGGCCGAGGACCGCCGGGTGCGGCTCGGCGCGGTGGACGTGCTCGGCGACGAGGGCCGCCGCCGGGTGCTGGTGGAGTGGAACGACACCGTCCCGGAGACCGCGGCCGCGACGCTGCCCGAGCTGTTCGAGGCGCAGGTCGCCCGGACGCCGGACGCGGTGGCGGTGGCGGGCGACGGGGTCGAGCTGTCCTACGCGGAGCTGGACGCCCGGGCGAACCGCCTGGCCCGGCTGCTGGTCGGCCGCGGCGTCGGCCCGGAGTCCCTGGTCGGCGTGGTGATGGAGCGCGGGATCGAGCTGGTCGTCGCGCTGCTGGCGGTCGTGAAGGCCGGCGGTGCGTACGTGCCCGTCGATCCGGAGTACCCGGTGGAGCGGGTCGCGTTCATGCTGGCCGACGCCGCCCCGTCGGTCGTCGTCACCTCGGGGGACGCGGCCGAGGTGCTGCCGGCCTCGGTCCTGGTGCCGCAGGTCGTGCTGGACGAGCCGGCGGTCGCCCGGGAGCTCGCGCGGCTCGACGACGCGGTGCTGACGGACGGGGAGCGGGCGAGCGCCCTGTCCCCGGCACACCCGGCGTACGTGATCTACACCTCGGGCTCGACCGGCCGCCCCAAGGGCGTGCTGGTCGCCCACCGCGGCATCGGCACGCTGGCGGCCGCGCAGATCGAGCGGTTCGCGGTGGGCGCCGGTTCGCGGGTGCTCCAGCTCGCTTCGCTGAGCTTCGACGCGGCGGTCTCCGAGGTCTGCATGGCGCTGCTCTCGGGCGCCACGCTGGTGATGGCCGGCGCGGACCGGCTGCCGCCGAAGGGCCTGCTGAGCGACGTGGTGGCGGAGTTCGGCGTCACCCACGCGACCGTGCCGCCGTCGGTGCTGGCCACGGTGGATCGGCTGCCGCGAAGCCTGCGCACCCTCGTCGTGGCGGGGGAGGCCTCCGCGCCGGCGCTGGTCGAGCGCTGGGCGCCGGGGCGGCGGATGATCAACGCCTACGGGCCGACCGAGGTCACCGTCTGCGCGACCATGACCGAGCCGCTCGACCCGGACGGACGGGGCCCGGTGCCGATCGGCCGGCCGATCAACGGCGCGAAGGTCTTCGTGCTGGACCGGAACCTGCGGCCCGTGCCCGAGGGCGTGCCCGGTGAGCTCTACGTCATGGGCCCCGGCCTGGCGCGCGGCTACCACGGCCGGCCCGGGCTGACCGCGGAGCGGTTCGTGGCGTGCCCGTTCGGCGACGGGCGGATGTACCGGACCGGGGACCTCGGCACCTGGACCGCCGAGGGGGAGCTGCTCTTCCTCGGCCGTGCGGACGACCAGGTGAAGGTCCGCGGCTTCCGGATCGAGCCGGGCGAGGTCGAGACCGTCGTCGCCGGCCACGACCAGGTCGGTCAGAGCGCCGTCGTCGTGCGGGAGGACCGCCCCGGCGACCGTCGCCTGGTCGCCTACGTCGTCCCCGAGGACGGCGCCGCCGCCGACGTCGCCGGCCTTCCGGAGGCGGTGCGCAGGCTCGTGGCGGCCTCGCTGCCGGAGTACATGGTGCCGTCGGCGGTCGTCGTCCTGGACGCGCTGCCGTTGAGCGTGAACGGCAAGCTGGACCGCAGGGCCCTGCCGGCCCCCGACTACACGGGCGGCGCGGGCCGTGGTCCGGCGACGCTGCAGGAGGAGTTGCTCTGCGCGGCGTTCGAGGAGGTGCTGGGTGTTGAGGGTGTCGGTGTGGACGATGACTTCTTCGATCTGGGTGGCCATTCCCTGTTGGCGGTGAGCCTGGTGAGCCGGGTGCGCGCGGTGCTGGGTGTGGAGGTGCCGGTGCCGGTGCTGTTCGACGTGCCGACGGTGGCGGGGTTGGCCGCGTGGATCGCGGGTGCGGGCGCGGGTGCGGGTGAGGCCCGGGCGGCGTTGACGGCGGGGGTGCGGCCGGAGCGGGTGCCGTTGTCGTTCGCGCAGCGGCGGTTGTGGTTCATCAACCAGTTGGAGGGGCCGAGCGCGACGTACAACGTGCCGGCGGTGATCCGGCTGTCCGACGAGGTGGACCACGGGGCGCTGGGTGCGGCGTTCCTGGACGTGCTCGGGCGGCACGAGGTGCTGCGCACCGTGTTCCCGGTCGTGGACGGTGAGCCGTACCAGCGGATCCTTGCTCCGGAGGAGTTGGAGTGGTCCCTGTCGGTGTCGCGGGTGGCGCCGGAGGAGCTGGGTGCGGCGGTGGAGGAGGCCCTGGGGTACTCCTTCGACCTGTCGCGCGAGGTGCCGTTCCGGGCCTGGCTGTTCGAGGCCGGCGCGGGGATGCGGGCGCTGGTGGTGGTGATGCACCACGTGGCGAGCGACGGTTGGTCGCGGGGTCCGTTGGCGCGTGACCTGTCGGTGGCGTACGCGGCGCGTGCGGCGGGTCGGGCGCCGGAGTGGGCGCCGCTGCCGGTGCAGTACGCCGACTACACCCTGTGGCAGCGTCGGGTGCTGGGTGAGGAGACCGACCCCGGGAGCACGCTGTCGCGCCAGTTGGAGTACTGGCGTGAGGCGTTGGCGGGTGCTCCGGAGGAGCTGGAGCTTCCGTTCGACCGGCCGCGTCCGGCGGTGGGTTCGCACCGTGGGTTCCAGGTGCCGGTGGAGGTTCCGGCGGCGGTGCACGCGCGCCTGGTGGAGGTGGCGCGGGCGGAGGGTGTGACGCCGTTCATGGTGCTGCAGGCCTCGTTGGCGGTGCTGTTGTCGAAGCTGGGTGCGGGGACGGACATTCCGATCGGTTCGGCGAACGCGGGTCGTACGGACGAGGCGCTGGACGATCTGGTCGGGTTCTTCATCAACACGCTGGTGGTGCGGGCGGACCTGTCGGGTCGTCCGACCTTCCGTGAGGTGCTGGGCCGGGTGCGGGAGCGGACGCTGTCGGCGCTGGCGCACCAGGACGTGCCGTTCGAGCGGCTCGTCGAAGAGCTGGCGCCTGCCCGCTCGATGGCCCGCCACCCGCTCTTCCAGGTGGTTCTGACGACCGAGAACACCATCGAAGCCGTGCTCGACCTGCCGGGCCTCCAGGCCGGCGGCCAGGCCGGCGAGGAGCCCGCCGAGCAGGGCTCCGCCACGACGGCTCACGAGTCGGCGGCCAAGTTCGACCTCGATGTCATCGTCACCGAGGTGTTCGGTGCGGACGGTCGTCCGGCGGGTGTGCGTGGCACGGTGACGGTGTCGGCGGATCTGTTCGAGCCGGTGTGGGCGGGGCGGATCGCGGCGGCGTGGGTGCGGGTGCTGGACGTGGTGACGGCTGATCCGGGTGTGCCGGTGGCGCTGGTGGACGTGGTCGAGGCCGGTGAGCGCGAGCGGGTGCTGACGGGGTGGAACGCCACGGACGAGGCGGTCGCGGCGTCCTCGGTGGCCGGGCTGTTCGAGGCGCAGGTGGCGCGGACGCCGGACGCGGTCGCGCTGGTCTCCGAGGGCGGGAGTGTGTCGTTCGCGGAGCTTGACGCGCGGGCGAACCGCCTGGCGCACTACCTGGTCGCTCAGGGCGTGGGTGCGGAGTCGGTGGTGGGGCTGGCGCTGCCGCGTGGTGTGGAGATGATCGCGGGGATTCTGGCGGTCTGGAAGGCGGGCGCGGGTTACCTGCCGCTGGATGCCGCGCAGCCTGCGGATCGTGTGGCGTTCACGATGAAGGACAGCCGGGTGGCGTTGGTCGTCACGACGGAGGAGATCCTCGGGGAGCTTCCTTCGGTGGGGGTTCGTCTGGTGGCGGTGGACGGGACGTTCACGCGGATGCAGTTGGACGCGCTTCCCGTGACGGCTCCGGGGGTTGTGACACGGCCTGAGGGTCTGGCGTATGTGATCTACACGTCGGGTTCGACGGGTCGGCCGAAGGGTGTGGCGGTCACGCACGGGGCGTTGGCGAACTATGTGTCGTCGGTGCCGGGTCGGGTCGGGTTCGATGTGCCGGGTGGGCGGTATGCGTTGTTGCAGGCGCAGGCGACCGATCTGGGGAACACGGTGGTGTTCGCGAGTCTGACGTCGGGTGGTGAGCTGCATGTCCTGGCGGAGGAGGCGGTCACCGATCCTGGGAGGGTTTCGGCGTATCTGGCCGAGTACGGGATCGATTTCCTGAAGGCGGTGCCTTCGCATCTGGCGGCGCTTGCCACGGGTGCCGGGGTGGGTGGTGTGCTGCCGGCGCGTTCGCTGGTGCTGGGTGGTGAGGCGGCGGCGCCGGAGTTGGTGCGTGAGTTGGTGGGACACGCCGGTGGTGGTGCGGTGTTCAACCACTACGGGCCGACGGAGACGACGATCGGTGTGGCGACGACGCGTCTGGGTGTGGAGGATGCCGCGGGTGGTGTTCTGGTGCCGGTGGGTTCGCCGGTGGCCAACACGCGGTTCTATGTGTTGGACGATGCGTTGCGTCCGGTGCCGGTGGGTGTGGCGGGTGAGTTGTATGTGGCGGGTGCGCAGTTGGCGCGCGGCTACGTCAAGCGCCCCGGCCTGACGGCGGAGCGGTTCGTGGCGAATCCGTTCGAGGCTGGTGTGCGGATGTATCGCACGGGTGACCGGGTGCGGTGGGCGGCGGACGGTCGGGTGGTGTTCCTGGGTCGTGCGGACGAGCAGGTGAAGGTCCGTGGTTTCCGGGTGGAGTTGGGTGAGGTGCAGGCCGGTGTGGTCGCTCATCCGCTGGTGGGGCAGGCGGCGGTGGTGGCCCGTCGGGACGCGCACGGTGACACCCGGTTGGTGGCGTATGTGGTGGCGGATGATCCGGACGAGGACGCCGGTGGGATCCCGGCGGCGGTGCGGGAGTTCACGGCTCGTCGGCTGCCGGAGCACATGGTTCCGGCCGCGGTGGTGGTGCTGGACGCGCTGCCGTTGACCGGGAACGGGAAGCTGGACCGCAAGGCCCTGCCCGCTCCCGCCTACGGCAGCACCGCCACGGGTGCCGGGCGGCGTGCGGGGAACCTGCGGGAGGAGCTGCTCTGCCTGGCCTTCGCCGACGTCCTCGGGCTGGAATCCGTGGGCGTGGACGACGACTTCTTCGAACTCGGCGGCCACTCGCTCCTCGCGGTGCGCCTGGTCAGCCGGATCCGGGCCGTCCTCGGTGTCGAGACCGACATCCGGACCCTGTTCGAGGCCCCGACCGTCGCAGCCCTCGCGGAGACCCTCTCGGACGCCGGAGCGGCGCGAACTCCCCTCGCGCCGAAGGACCGTCCCGAGCACCTCCCGCTCTCCTACGGCCAGCAGCGGCTCTGGTTCATCAACCGGTTGGAGGAATCGGGCGCCTCGTACAACATCCCCGTGGTGCTCCGGCTCTCGGTCGACACCGACCGGCGGTCGCTCGACGCCGCGTTCCGCGACGTGATCGGGCGGCACGAGTCGCTGCGCACCGTGTTCCCGGCCGTGGACGGCGAGCCCTACCAGCGGATCCTCGACCCGGAGGAGCTGGACTGGGAGATCGGGATCATCCCGGTGGCGCCGGCGGACCTGGAGTCCGAGGTGGAGCGGGCGGCCGAGTACGCCTTCGACCTCACCCTCGAAATCCCGATCCGGGTCCGGCTGTTCGAGCCCGAGGACGGGACCGATCCGGTGCTCGTGGTGGTCCTGCACCACGTCGCCAGCGACGGTTGGTCGACGGCTCCGCTGGCGCGCGACCTGTCGACCGCCTACGCGGCGCGCACCGCCGGCCGGGCACCCGAGTGGGAGCCGCTGCCGGTCCAGTACGCGGACTACGCGCTCTGGCAGCGCGAGCTGCTCGGCGACCCGGCCGACCCGGACAGCCTGGGGGCGCGGCAGATCGCGCACTGGAAGGACGCCCTGTCGGGGATCCCCGAGGAGCTCACGCTCCCGGCCGACCACCCCCGCCCCGCCGTCTCCTCGCACCGGGGACACGCCGCCTCGCTGCGGGTCCCGGCGGATGTCCACGCCCGGTTGGCGGACGTGGCGCGAGCCGAGGGCGCGACGATGTTCATGGTCGTGCAGGCGGCGCTGGCCGTGCTGCTCAACCGCCACGGCGCCGGTACGGACATCCCGATCGGTGCGGTCAATGCCGGTCGGACGGACGAGGCGCTGGACGATCTGGTCGGCTTCTTCGTCAACACGCTGGTGGTGCGCACGGACCTGACCGGTGACCCGACGTTCGCCGACGTCGTCGCCCGGGTCCGGGAGGCGGGGCTCTCCGCCTTCGCGCACCAGGACGTGCCGTTCGAGAAGCTGGTCGAGGAGCTGGCGCCGGCCCGCTCGATGGCCCGCCACCCGCTCTTCCAGGTGTCACTGACGCTGCAGAACAACGAGGAGGCGAGCCTGGACCTCGGCGGCGCGCACTCCCGGGGCGCGGTGCCCTCGGCCGGTGCGGTGTCGAAGTTCGACCTTGAGGTCGGCGTCGGCGAGGCCTTCGACGCCGACGGTGCTCCGGCGGGGCTGCACGGCGGTGTCGTCGGTTCGGCGGACCTCTTCGAGGCGGGGACGGTCGAGCGGCTGGCGGAGCGGCTCGCGCGGGTCCTGGCCGAGGTCGCCGCCGATCCGCAGGTGCCGCTGAGCACGATCGAGGTGCTGGATGCCGCGGAGCGTCGTCGGGTGCTGGTGGAGTGGAACGACACTGCGGTCGGGGTCGAGCTGTCGACGTTGCCGGGGTTGTTCGCGGCGCAGGTGGCGCGGACGCCGGATGCGGTGGCGGTGGTGTTCGAGGGCACCGAGCTGTCGTATGCCGAGTTGGATGCCCGGGCGAACCGTCTGGCCCGCTTGTTGGTGGGTCGTGGTGTGGGTGCGGAGTCGGTGGTCGCGGTGGCGTTGGAGCGCGGTGTCGACTTGGTGGTGGCGCTGCTGGGTGTGGTGAAGGCGGGTGGTGCGTATCTGCCGGTGGATCCGTCGTACCCGGCGGAGCGGATCGCGGTGGTGCTGGAGGACGCGGCTCCGGCGGTGGTGCTGACGGCGCGGGCGTTCGCGGAGCTGCTTCCTTCGGACATCGCTGTGGTGGTGCTGGACGAGCCTGCGGTCGTCGCGGAGTTGGCGGGTCTGTCGGGCTCGGTGCCCGGGGTTGACCTGCTGCCGGCGCATCCGGCGTATGTGATCTTCACGTCGGGTTCGACGGGGCGCCCGAAGGGTGTGGTGGTGTCGCACGAGGGCATCGTGAACCGTCTGGGCTGGATGCAGTCGCGGTTCGAACTCACGTCCGCTGATCGGGTGTTGCAGAAGACGCCGTTCGGTTTCGATGTGTCGGTGTGGGAGTTCTTCTGGCCGTTGTCGGTGGGTGCTGCTCTGGTGGTGGCGCGTCCGGAGGGTCACAGGGAGCCGGAGTACCTGGCGGAGTTGATCGCGGACCAGAGGGTGACGACGGCGCACTTCGTGCCGTCGATGCTGGAGGTGTTCCTGGCGGAGCCGGCGGCCGCGGGTTGTGGTGGGGTGTTGCGGCGGGTGGTGTGCTCGGGTGAGGCGCTGCCGCTCCGTACCCAGCAGCGGTTCTTCGAGGTGTTCGACGGTGTGGGGCTGCACAACCTGTACGGTCCGACGGAGGCGTCGGTCGACGTCACGGCGTGGGAGTGCGCGCCGGGGCAGCTGTCGGGCGTGGTGCCGATCGGCGGGCCGGTGGCCAACACCCGCCTGTACGTGCTGGATTCGTCGTTGCGGCCGGTGCCGGTCGGCGTCGCCGGTGAGCTCTACCTCGCGGGCGTCCAGCTGGCCCGCGGTTACGCCCACCGTTCCGGGCTCACGGCGGAGCGGTTCGTCGCGAACCCGTTCGAGCCGGGTGCGCGGATGTACCGCACGGGCGATCTCGCGAAGTGGACCGGGGACGGGCAGTTGGAGTTCCTGGGCCGTGCGGACGAGCAGGTGAAGATCCGTGGCTTCCGGATCGAGCCGGGTGAGGTGCAGTCCGTGGTGGCCGCGCATCCGCAGGTGGCGCAGGCGGCCGTCGTGGCCCGCGAGGACGGCGCGGGTGACATCCGTCTGGTCGCCTACGTCGTCACCGACGGCGAGGGCGCTGAACTGTCGCAGTCCGTCCGGGAGTTCGCGGCACTCAGTCTGCCGGAGTACATGGTGCCGTCGGCGGTCGTCGTCCTCGACGCGCTGCCGCTGAGCGTGAACGGCAAGCTGGACCGCAAGGCCCTGCCCGCCCCCGAGTACACCTCGGGTTCCGGCCGCGCCCCGGCGAACGCCCGCGAGGAACTCGTCTGCGCCGCCTTCGCCGAGGTCCTCGGCCTCGAAGGCGTCGGCGTGGAGGACGACTTCTTCGCCCTCGGCGGTCACTCCCTGCTCGCCGTCCGCCTGATCAGCCGGATCCGGGCGGTGCTCGGGATCGAGGTGCCGCTGCGCACCCTGTTCGAGGCGCCGACGGCGGCCGCGCTGGCGGCCCGTCTGGCCGGTTCGGCCGGTGCCCGCCTCGCCCTGCGGGCCGGCGAGCGGCCGGAGCGCCTTCCGCTCTCCTCCGCCCAGCAGCGGCTCTGGTTCATCGACCAGCTGGAGGGCCCCGGCTCGACCTACAACATCGCCTTCCGGGTGGTCCTCCCGGCCGATGCGGACACCGGGGCACTGAGCTCGGCACTGCGCGACGTCATCGGACGCCACGAGGTGCTGCGTACCGTCTACGTGGCCGGCGAGACCGAGCCGTACCAGCGGATCGCCGATGCGGCCGAGCTGGCCTGGGACCTGCACTCCGTGGCGGTCGCGCCGGACGCGTTGGAGGAGGCGCTGGTCGAGGCCGCGGGATACGCCTTCGACCTGTCCCGTGAAGTGCCGTTCCGCGCCACGCTGTTCGAGGCCGGGGCGGAGGAGAGGGTTCTGCTGATCCTGCTCCACCACATCGCCGCCGACGGCTGGTCCCAGGCCCCGCTCAGCCGGGACATCATGACCGCGTACGAGGCCCGGTCGGCGGGTCGGGCGCCGGAGTGGGCACCGCTGCCGGTCCAGTACGCCGACTACACGCTCTGGCAGCGCGAACTGCTGGGCGACGAGAGCGATCCGGAGAGCCTGGTCTCGCGCCAGATCGAGTACTGGCGCGGAGCGCTGGCCGATGTGCCGGAGGAGCTGGCGCTCCCCGTGGACCGGCCGCGACCCGCGGTCGCCTCGCACCGGGGCCTCCGCCTGCCGCTGGAGGTGCCGGCGGAGGTGCACGGTCGCCTCGCCGAGGTGGCGCGGGCGGAGGGTGTGACGCCGTTCATGGTGTTGCAGGCCTCGCTGGCGGTGCTGTTGTCGAAGCTGGGTGCGGGGACGGACATTCCGATCGGTTCGGCGAACGCGGGTCGTACGGACGAGGCGCTGGACGATCTGGTCGGGTTCTTCATCAACACCCTGGTGGTGCGGACGGACCTTTCGGGTCGCCCGACCTTCCGTGAGCTGCTCGGTCGGGTGCGCGAGGCGACGCTGTCCGCGCTGGCGCACCAGGACGTGCCGTTCGAGAAGCTCGTCGAGGAGCTCGCCCCTGCCCGCTCCCGTGCTCGGCACCCGCTGTTCCAGGTCCAGCTGGACCTGCAGAACAACGCCGCTGACCGGGTGACGGTGGCCGACGGGCCGGCCGGTGGGCCGGGCGCGGCCGAGCTCGGGACCGCGGCGGCCAAGTTCGATCTGGAGGTGCGGCTCACCGAGGCGTTCGACGCGGCGGGTGCGCCGGGCGGGCTGCGCGGCGTGGTGGTCGCGGCAGCCGACCTGTTCGACGCGGGATCGGTCGAACGGATCGCGTCCGCCCTGCTGCGGGTGCTGGACGCGGTGACGCGCGACCCGGGTGCGGAGGTGGACTCGCTGGAGGTGCTGTCGGCGCGGGAGCGCGCGCAGGTGCTGACCGAGTGGAACTCCACGGTGGTGGAGCAGGGTTCGGCTCTGGTGCCGGAGCTGTTCGAGGCGCAGGTGGTGCGGACGCCGGACGCGGTCGCGGTGGTTTCCGACGGCGAGGAGGTGTCGTTCGCGGAGCTGGACGTGCGGGCGAACCGCCTGGCGCGGTACCTGGTGGGCCAGGGTGTCGGTGCGGAGTCGGTGGTGGGTGTGTGCCTGCCGCGCGGCGTCGAGGCTGTGACGGCGATCCTGGCGGCGTGGAAGGCGGGGGCGGCGTTCCTGCCGATCGACCCGTCGTACCCCGTGGAGCGGATCTCGTTCATGCTCGCGGACAGCGGCGCGGTGCTGACGCTGACCGACGAGGACGTGCTGGGGGACCTGCCGGCCGGCCGGGCGCGGATGGTCGCGGTGGACTCCGCTCTGATGGGCGTCCAGCTGTCGATGCTGCCCGCGACCGCGCCCGAGGCGCCGCTGTCGGCCGACGGCCTGGCGTATGTGATCTACACGTCGGGTTCGACGGGTCGGCCGAAGGGTGTGGCGGTTCCGCACGGAGGGTTGGCGAACTACGCGCGCTGGGCGGCGGGTTCGTACCGGACGGAGGGTGGCGCGCCGCTGCACTCCTCGCTGGCGTTCGACCTGACGGTGACGAGTGTGGTGGTGCCGCTGATTTCGGGTGCGCCGGTGGTGGTGAGCCGCGCAGGCGGTGGGGAGGGTCTGGCGGAGCTGGTGCGCTCCGTGGACGGCGGGTTCGGTCTGGTGAAGGCTGTTCCGGCGCATCTTCCGCTGCTGTCCGAGTTGTTGTCGGGCGGGGAGTTGAAGGGTGCGGCCGGCACGTGGGTGGTCGGTGGCGAGGCGTTGCCGGCGGGTGTGGTGCG